>CAMBFN010000034.1 GCA_945865425.1 Comamonas sp. lk | reverse complement strand
GACTTTGATCCGGGCAAGGACACCGTGCCTTTTGACTCGATGCTGGAAGTGGATCGCTACGCCATCAGTCGTGCGGCGCGCTTGCAAGCCGATATTGCGGGCGTGTGGAATGCTGAACGCCAGGTGTTTGAAGGCGGCCATTTCGGGCGCTATGAGTTCCACCCGGTGGTTTCTAAATTACAGGTGTATTGCTCGGAAGACCTGGGCGCGTTTTACTTGGACGTACTCAAAGACCGGCTCTACACCACCGCTGCCGCCTCGCATGCGCGGCGCAGCGCGCAAACCGCTTTGTGGCAGATTACCCAGGCCATGCTGCGATGGATGGCGCCCTTGCTCAGCTTCACCGCGGAAGAGGCCTGGGCCACGCTGGCTGCTGAGGGCAAAGCGCCCGAGGGTCTGCGCGAATCTATCTTTTTTGCCACCTACACGCCTTTGCTGGCACCCGACGAAGCGCTGAACGCCAAATGGGCCCGCATCCGCGAAATCCGCGAGGCGGTGAACAAAGAAATCGAAGTGCTGCGGGTAGCAGGGCAAGTGGGCGCATCGCTGCAAGCGGCGGTCAGCATCACTGCCAACCCGCAAGACCTGGCCTTGCTCCAGAGTCTGGGCGCGGACCTGCGCTTTGTGTTCATCAGCTCGACCGTCACACTGTTGCCAGGCGAGGCTCTGGCAGTACAGGCACGTGCAGCGGATGCCACCAAGTGCGAACGCTGCTGGCACTATGTGGAAGAGACCAGTATGGCACCGGGCAGTGATGCCGCCCACCCGACGATTTGTGGGCGCTGCGTCAGCAATTTAGTGGGCGACGGCGAAAGCCGGCAGGTGGCCTAATGGCACGGCATCAGGGAGGCGTGCGTTTACTCCATTGGCTGGCCATCGCGCTCTTGATTGTGTTGGCGGACCAGTTCACCAAGCTGCTCATCGTCGGAAGCATGCAATTGGGTGATAGCCGCATGGTCACCGATTTTTTCAATATCGTGCGGGCGCATAACAGCGGTGCTGCCTTTTCATTTCTGGCCGATGCCTCGGGTTGGCAGCGCTGGTTTTTTACCGGCTTGGGCAGCGTGGCCGCGGTGTTCATGGTCTGGCTGCTCAACAGCCATGCCGGTGAAAAATTATTTTGCTTTGCCATCAGCTGCGTGCTCGGCGGGGCAGTGGGCAATGTCATAGACCGGGTGCTCTATGGCTATGTAGTAGATTTTTTGGATTTTCACTGGATGGCGATGCACTTCCCCGCCTTTAACGTGGCCGACAGCGCCATCACCCTGGGCGCTACTTGCCTGATACTGGACGAGATACTGCGTGTGCGGCGCAGCCGCTAGAACTGACTCAGAGCCTGCCCGCCACCTAACTTGCCGGCCCCACGCGCAATACGCTGAACGACTCCAAAGGCTCTGTACCTTTGGCCAGATTGATTTGGCGCGGCAGTAAGCCGGTTTTGTGGTCCACCCACTGGCCTTGATGCACCACACGGTAGGCGCCTAAGGACGCGCTCAATGCGGGCAGGGCTTCGCTCTTGATCAGCAAAAAATAGTCCTTGGGGTTTTCGCTCGCTGCGTCCATAGACTCCCTACGCAGGCTGGGGGCGCTGCGGCGGTATAGGCCAATTTCCCATGCCACCGTGGGGTCCATGCCATAGACCAGTACCGCAGTGCTGGGGCTGGTGGCCAGTACCGGGAGCACGTTAAAGGGAACGCTGTAGCGCGTTTGGGCGATGTAGGTCATACCCTCCAGAGACGCGTACAACATATTCACCGAAAGCACTGGCAAGGCCAGTAACACACCGGCTCTTTGCCAAAGGCGCCAGCGCCAGACGGCCAGTGCGCCCAGCATGCAAGCGCCCAGCAAAAAGGTGAGCAGGCCCGCATCTCCGACTTGCAGCGCCACGCCCAGACCTAAACCCAGAGCCAGCACCGTGCAGACCAGCTGCCCTATCCAGACCGCCTTGCCCTGCCCCGCATCCAGACAGCTCAGTAAAAACCGGCCGCACAAGATCGCGGCAAAGGGGTAGACGATGACGGTGTAATAGTCCAACTGAAATGCGGTGGCGCTGAACATCGCAAAGCTTACGAAAAAGCTGGCGCACAAATACACGAAGGCATCCCGCTGGCCGCTGGCCGAGCCCGCAAATGACCTCAGGCCCGACCAGAGCGCAGCGCCAAAAGAGGCGACCCAGGGCAAAAAAGCCCATAGAAATACATGCACAAAGTACCAGGGATTACCGCCTTCATTGGTGATGGGGCCTGAATTGAAAAAGCGACCAAACTGGCTGTCCCAAAAGAAAAACCGGATACCCGAAACGCCCTGGCGGCCAAACACGGTTTTCTCCGGGTGCAAATCAAACTGCCAGTACAAAGCAATTAACTCTGGTGCCGTAAACAACAAGGTCAGGCCAAGCATCAACCACCAGCGCAGGCGCAGCAATTGCGCCCAACGTCCTTGATAAGCCCACAAAACAAACAGTCCGCTACCAATAGTGACCAGCGTAAAAACGCCTTTGGTCATCAGTGCGCAGGCGCTAAAAACCGCCGCCAAAAACAGATGTTTGGCCCGGCCCGTCGTATCCAGGCGCAAGCAGTAATAGCAGGCACCCATGACGCTGCCGTTGAGGAAGGCCTCGGCCTTGAGCGCGCTGGTGGTGTACATCACGTGGTAGGTGGACAAATACACCAGCAAGGCCAGCAAGGCGGCATCACGGCCATACAGCGTGCGCGCCAGGCGGTAGGTGTAATAGCCGCCCAGCACATGGAACAAAAAGCCCGGCAGGATGTAGCTGCCAGCGCTAATGCCAAACAGCTTGAAAAACAGCGCGCCCATCCAAAACGGGAAATGCGGCTTGTCCAGCCAGTCTTTGCCATCCAACACCAGTGAGAGATAGTCGCCGCTCTGAAGCATATGCTGGGCCAGTGCGGCGTACAGCACCGAGTCGCCCTCGTTGATGATGGGCGTGAGCATGCTGGCCGCATTGACCAGCAGCGTGAGCGCCATCAGCGCCCAAAGCATCCGGGCCAGGCCGGGGCTGATGGCGGGGCTGGCGCTCACAGGGTCAGGATGGTGCAACCCGTAGTCTTGCGCGCTTCCAGGTCGCGATGCGCCTGCTGCACGTCTTGCAGCGCATATCGTTGGCCGATGTGGATCTGGACTTTGCCGCTGGCGACCACATCCATCAAATCGTCGGCCATTTCTTGCGTGCGTTCGCGCGTGGAAATATGACTAAATAGAGTCTGGCGGGTCACGTAAATTGAACCCTTGGGGCCGAGAATTCCAGGCGAAAAAGGCGCTACCGGGCCGGACGCATTGCCAAAGCTGGCCATCAAGCCAAACGGCGATATGCAATCGAGCGACTTATCCCAGGTGTCTTTACCTACCGAGTCATAAACCACTTTCACGCCCTTGCCACCCGTAATTTCCTTTACCCGCGCCAGAAAATCTTCCTTGGCATAGTTGATGACATGGGCCGCGCCATTGGCCTTGGCCAGTGCGCATTTGTCGTCCGAGCCTGCCGTACCAATAAGTTGCAAGCCCAGGGCTTTGGCCCATTGGCAGGCAATCAAACCCACGCCACCGGCAGCAGCATGGAACAAAATAAAGTCGCCGGCGCTCAAACCGCCTTGCGGCATAGTGCGCTTGAGCAGGTATTGCACCGTCAGGCCCTTGAGCATCATGGCTGCGCCGGTTTCAAAGCTGATGTCATCGCGCAATTTGCATACGCACTTGGCAGGCATCACCCGGCGCTCGCAATAGGCGCCGGGCGGCTGACTGGCATAGGCAGCGCGGTCGCCCACTTTGAGGTGCGTCACGCCCTCACCCACTGCTTCGATAAGGCCAGCGGCCTCCATGCCCAGTTGCACCGGCAAATTCATGGGATACAAACCGCTGCGCTGATACACATCGATGTAATTGAGGCCGACCGCATGGTGACGGATACGCACTTCCCCTGGGCCGGGCTCACCGACGGCAATCTGCACCAAATGCATTTGCTCGGGGCCACCATGCTGGTCGATTTGGATAGAACGGGACAAGGGTGAGGACATGGGTAAGCTCCAGCGAAGAGTGATTGAATAAAGCAGACGATTATCCCGCCATCGACCAAAGTAGGCGGGCCAGTCGCTATTGCCCGAGCGCACAGACTGGTTACAGTGCAGCCATGGTCACACCCTCCCCCCTGCGCATGAGCGGCAAAGCGGCGCTATTGCTCACGCTGGCCACCATCCTGTGGGCCGGTAACGCTGTCATCGGTCGCATGGTGCAAGAACTGATTTCGCCGATGACGCTCAATCTGTTTCGCTGGTTGATCGCCTTTTGCGTGCTGCTACCCATGGCAGGCTGGGTGCTGCGCAAAGACAGCCCGCTGTGGGCGCAATGGCGGCGCTTCGCCCTGCTCGGTGCGCTGAGCATCGCCAGCTACAACGCTATGCTGTACCTGGCGCTGACCACCTCCACCGCTATGAACGTGACGCTGGTGGGCGCCAGCACGCCGGTGTGGATGCTGCTCATCGGGCGCTTTTTCTTTGGCACGCCGGTGTCCGCGCGGCAATCGCTGGGCGCGGTCTTGTCGATTGCCGGCGTGGTGCTGGTGATGTGCCGCGGCCAGTGGGACATTCTGGTGGGCTTTCATTTGGTGGCCGGCGATGTGTACATGCTGATCGCCGCCATCGGATGGGCGTTTTACAGCTGGCTGCTGGCCCATCCCAGCGCCGAATCAGCATCTATTCGCGCCGACTGGGCGGCCTTTTTGCTGGCGCAAACGGTTTTTGGCCTCATCGGGGCACTGGGCTGCGCCTCGCTGGAATGGACGCTGACCGATGCCCGTCTGGAGCTGGGCTGGCCGCTGGCGGCAGCGCTGGCATTTATTGGGCTCGGGCCTGCGGTGCTGTCTTACCGCGCCTGGGGTGCCGGGGTGGCACTGGTCGGGCCCTCGGTGGCCGGGTTTTTTATGAACCTTATTCCGCTTTTCGCTGCTCTCTTGTCCACGCTGTTTTTAGGAGAGTCACCGCAACTATTTCATGCAGCGGCGTTTGCGCTGATTGCGGCGGGCATTGTCTTGTCGGCGCGCAAGACGGCACCAGCCAAAACTGAGACCTAGATTGGCGCATTGGAGCGCAGCCCGATTTCCAATAGCTAGTAGCTAGTAAACAGGGCTCTCACCGGCCCACGCAATTTCCTTAAAACGTACCGCCAAAAGCTCCGCCGTCGAGTAACAGGTTTTGGCCGGTGATAAAGCCGGCCAATGGGCTGCATAAAAACGCGCAGGCAGCACCGAATTCTTCTGGCGTGCCAAAGCGCTGGACCGGTATGCCTTTGCGGCGTGTGGTGGCCAGCGCTTCGATACTTTGACCGGTTTTTTGTGCCGCGCTGGCAAACAGGCCTTGCAAGCGGTCGGTGTCAAACGGGCCGGGCAGCAAGTTGTTGATAGTCACGCCCTGCGCCGCGATGCTAGAGCGCGCCAGCCCCGCGATAAAGCCCGTGAGGCCGCTGCGCGCGCCGTTGGACAAGCCCAGCATGTCGATAGGCGCCTTCACCGCACCCGAGGTGATGTTGATGATGCGGCCAAAACCACGCGCGGCCATGCCATCGACCGTGGCTTTGATCAGTTCGATGGGCGTGAGCATATTGGCGTCCAGGGCGCGCAGCCAGGCATCGCGGTCCCAGTCGCGGAAAGAACCCGGTGGGGGGCCACCGGCGTTGGTGACCACGATGTCAAAGTCGCTGCGGATGGCGAATACGGCAGCACGGCCCTCGGGGGTGGTGATATCTGCCGCGCAATGAAGTACCTGCGCGCCGCTGGCAGCGGCATCGCCAGCGGCCAGTTGCGCAGCCGCAGCGCCCAGCACATCAGGCCGGCGCGCCACCAAGAGCACATGCACGCCTTCTCGCACCAGGGCCTGCGCGCAGCCCAAACCCAAACCGCGGCTGGCGCCGCACACCAAAGCCCACCGGCCCTTTATTCCTAAGTCCATGCTTTACTCCAAAGGTCAAAAAATACCCACACACGCGAAGCGCCAAACCCCATAGCGTCGCCGCCACACCCGTCGCTGCGCGCAGCCTTAGCGACGCGGCAGTCCATGACTACCTGGGTTGCCACGGCCTGCGGCCTCGCAATGAACAGGTTTGAGCTTATGCAAAGCTTTCTAAGTCAATCAAGCTGCAGGCGCCACCACCACCGGACTGCGCGTACAAACAAACACACCAGCCACCACCAGCACGGTACCGCCCAGTACCCAAGCGGTCAAGGGTTCGTCCAAAAACACGGCGGCCATCATCAAGGTGGACATGGGGCCGACCATACCCACTTGCGCTGCCAGACCGGCGCCTAAGCGTTCAATGCCCATCATCACTAAAACCACTGGCACCACCGTGCATACCGACGCATTGATTATTGACAGCGTCCATACCTGCGGCGCCAAATCCCATAAACCGGCGACGGGCCGCAAGACCAGGAACTGCGCAATACACAAAACACAGGCCACCGCGCTGGCCCAGCCCACCAGACGCAAAGCGCCCAGGCGGCGCACCAATTCGCCGCTGTAGGAAAGATACAGTGCATAGCTAACGGCGCTGGCGAACACCAGCGCTGAGCCCAACCACACACCCTCGCCGGACAAATGGGCCTCATGGCCAAAGACCAGCAATACGCCGCCATAGCTAATGCCCAGCCCCAACCACTGGTACAGGCTGATCCTGCGCCGGTACAGCAGGGCCCCAAGCAAGACGACCAGCGTGGGGTTGAGGTACAGAATCAGACGCTCAAACGAGGCGCTGATATAGGCTAGGCCGGCAAAGTCCAAAAAGCTGGCCAGGTAGTAGCCGGTAAATCCCAACCAGACAATGCCCAGGCCATCGCGCCAGTGCAGCGCATCGGGCTTAAGGCCATTGCGCTCGCGCCCCGCCCACCAAGCCATCAGGATAAAAAACGGCAGTGCCAAGGCCATGCGCAGCATCAAGAGGGTGACCGCATCGACACCATGGCGGTAGGCCAATTTGACGATGATGGCCTTGCCACTAAAGGCCACCGCACCCAGCACCGCCAAGGTCAAACCGCTGGCCAGGCGGGAAGAAGGGGGGCTCGGGGGCGCAGCGGCGGGGCTTACAGAAGGAGACAAAAAAGAGGCTTTCAATGGCGCAAGCGCTGATTGTCGCCGTTCGCGACAGGCGCAATGCCCTTGCGCCATGCTTAGGTATATTTCCATGCCATGTCAATCATTGCCTATGCAATGATTAGAATCTGCACCTCATGGAAAACCCTAGGTCAACCGAAGCAGTAAGCACGGACAGCGCGTCGCCCGCCTTGGTCAGCCACGCCTTTTACCAGGCCGATAACTACCAGCCCGAGGACAGCGTGGGCTACATGATGCGGCGCATTCTGCAAAGCCTGGCGCACAGTATTGAGACCGAATTGGCCGGTTCCGCGCTGACCAACGCGCAGTGGCTGCCCATCATGAAACTGTATTTGGGCCAGAGCTCGACCGGTGCCGAACTGGCACGGGATTGCCAGCTCGATGCCGGCGCCATGACCCGCATGCTGGACCGCCTGGAGGCCAAAGGCTTGTGCAGCCGCAGCCGCTCCGAGCGCGACCGCCGACTGGTGCATATCGCCCTGACTGACAGCGGCCAGCGCGCCGCCCAAGCCCTGCCAGGCGTGCTCAGCGAGGTACTCAATCAGCATTTAGCTGGCATGAGCGCGGACGAATTTGCCACTTTGAAAACACTTTTACAAAAAATGCTGAGCAACGGACAGGCCTTGCAGGCCCAGTCCGGCCCGCTGCCCCCCGGCGACAACGAGTCCCCGCATTGAGCCGATCATGACCCATCAAATTGTTCCTACTTCCAACCCGTCGCACATGCCATGGGCCCGCCCCATTTCTAAGCGGCTATGCCCGGCCCGACTCGCCATGGTGTGCACCTTCCTGCTGCTAAGCGCCTGCGCTGATTTTTCGGGCATCGCGCCCATGTCGCATGCACTGCCCCCCGAAAGCCTGGGCTTGCGTGCTGTGCCGCTGCCCGCCCCTGCGCCTGAGGGCGCCCGCAGCGCTAGCACCGAGCCCAAGGAAGGAGTCTTTGATCAAAATTGGTGGCGCAGCTTCCAGGACGCGCGCCTGGATGCTCTGGTGGCCCGGGCCTTGGAAAGCCATCCCTCGCTCAAGACCGCACAGACTCGGATTGCCCGCGCCCAGGCGGTGACACAGGCCCAGGGGGCCAATGACAAGGTGCAGTCCCTGGCCAGCCTGGACGCTAGCCAACAACGCTTTAGCGCTGTCGGCATGTACCCACCGCCACTGGCCGGGGGTACTTACCAAACTGCCAATATGCAACTAAACCTGTCCTACGAATGGGATGTCTTCGGCAAAAACCGTGCGGCCTTGGACGCCGCTATTGGCGCTACACAAGCAGCTATTGCCGATGCACAGCAAGCGCGCTTGCTGTTGGCCACGCAGGTGACCCGCACCTATCTAGGCCTGGTGCGATTGCAGGCACAGCGCGGCTTGCAGCAGCAATACCTTGCGCAGCGTGCGCAGGCCAATGCCATGGGCAAAGCGCGCAAAGACGCCGGCCTGGACAGCGACTATGAATTCCTAAGCGTCACAACCAGCATGGCCGAAATCCGCCAGCAGATAGAGGCCCTTAGTGAACAAATAGCCCTGTCGCGCAATGCCTTGGCCGCGCTCACTGGCAAGGCCAGCCTAGACCTCGCAGTGCCTGAGGAGGCACTGGGCGCGCTGCAGGCCAGCCCGCCACAGAACAGCGTACCCATGGATTTATTAGGACGCAGGCCCGACATCGTGGCGGCACGCTGGCGCGTGGAGGCGGCAAGTGCCGATATGGCCTACGCCAAAACTTTGTTCTATCCCAACATCAATCTGACTGCTTTTGTGGGTCTTAATAGCGTGGGCTGGAGCAACATCACCCACGCAGGTAGCGAACAATGGGGCCTGGGCCCTGCACTGCGCCTGCCCGTGTTTGACACCGGACGCCTGCGCGCCAATTTGCAGGGCAAATCGGCCGACCTCGATGGCGCTATCGAAAGCTATAACGCCCTGGTTTTGGAAGCAGTGCGCGATGTGAGCGAGCAACTCAGTAGCCTGCAAGGTATTGCCAAACAGCAGCGTGAGCAACAACTGGCACAGGCTAATGCACAGGCTTTACTGCAAATCGCGCAACAGCGCTACGCGGCTGGCCTGCTTACGCGCTCGGCGGTGATTAATGCGCAAAGCGCACTGGTGCCGCACCAGCGCCAAGCCATTGAATTGCAAGCCCGCGCCCTGGACACGCAAGCCCAACTTTTACGCGCGCTGGGCGGCGGCTATGGCAGCGCCAACACCAGCAGCACCGCAAGCGCTGCACCCAAAACTACACCCTGAATTTTCTAGAGATACTTTGTATGAGCCAAGCTAACCCGCCCTCCCCCACCGCTGCCCAAGCCAGCACTCCTGCACCCGCGCAAACCACGCCCGCTACCGCAAGCCCTGAGCCAGCTGCAAATGCGGGTAGCGGCCGGCAAAAGGCCTTGACCATGGTGGCTCTGGTGGTATTGGCCGGCCTGGCTTATGGCGCATACGATTGGTATGCGGGGCGCAACCAAGAGTCCACTGACAACGCCTATGTGCAGGGCAATGTGATTCAGATCACGCCACAAATAGGAGGCACTGTCACCGCCATCCTGGCCGATGACACGGACTTTGTCAAAGCCGGTCAGCCGCTGGTGAAACTCGATGCTGCCGACGCCAAAATGGCGCTGGATTTGGCAGAGGCCAACCTGGCTCAGGCGGTGCGCCAGGTACGCAGTCTGTACGCCAATAACACCACCTTAGAAGCGCAACTCGCCGTGCGCGAAAGCGACATCCTCAAGGCGCAAAACGAAATCAACCGCTTGGGCGATGACCTGGCGCGGCGCCAGTCGCTGGTGGGCATAGGCGCGGTGTCGGCCGAAGAAATTTCGCATGTACAAGCGCAACTGACGCAAGCGCAAAACGCATTGGTATCGGCCAAAGCAGCCAGCCTGGCCGCGCGCGATCAATTACAAGGCGCTCGCACGCTGACCGATAACACCCAGGTGCAAAACCACCCCAGTGTGCTGGCCGCCGCCGCCAAAGTACGTGAAGCCTTTCTCGCCTTGCACCGCGCCACGCTGCCCGCGCCAGTGGATGGCTATATTGCCAAGCGCACGGTACAACTGGGGCAACGCATCGCGCCGGGCACGCCTTTGATGTCGGTGGTGGCACTGGGCGCTCCCTGGGTCGATGCCAACTTTAAAGAAGTCCAGTTGCGCACCATCCGCATCGGCCAACCGGCCACGCTGACGGCTGATGTGTATGGCAAAAAGGTGAAGTACCAGGGTTCGGTGATCGGACTGGGTGCCGGTACCGGTGCGGCCTTTTCGCTGCTGCCGGCGCAAAACGCGACCGGTAACTGGATTAAGGTGGTGCAGCGCGTACCGGTGCGCATTGCGCTGGACCCGGCGCAGGTCAGCGCGCATCCGCTGCGCATCGGCTTGTCGATGGAAGTGACAGTGGATGTGAAGTCACAGGATGGCAAGTCACTGGCCGAAGGCGCGCAAAGCGCCTCTTCGGTGCAAACCGCTGTTTATGAACTGCTCGACGGCCAAGCTACTGCCGAGATTCAGCGCGTGATTGCCAACAATATGGGCGCTGGCAAAGCGGCGCCTGTGCCCGCAGGTAAGTCCTAAGCGCACCATGGCCACTGCCTCGCCACCTCTTGCCCATGCGCCGCTGAGCGGCGCAGCCCGCGTTTGGGGCACGATAGCGCTGTCCGCAGCGACTTTTATGAACGTGCTCGATTCATCCATCGCCAACGTGTCGCTGCCCGCGATTGCCGGCGATTTGGGTGTCAGCCCCAACCAGGGTGCCTGGGTAGTCACCAGTTTTGGCGTAGCTAATGCGATTGCCGTACCACTGACCGGTTGGCTGTCACAGCGTTTTGGGCAAGTGCGCTTGTTCACCTTGAGCGTCTTGCTGTTTGTGCTGGCCTCCTGGCTGTGCGCCCTGGCGCCCAATATGCCGACGCTGATTGCGATGCGCGCCTTTCAAGGTTTTGTAGCCGGGCCCATGATGCCGCTGGCGCAAACCCTGCTGCTCTCGAGCTACCCGCCAGCCCTGGCCGGCATCGCCATGGCGATGTGGGCCATGACCACGCTGGTAGCGCCGGTAATGGGCCCCTTGCTGGGCGGCTGGATTACCGACAACGCGCACTGGGGCTGGATTTTTTACATCAATATTCCGGTCGGCATTGCAGCGGCTTTTATCACCTGGACCATCTACAAAAAGCGCGAATCACAGCGCCAAAAACTCCCCATCGATACCGTGGGATTGACGCTGCTGGTGCTGGCGGTAGGCGCTTTGCAAATCATGCTCGATAGGGGCAAGGAAGTCGATTGGTTTCACTCCAGCGAAATCGTTGTGCTGGGCCTGGTAGCGGCCATTTGCGGCGCGTTTTTTATCGCCTGGGAGCTTACGGATAAACACCCGGTGGTAGATTTGCGCCTGCTCAAGCTACGCAATTTTCGCTGGGCCTCGATCTGCCTGGCTATTGCCTATAGCTTGTTCATTGGCAACCTGGTGCTATTTCCTTTGTGGTTACAGCAGTACATGGGCTACACCTCGACGCAGGCGGGCATGATGCTGGCGCCCGTGGGCTTGTTTGCGATATTGCTCTCGCCCATTGTCGGCAAAAACGTTCACAAATTTGATCCACGCAAACTGGCAACTTTTTCTTTTGTGATGTTCTCCGTGGTGCTGTGGATGCGCTCGCAATTTAGCACCCAGGCCGACTTCATGACCATCATGATGCCCACCATCCTCCAGGGCATAGCCGTGGCGTTTTTCTTCATACCCTTGTCCACACTCACCCTCAACGGAATTGCCCCAGCCAACATGCCTTCGGCTTCTGGCCTGTCCAACTTCATGCGGATTTTGGGTGGCTCTTTCGGAACGTCGGTCACGATTACTTTGTGGCAAGACCGTACTGCTATGCACCACGCCGAACTGGCCGAAACCATTAACCTAGGCAGCCAGGCCACGACCAGCGCACTAAGTAATTTTGCGGCCGCGGGTATGAGTCAAGAACAAGGCCTGGCCAGCATCAACCGGCTGATAGACCAGCAGGCTGCCACCATGGCGGCGGACGATATTTTCTTGGCCTCCGCGTTTATATTTCTACTGCTTATTCCGATTATTTGGCTTGCCAAACCGATGCAGCAGCCGCCGCAAGGGCTGCCCTCAGCCAAAGCGCCCGCAGACGCTGCGGGTGCGCATTAGGCCTTAGCTGGTCAGGCCGGGTAGGCGGCCGGCGTACAGCGCCCAGCCCAGCCAGGTAACAGCGGCAAACAACAACAGGCCCATCCCTACCTGTGACGACCGGATGCCTTGTTCAGGCAAAGCGCGCTTGCGGCCAGCCCACATGGCGCGCACCAGGTTTTCACCGTGGATATATCCGGTAGCAATAACGGCAATTACATGCAGCGCAACCAAGATAAGCAAGGCGTGGCTCAGCACTTCATGCATTTCACCGGCCATATCCGGCGCACCCGATTGGTACGCCCACCAACCGCTGGCTACGGCAGCTGCTATCAAGGCCAGCAAGCCCAGCACCGCCCAGCCGCCCGCTGGGTTATGCCCCAGGTAGCGCCGTGGTGCTGCTAAGGTGCTGCGGGGCAGATAGCCCCTTAGATAACGCAGCGCCGCCGCCGGGCTACGCACAAAGTCGCTGAACAAGGCATAGCGGCTGCCCGCCACACCCCACACCACGCGCCACAGCACCAAGGCACCGGCACAGTAGCCCAGCGTCAGGTGCAAAAGCTGAGTGCGCTCGCTCTCGGCCGTGAGCCAGGCGCCAGCAAAACACAGCACCAGCATCCAATGGAATACCCGCGTGGGCAGATCCCAAATTTTTTGTTCTGCCGAAGCGACTTGTTCGGGCAGGGTGTCGGGCGTGCTCATGCGGGGATCCGCACGCGGTCTTCATCAAAATCGCCTTTGTCTGCGCCACCGTGGCAGGCCCCGCAATTGGCCGGGCTTTTGACGCTGGCGCGCTTCCATACTTTGCTGCTGACTTCATCATGCTGGCGCACAAACCAGTTGCTTTTGCTGATGCGAAACTCCGGGCTGGCACTGGCATACTGACTGCCTTTGGCCGCATGGCTGATCAGCCAGGCTGCAATGACCTTGCGCGATTTTTCGTCGATTGAGGCGTCGACGCCAAAATGCTTATCCAGCCCACCCATAATGCCGCGCCAATTGGCCTCACCAGCCAGACCCGGCGCATAGCCGATATGGCAACTGGTGCACTCCGCATGGAAAGCGGCGGGCGCCCCTTTGAGGCCGAAGCTGCTTTGCGCCAAGGTAGCGAAAGAGGCCAGCCCCAGCAAGGCCGCCAAGGCGACGCGCTGCCAGCGGGGTAGATAGCGGTTTTCAGCCATAAAGCTCCAAGAAAAGGTTATTTCAGGGTGATAAGCCATGCCAGCACATCGGCTTTTTCTGCAGCGCTGCATTCGCGCGCCAACACGTCTTTGCAATTGCGGCGGAACCATTTGTCGGCCTTGGACACATCGCTAAAGCGCTGCGCGTTAAAAGCCGGCGCCAGGGGCTCAATCACTTTGTGGGTAATGGCATGCTCGCCCTTCCCCGTAGGCACGGCGCCATGGCAGGACGCGCATTTCCACTCATTGCCATGGGTGCTGTTGAAAAAACTTTGGCCGCGTACCGTATCGCCTGCGGACACACCGGCCGCCTTGGCCTGGGCCTTGTAGTTATCTAATACATTGGCGGGGCTGTCCGCTAACGCCAAGCCCGCTGACAAGCCAAGCACCAGCGCCGCGCCCAGGCGGCGGGCCCAACCATTTTTATCCACAAAGACCGCCTCTCACCGAAGTGCTTGTTATGCGGCCAGTCTAAGCAGCGTCTGCGTGCGGCGCATTGCGCGCCGTCAAAGAAATGTAAAGAAAAAAGCGGCTCAGTGCAGCGCTACGCCGGTCTTGGACTGGACAAATTCGCGTGTCACACCGGGCGCCAGCTCCACCACCTTCAGACCCTGCGGCGTCACGTCCATGACCGCCAGGTCGGTGATGATGCGGTCCACCACGCCTACGCCGGTTAGCGGCAAAGTGCATTGGGGCAAAATTTTCAGGTCTTCGCTGCCGTCTTTCTTTTTGGCCACATGCTCCATGAGCACAATGACGCGCTTAACGCCAGCGACCAAATCCATGGCGCCACCCATGCCTTTGACCATCTTGCCCGGAATCATCCAATTGGCCAGATCACCGTGCTCGCTCACTTGCATGGCGCCCAAAATGCTCAGGTTGATCTTGCCGCCACGGATCATGGCAAAGCTTTCGTGGCTACCAAAAATGCTGGAGCCTTTGATCGTGGTCACCGTCTGCTTGCCCGCATTGATCAGGTCAGCATCCACCGCGTCGTCGGTGGGAAAGGGCCCGATGCCCAACATGCCGTTTTCGCTTTGCAGCCAGACTTCTTTGTCGCTGGGTACAAAATTGGCCACCAGCGTGGGGATACCGATGCCCAGGTTCACGTAAAAACCGTCTTCCAGTTCTTGGGCTGCACGCGCGGCCATTTGGTCTTGTGTCCAGCTCATGTTCAGGCTCCTGCTTTTTCGGTCTGCGCCGCGTGGTCGCGCGGTGCTTCGGTGATAGTGCGTTTCTCAATGCGTTTTTCTGGCGTGGCGTTGAGCACCAAACGGTGCACGTAAATGCCGGCCAAGTGCACATCGTCCGGTGCAATCGCGCCGGTCTCGACGATTTCCTCTACCTCCACCACGGTTATCTTGCCGGCCATCGCCACCGCTGGGTTGAAGTTGCGCGCCGTCAGGCGGAACTGCAAATTGCCCGACTTATCCGCCCGATGCGCTTTGACGAGCGACACATCGGGCATCAAAGCGCGTTCCATCACATAGGTTTCGCCATCGAACTCGCGCAATTCTTTGCCTTCAGCGACCATGGTGCCCACGCCGGTTTTGGTAAAGAAGGCGGGGATGCCAGCGCCGCCGGCACGCAGCTTTTCGGCCAGCGTGCCCTGGGGGGTGAATTCAAGGGCCAGTTCACCGGCAAGGTACTGGCGCTCAAACTCTTTGTTCTCGCCCACGTAGCTAGAAATCATTTTTTTGATCTGGCGGGTTTCGAGCAGCTTGCCCAAACCAAAACCATCGACACCGGCGTTGTTGGAAATCGCGGTCAGGTTTTGCTTGCCGCTGTCGCGCAGCGCCTCGATCAAGGCCTCGGGAATACCGCACAAGCCGAAACCACCCACTGCAATGAGTTGGCCATCCTGCACAACGCCGTCAAGCGCCGCACTGGCGCTGGGATAAATCTTGTTCACGCAATTTCTCCATGGAAACTAAAGGACCGGGACTACAAACTACCTCGAATGGGGGTTCGCACCACGTCAAACGCAGCTGGATTGACGCACCGGAGCGCATTTTGACCCATCGGCCTGACCCAAACCTTGCGCTGGGATTGGCAATGCGCCAAGCGAAGCAGCGGGCAGTTGCAACATGCCCGCTAATGCGCCAAAGGCACAATGGCCAGATGACTGAGCAAACTACACCTCCCGAAACGCCCGGATCGCTAAGCGACGCTCGCCTGACCGCTCTGGAAATCAAAGCCAGCTTTGCCGAGGACCTGTTAGACAAATTGGACCAGACGGTGATCCGCCAGCAAACCCAAATTGCCGCGCTGATTAGCGAGGTGCTGCATTTACGCCAGCAAATCGGCAACGCGCAAGGCATTACCGCGCGCAACCTGCGCGATGAACTGCCGCCGCATTACTGAAGCCCAGGCTTTCAAAACACCACACAGTGCCGCCAGCGCCGCCCCATAATTCGCCGACACGCCCGATTATTTCTATACCCCAGGACTCGCCCATGCCCCGCTACCCTTTGCCCGACCTCAACAGCTTGCCTGCCGATATCCAAGAAAAAATTTTGGAGGTGCAGGAAAAATCTGGTTTTATCCCGCATGTGTTTCTAGCGCTGGCGCGCCGTCCGGCCGAATGGCGGGCGTTTTTCGCTTACCACGATGCGCTTATGCTGCGCGAAGGCTCCAGCCTGAGCAAAGGCGAGCGCGAGATGATTATTACGGCCACCAGCGCCGCCAACCAGTGCCTGTACTGCGTGGTGGCGCACGGCGCGCTCTTACGCATTTATGAGAAAAAGCCATTGCTGGCCGACCAGGTGGCGACCAATTACCGTAAGGCCGACATCAGCCAGCGCCAGCGCGCCATGCTGGACTTTGCGATGAAGGTTTGCCAGGCCAGCCACACGGTGGATGACGCCGACTTTGACGCATTGCAAGCCCATGGGTTTGATGATGAAGATATTTGGGACATTGCAGGCATCACCGCCTTTTTCGGCCTGTCCAACCGCGTCGCCAATGTCAGCGGCATGATGCCCAACCCGGAGTTCTATACCTTGGGGCGCCTGCCCCGGCAAAAATAAGAAGCGATATGCCCAGTCAGCCCGTGCAGGCAGTGCGGCATCCAGCGCTAGTCGGCCTACTTATGGTCCTGTCCCTGTGCGCTTGCGTTCAGGCCCAATCCAGCGCACCTGCGGCCAGCGCGCAGCCCGAAGGCGCCAGCAAGATCGTCCAAAACCCCGGCTGGCACTTCAAAAAACAGGCCGTCGCTGCAGCTAACCCTTTGGCCACCGAAGCGGGTTACGCCGTGTTGGCAGCGGGCGGCAGCGCGGTCGATGCCGCCATCGCAGTGCAAATGGTGCTCAGCCTGGTCGAGCCGCAAAGCAGTGGCATTGGCGGCGGCGCGTTTTTAATGCACTTTGACGGAAAAAACGTACAAGCCTATGACGGGCGCGAGACCGCCCCAGCGCAAGCCGGACCGGATTTGTTCCTGACTACGGACGGCAAACCCATGGCCATGAAGCAAGCCATCGTCGGTGGGCGCGCGGTAGGTGTACCCGGCGCATTGCGCATGCTGGCCATGGCCCATGCGGCGCACGGCAAACTGCCTTGGGCATTTTTGTTCGCACCGGCGATACGCTTGGCACGCGATGGCTTTGCGGTGAGCCCCCGGCTAGCCGCATTACTGGCTGCGGAGAGCGCTTTGCAAAAAGACCCGGTGGCGGTAGCCTATTTTTATGACACCCAAGGCCGCCCATGGCAGGCCGGGCATCTGCTGCGCAACCCGGAGTTGGCTGGGGTTTTGCAGCGCATAGCCACCGAAGGCCC
>CAMBFN010000033.1 GCA_945865425.1 Comamonas sp. lk | reverse complement strand
TCATAAATTGGAATCGACGTGAATTTCATCTCTGATTTCCACATCTATTACTTCATGAGCGTTTGTTAGCTAATTAAAGCTAAGTTCCAAAGAACTTGGCAATCGCCTTCAAACGCCCACGCTTATCGGCTGTAAGTTTTTAATGAACTTTGGCAAACTTTTTGTTTGCTTTTCTGCTTCGCTGCGATCAGCGAAGCCCTCTACTATAGCACAGTATTTTCAACTGCACCGGCCAAATAAAACTTTTTTGTTTTTGACGCTTTCTTCTTGTCGCCGCCTTTAGCCCCTCAATGTTTTCACCGAAGCCTTCTATTATGACACATATTTTTTGTGATCGGGGTGTTTATGAAGGATTTTTAACAAAACAGGGGCGAGATGCTTGCTGCTCACGAAAAGCACTTCTACAAAGGGGTTCGGCAGTCCGTTCGGACCCTTTTCCCGTAGCTTGCGATGCGTAAAGGGAGTCGCAGGCCATGGCGAATGCACCTGAATTTTTAATGGGCACGCCACTGCCAGCGAATGTGAGTTTTGATAAGGCGGGGCCCTGCTAGGCCTCGGGTCTCGGGCTTTTCGTAGCGGCTTGGGCTATGGCAAAAAAGGAAGTGCCAACAGCGGTGGCTCCTTGCGGCGCACACATTCATACCTCTTTCCGTGCCTCCCCTACGCTGCGCTGCCCTGGCGCGCCTGCGCTATAGGCCTGTCTCCCGACGGACATCTTTGATGCCCCTGGTCGGCTCCAATAGCCTGATGGGAAATCTTTATCTGGTCCGACATGGGCAAGCCTCCTTCGGGAAGGCCGATTACGACAACTTGAGCGATCTGGGCAGGCAGCAAAGCTTACGTCTGGGTCAGTATTTCAAGCATCGACACTTAGTTTTTGATATGGTCATCATGGGCAGCCTTCGGCGCCACACCCAGACTTGGGAGGCTATTGCGCAGGGCGCTGGCTTTGACCTTAAGCCCCTGGTGTGGGCGGGACTTGACGAATATGACAGCGAGGCAGTTGTCAAGGCCATCCATCCTGCTCTCTTGGAAAAGCCCGATACGCCGGAACTTTACAAGCAGCATTTCCGACTGTTGCGTGACGGGCTGCGGGCATGGATGTCCGGCGCGACGCGGCCGCTGGGCATGCCGGACTATCCTTCGTTTGTACAAGGCGTCGTTGGCGCACTAGACCATGTGCGCGCCAGCAATTGTTCAAACGTGCTAATCGTCAGCAGCGGTGGGCCGATTTCCACTGCCGTCGGGCAGCTATTGGGTACTTCTGCGGAAACGACTATTGAGCTCAATTTTCGAATCCGAAATACCTCGATCACCGAGTTTTCTTTCAACCCAAAGCGCCACGTGCTAATGAGCTACAACCATTTGCCGCACCTGCAAGAGCCAGCCTACACTGATTGGCACACTTACGCTTGAGTCCGGGTCGCGCCGCTTAGCGTGTAGACGTTCACCTCGCCAAGGAATGGACTTCTCACTTGGCGGCATGCTTATCGCCTCCGGCTTCGCTTTGCGGTGCGCGTGCAAGTGAGAAGGCGCTTCAATGGGCAGCGTTATTCAAGGTACTTAAGTCAAGACGCTCAATCTCCGACAACAGCGCGGCCAGCGAGCGACCGGCTGCATCTAAGACCTTATTGCCTTTGTCAACCGTGGCTGCGGCGGCGTTACCGGCTGCGCCAGCTGGGTTGTAGTCTTGCATTTGCCAAGCGAACTTAGCCGTCTTGCCGTTTCCGAGAATGTCAAAGCTGCTTGCGCGAATTTGGGCATTGGAGGAGAAATTGGAGGCCGCCGCCATATTGACGTGCTGCGGATGGATGGCCAGCATCATGGACGTCTCAAGATCGCCGGCGTGAACACCAAAGCGTTGCTCTTGGGCACTAAACAGGCCTCCCAAGTCCTCGCCTTGGGGGCCTGCAAGCGGAAGTGCGTACCAATTAACACTAAAGACCATCATATCAAGGCGGGCGCGCAGGTCACGCGCAACCAAGTCCATCAGATTGGCCTGCCCGCCGTGGGCGTTAAAAATGAGCAATTTGCGTACACCGGTGGCTGCAACGCTTTCGGCCAACTCGGTCCAGACGCGCAAAACCGTCTCTGCCTTGAGGGTGAGGGTGCCGGCAAAACGCGCATGCTCGGGACTGAAGCCCACGGCCTGCGTCGGTAAGAACAAGGCCCTAGACTGGGCAGGCAGATGTGCAATGGCAGCATGAATCACGCCATCAACAATAGTGCTATCAACTTTCAGCGGCAGGTGCGGCCCATGCTGCTCAGTGGCTGCCACCGGCAGAACTGCCACTACCTCACAGATAGCGCCACTCGCTTGCAAAGCCCGAAAGTGCGTAGTTGCACAATCGGCCCAGAATGGCGATGGATGAACCTTGTTAAGAGGCATGTGAAGATCTTTCTTGGCTAGGGGATGCGGGCTGTGGGTCTGAGCCGGCCAGATGCCGGCGCTGCCTGCCGCTATGGCGGGTGAAGCTTTCCCCTACCGCAGATTGTGCCGTTTTGGCGCGGGTTAAGTCCGATTGAAGGACTAGCGGTTTAGCACGGGCACCGCTGCCTCGGTAGTCAGCCAATAAGGCTGCATGCACAGTCGGCGCAGGCAAGGCGCGCACATCGATAAGGTAGGCATACAAGGCATCAACCAGGGCTTCAGGGCTGATGCCACTGGTGCGTGCAATGGTGACCCACAGCCAACTGGCAAAGTCAGCGAATGCTGCAAACGCCGACGGACCCTTTAAAAGAAGCGGCAAGCTGGCGGGGAATCGCCCAGAATTGGCGATCAAGTCCCAATACCGTGCCAAGCGCGTAAAGGCTATTACTTGCTCGGGCGACAGCGCATCGGTTTGGATGACCGAGTAGGGCGGACCATCCTGAAACACCATCGCCGCTCCTGCGCTCAGGGCAAGCGGGGTTCCACGTAAGCGTTTGAGCAGGCCGAGTTGAATTTCATGCGGACCCCACGCCCAAAGCGTGTCAAAGCCTGTAGCAAAACTCTGCCAACTCTCGCCAGGCAGGCCAAAAATCAAGTCGGTGTGCAAGTGCGCCTGGCTTTGCGTGACGAGCCAGTCAATATTGGCGCACGTTTTGTCCGTATCCTGGCGTCTTGCAATGGCTTTTTGGACTTGCGGATTAAGGCTCTGGATGCCAATTTCAAACTGCAAACTACCTGGTGGGAAACGCGCGATGCAAGATTTAAGGCTATCGGGCAGGTGGTCCGGTATCAGCTCGAAATGAACAAACAAGGCGTCCTGCGGGTCACGCGCAATCAGGTCCAAAAAAAACTCCAGTATGCGCACCGATGCATCCACCTTCAAATTAAAAGTGCGGTCCACAAACTTGAAGGTACGCGCGCCGCGCGCATAGAGCGACTGCAAATGGACCAAAAAGGGTTCAAGCTCAAACGCCCAGGCCGTTTTATCTAAGGCACTCAGGCAAAACGCGCACTTGAAGGGGCAACCCCGGGAGGCCTCCACATACAGCACCCGATGCGCCAGGTCATCGGCGGTGTAATAGTCGTAGGGGAAGTCTAATTCAGCCAAAGGCGCTTGCACACCTGCAATGACTTTCATCAATGGCTGGGGCCCGTGGATGAGTGCATGGCAAAGACGAGGAAAGCTGATATCCCCCCAACCAGTAATTAGGTAATCGGCCTGTGCCACGATGGCTTGCTGTTCCCATTCATGGCTGACTTCGGGGCCGCCTAGGACCAGCCGGATGTCCGGTCGCTGGTCCTTTAGCAGACGCATCACAGCCAGGGTTTGCTCCACGTTCCAGATATACACACCAAAGCCAACGATATGCACACACTGGGCATCCCAGGGCCCACATTGGGCTAATAAATCATCCACGATCTTTTTTGTAGCACTGTGGATGGTGAACTCGTGCAAGCTGGTGCAAAGTGTCAAGTCCTGCCCACCGTAGCGCTCCATATTGGCCCGCAGATAACGCAGGCCCAGCGAGGCATGCATATATTTAGCGTTCAGGGTCACAAGAAGAATGCGGTGTGGCATGGCCTTATTATGGAAGCATGGCTGGCGCGCAAGGGGAAACCTTCTTTCACTGGGACAATAGTGCATTCGGTGCCCCAAGCGGCCACCCGCCTTGGGCCCGTTTGGGTGCGCCCGGGCTTGCACTTACTTATTTGTCTATGAAATTGATAGTTTTTTATCGCTTCTTTGGGGACCTTTCCCAAGCCGCTAGAGCCCATGCGTGCCAGGCGTTCATATTGCTTTTGCTGCTGGGCAGCGCAAGCCTCGCCACCGCAAAGGCTTTGGGGCAAGCCGGTGCCGTGGTGCAATATCCTGAAATACGGGCCGAGCTGGTGGCCTATGCGCCCCAAGGCATTGGCCCGGGTAAACCTTTCAACCTGGGATTGCTGCTGGACCACCAGCCCCAATGGCACACTTACTGGGTCAATCCTGGCGATTCCGGTTTGCCTACCGAATTGCAATGGAACTTGCCAAAGGGTGCACAAGCAGGCGCCATTGAATGGCCGGTCCCTAAAAAAATTAGGATTGGCGCGCTAGCCAACCTAGGCTACGAAGGGCAAGTCCTACTTCCCGTCCAGGTGCAATTGCAAAAAGGGTTTAAGGCCGAAGCGGACAGTTTCACGGTGCGGCTGCATGCGTCTTGGCTGGTATGCCATCAGGAATGCATACCGCAAGAGGGTGATTTCGCTTTGGTAATTCCGGTGCAGGGGTCGACCAATTTACACGGTGCTTTATTTGAAGCAGCGCTCCAAAAGCGGTCTGCAAGTTTTGGGGGACAGGTTCACAGCGAGTTTGCACCTGCAGGACTGCTATTGCGAGTCCAAGGCTTGCCCCAGGGCTGGCATGGCAAGGCGATTGCGGCCTTTCCTGAAGTTTCCTCGGTTTTTGCAAGCCCTTTGCTGCCGGACCCGCAAGACAAGGTAGCCGTATCAGCCGCATTGGCCGAGAAATCCATTGGAGCTGCCACGCAACGATGGGATGGCGATACCTGGACAGCCCAATTACCGTTTTCACCCCAGCGCGTAGGCGGGCCCGATAGACTTACTTTTGTTTTCTCCTATGGAGCTAACTCAGTGCGCGCCACCTTGGATGCACCGGGCAAATGGCCTGACGCCGCCCTCAAAACACCAGAGGGTCTGCCCACTACGCAGACACTCCTACTGGGCGAAAAAGGGGCGGCTGATATCGCGCCTGGCGCTAGCAAACTCGCCTTTTGGGGCGCTGTTTTGGCAGCTTTCGTCGGTGGTTTGCTACTCAATTTAATGCCCTGCGTTTTTCCCGTACTGGCGCTCAAGGCGCTTGGCTTGGCCAGCTTACAGGGCACTTCGCAGCAGCGCAGGGTCCAGGCGGTGGCCTATACCGCAGGAGTGCTTCTATCGATGGCGATTTTGGGTGGTTTGCTATTGGGCCTGCGCGCGGGTGGCCAGGCGCTGGGCTGGGGGTTTCACTTGCAATCGCCTGTTTTTATTGCGGTACTGGCGACCTTGTTCACGCTGATTTGCCTGAATTTGATGGACTTGCTCGATGTGTCCAAACTGGTTCCTAGCCGCCTGGCAGGGATACAACTGCATAACCCGACGACCGATGCGGCGCTCTCGGGCGTTTTGGCCGTTGCGGTCGCTTCCCCCTGCACTGCACCTTTCATGGGCGCGTCTTTGGGCTTGGCCATGACATTGCCCGGCTGGCAAGCCATGCTTATTTTTGTGGCGCTTGGTTTGGGGCTAGCCCTTCCCTACGCCCTTGTCAGTAACAGCACCGCCTTGGCGCGCCAATTACCCAAACCCGGCCCCTGGATGGAGCACTTGCGCCGGTTTATGGTCTTTCCTATGGCGGCGACGGTCGTTTGGCTGGTATGGGTCTTGGCCCACATGGCAGGCTTGGATGTTGCCGCCATGCTGGTGGTACTGCTTTTGTGCCTATCTATGTGTTTCTGGGCGTTGCGTTTGCCTGGCCGTGCTGCACTGGGCTTTGGCGCAGTGGCGCTTATTGTTTCCGTGTTGAGCGGGAGCATTGCCTTGCGCATCGCCTTGCATGCGAACCTACCTGCTTTATCTGGCCAAGGCAGTGGCGCGTCGAACGTTTGGGGCAATTGGTCAGCGCAGGCGGAGCAGGATGCATTAGCTGCCGGCCACCCGGTGTTCGTGGACTTTACCGCCGCCTGGTGCATCACCTGCCAGTACAACGAGCAACAGGTCTTGTCCAAACCGCGGGTGCAGCAAGCATTTGCTGAAAAAAAGGTGGTGTTGCTGCGGGCCGATTGGACCAGGCGGGATGCCGCCATCAGCCAGGCCTTGGAGCAACTGGGCCGCAGTGGGGTGCCGGTTTATGTTTTGCAACGTTCAGGAAAAGTACCGGTGCTGATGTCTGAGTTGCTGAGCACAGACGAACTATTGGCCGCGCTAGCTGACATTTAGGCGGCTGAAGCAATCAATGCGATGTAGGCAATCTAGGTAAGGGCCTACGCACGCAGAGCGCGTTGGCGTTTGGCTTGGCCCGGGCGGCGCTTGGGCTGTCAAAATGGGTCAAAATCATCTGTTTAGACCTTCTTTCACCATGAACACCTCCGCTTTGCCGCTTACCGATCATTTGCTTGACGCCACCTTAGCATCTGTAGAAAACCCGCATTTTTTGCGCGCCTGCCTGCGCATGAGCACGCCCTATACCCCGCTATGGCTGATGCGCCAAGCCGGGCGCTACTTGCCCGAATACCGGGCCACCCGAGAAAAAGCGGGGAGTTTTATGGGCTTGGCCACCAATCCGGACTACGCCACCGAGGTAACGCTTCAACCCTTGGACCGCTTTGCGCTGGATGCCGCCATCCTTTTTAGTGACATCCTCACCGTTCCAGATGCTATGGGCCTGGGTTTGACTTTTACCCAAGGTGAAGGGCCCCGGTTTGCTTCCCGCGTCTCGGATGAGGCGGCCGTTGACCGGCTACGCGTGCCCGACATGGACAAGCTGCGCTATGTATTTGACGCAGTAAGTAGCATTCGTAAAGCCTTAACACTGCCCAATGGCCTTTCCCGCGTGCCACTGATCGGATTTTCCGGCAGTCCTTGGACACTGGCCTGCTACATGGTCGAAGGTGCGGGCTCGGATGATTACCGACTGGTAAAAACCATGATGTATGCCAGACCCGATTTAATGCACCGTATCTTGGCCATCAACGCGGACGCGGTAGCCGCCTACCTCAATGCGCAGATTCAGGCGGGCGCCCAGGCAGTGATGATTTTCGATAGCTGGGGCGGCGTACTGGCCGACGGCGCATTTCAAAAATTCAGCCTGGCCTACACCGCACGGGTGCTGAGCCAGTTACAGCGCCTAGGCCCGCAAGGGCAAATTATTCCGCGCATCGTATTTACCAAAGGTGGCGGACCCTGGCTCAAAGCCATGGGCGAACTCGATTGCGAAGTACTTGGTTTGGATTGGACTACTCATCTGGGCACGGCCCGCGCACTCGTTGGCGGCGCCGTGGACGGACCGGGCAAGGCGCTGCAAGGCAATATCGATCCACTCGTACTGTTTGCCCCCCCCGAAAAAATCGCCGATGAGGTCAAGCGTGTGCTAGACAGTTTTGGCACGGCACATCAGGGACCCGGCGTGGCGCCCAGCCTCATTTTCAACCTGGGCCATGGGATCAACCAATTCACGCCGCCTGAACATGTGGCCGCATTGGTCGAAACAGTCCACGCACATTCGCGCACCTTGCGCGCCTAATTTCGACGCCGCCTTAGTGTTTAGCCGGTGTTGCGCTTGCCGCGCACGACATCCACGCCAAGTTGCTTTAACTTGCGGTAGAGATGGGTGCGCTCCAGCCCAGTTTTATCGGCGACCCGGGTCATAGACCCCAACTCTTTAGCCAGGTGAAACTGGAAGTAGGACCGCTCAAAATCATCTTTGGCTTCGCGCAAAGGCCGATCCAAGTCAAAGGCCTGACTGGCCACCGGGATCTGGTTTTCGTCGGTGGCAGCGGACACCGCCTCGCCAAGTGGCGACATCTGCATGGCGCGCAGCAGACGGGGATCGCGCTGTTGCGCAAAACTCTTGGCCAGCCCTTGCTCCACTGAATTGAGCAGTTTTTGCAAGGTCACTGGCTTTTCCAGAAAAGCCATTGCACCTATCTTGGTGGCTTCTACAGCTGTTTCAATCGTCGCATGCCCGCTCATCATGATCACCGGCATGGTGAGCAAGCCGGTGCTGGCCCACTCCTTGAGCAAGGTCACGCCATCGGTGTCAGGCATCCAGATATCCAGCAAAACCAGGTCCGGCCGCTCCCGCAAGCGCGCCGCACGCGCCTGCGCCGCATTTTCGGCCAGCTCCACCGCATGCCCCTCGTCATTGAGAATCTCTGAGAGCAGATCCCGGATACCGTGTTCATCATCGACGACCAAAATATTTGCCATGGTTATGCTGGGCCCGAAATAGTATTTTCCAAATGTTTAACGTTTACCACACAGCCTAATGATAACGAGACTTGGGCACCAAGTACGGATACACCACTCATGCGGTTACTAATCTCAATGCGGCCCCCATGGTCGTCGGCGATTTTCTTGACCACGGCCAGGCCCAGCCCGGTACCGCTGCGCTTGGTGGTGACATAGGGTTCGAAGGCGCGTTTCAAAATGTGCTCGGGAAATCCGCCGCCATGGTCAAGGACAATCAGCCGCACGCGCCCGGAGCTGGCGGTAAATTGGGTGCGCACCACCAGTTCCGTCGCATCGGCTGCAAGACCGTGCGGGCTGTGCATCAATTCTTCCGACTTAAGCGTCGTTGCATCCAAGCCGTTTTGCAAAAGATTGTGCAATACCTGGCGCAATTGCTGCGGATCGCCCAAGACTGGGGGGATACCCGCCTCAAGCTCCAGCCGGATGGGAATGGGCGAAGACTCGTACAAATGCAAAACCCCATCGACCAGATCGTTGAGATCCACTGCCTCTAATTGCGCCGCTGGCAGGCGCGCGTAGTCTCTGAAATCGTTGACCAATCGCTTCATCGCATCGACCTGCTCAACAATCGTCTTGACCGACTTGGCCAGCACCTGCTGCTCTGCCGCCTCGAGCTTGCCGGCCAACCTGCGCTCCAGGCGTTCGGCAGAGAGTTGAATCGGTGTCAGCGGGTTTTTAATCTCGTGGGCTAGCCGGCGTGCCACTTCACCCCAAGCACGCGCACGCTGGGCCGACACGATTTCGGAAATGTCGTCAAAAACCACTAAACGGCTGGCATCGGGCAAGATGGCGCCGCGGGCTACCAGCATGCGTGATCGATCGGCCATAGAACCGGCGGGCACCGAGGCCACACCTAACTCAAACGATTGCTGCCAATGGTCGTTGCCGCCCTCGCTACTTCCTTGCAAAAAATCATCAAACTGCTGTGCGATGCCTTGACCGAATGCTTCTAGGCCTGGCAAATTTGCAATGCGCGAACCCAGGAGTTGCGCTGCATCTTGCTGCAAGATGCGCGCGGCGCCGGGGTTCACCGAACGCACGGATCCCGCTGCATTGAGCACCAGGACGCCTGATGTCAGGTTATCCAAAATGGTTTGCAAGCGGGCGCGCGCTGCATCGAGCTGGACGATGCTGGTTTGCACCGTCTGTCTGGCGTCGGCCAATTGCTGCGTCATGGACGCAAAAGCCCGCGTCAATCCGCCCAGCTCATCGTTGCTTTGCAAGGCAAGTTTGGGCGTTAAATCGCCTGCGGCCACCTGGCTGACACCTTCTGTGAGCACCAGTAAAGGCCGGGCAATTTGATTGCCAAGGACGATAGCCAGCAAGATGGCACCAAATACGGCCAGAAACAGACTCAGGGTTAAGGTACCGATGTACATGCGCTTGAGCCCGGAGCGCCCCAGCGCGCGCTCTTGATATTCCCGGTTGGCGCTGTCCACCGCAAGCGCATTCGCGACGAAATTAGCCGGCAAAATTCTTTGTACTAATAAAAAACGCTGCTCGCTTGCCAGACCCAGGCTGGCATCAGGGATCGGTGCCAAGGCTTTGATGCTGGGCCGGGCCGCTTTGCCCATGGCCGCATCCTCCAAACCATCGACCCATGCGTACGAACGTTCCGTCTTGGCTGCACGCAACTGGGTGCTGCTGGGCTTGTCCGGGCTGAGCTGTATGCCAATAGAACCAGCGCTGGCAAGTAATTTACCACTGGCGCTCCACACCGCGGCGTCGCTGGCGCCGATTTGCTCCATCAAGCGCAGCAAGGCACTCTCTGGAACCATCTGCTGGTTGTCGGATAGCTGGTCTGCCGCTAAGCGGGCTTTGGACGCCAAATCGTTGCTCAAAGTATCGAGTGTGACGCGGCCCAGGCTCAAGCCTGCATCTAAAGCACCTTCCACCTTGACGTCAAACCAAGTCTCGATGGAACGGGATACAAACTGAAGAGACACGAAATAAATCAGCAAACCGGGGGCGACGCCAACCAGGGCAAATATCGTGGCAATTTTCAACAGCAAGCGGCTGCCAAAACGCCCCTGACGCACCCGCTGGTAGAGGCGCCATGCAGCCCAGGCAATCAGGAGTGCCAGCACCCCAGCCACCACCAGATTGATGGTGAACAGTTGCGCGTAATTTTGCTCATACATCTCGCCGCTATTGGTCGCATTGGCCAATAGGTAGAGCAGGAGCAAACCAATCAAAACCATGGCAATGGCGACTAGCGCGATAACGCGCCGCATCAGTGCCGATGGTTGACGCACCGCCACGCCCGCCGTCTGCGCCAGAGGGGCGCCAGTGCTGGTCATCGGGTTCCCTCACCACGCAAGGCGGTACGCGCTTGGCCCTGAATATCCCACTCGGATTGCCCAATAGCGCCGATTTGAAAGGGGCGCGGTAATTGCGACAAATCCAAACGGAATCGAAATTGGAGTTTTATTTTGGCGGTCAGGTCGGTCTCTGACAGATCGGCCACTTTCCACTGCGACACCTGCCGCACTGAGCTAAGCGCCTCGGCCAAGGTGTCGAAACTTTGGTTTAATGACAAGCCTTGCGTATTGTCGCCCCCCGCGCCGGCCGACGGGTTCACCCGCCAGCGACGCGTCAAGGGTTGGTAGGCCAGGCGCAATTGGCGTTGCGCGCTGGCGATGCGCTTGTCATACCAATACCAGCGGTCCTGGTATAGCTCCGCTTCAAGCAAAAAAAACATGGGCACGCCCTTGAGCAAGGCTTCCTCGACCACGGCGGGTAACTCGAAGCTCACATTGGCAGATACAAACACCTCATTGACTGAGCGCTCGGCACGCAAGAGCGTTACCTCGGCCTGCGTCTGCGCGCGGGCTATTGCGCTGGCCATCGCCAAAGAGACCAGCAATAAAAAGCGCGGCCAAGCCCTAAGCAAGGCGCTTTTCCAGTACGGCGTAGAAAAAACCATCGTGGTCATGCCCCGGATTGTCGTACAGACCTTGCAACGCGCCGCCCGGCAATAAATGCCCGGGCGAAGGCAGCGACTGCGCATCGGCTTGCGCGCGTAAAAATTCCTGTATCTGCTCTTGGCCTTCAGCCTTAAATACCGAACAGGTGCAGTACACCATGCGGCCGCCCGGCCGCAGCAAAGGCCACAGCGCGCGCAGCATCTGCGCCTGCAAAGTGGCCAGTTGGGCGATGTCCTCCTCGCGGCGTAGCCATCGCACGTCCGGATGGCGGCGCACGATGCCCGAGGCGGTGCAAGGCGCATCTAGCAAGATGCCGTCAAACAGCACGCCATCCCACCAGACTTGTGGATTTGCCGCATCGCCTTGGCGCACCTGGGCATGCAGGCCCAAGCGCTGCAAATTGGCATGGATTTTTTCCAGGCGCTGGGCATCTTTGTCGATAGCTAAGACCTGGGCATCGGCCAGTTCCAGCAAATGGGCGGTCTTACCGCCGGGCGCCGCGCAGGCATCCAAAATGCGTGGCCGGACGCCCAGGCCCTGTAACAACAAAGGTGCGGCCCATTGCGCAGCCGCATCCTGCACCGCCACCAGGCCATGCGCAAAGCCCGGCAGGCGCGCCACTGGCACGGCTTTGTCCAGAACGATGGCCGCGCCCTGGGAGGCCACGGCGCCGATGCCGACATCGTGCAGGCGCTGCAAATAGTCGGCCGCCGTACCACGACGCAGGTTCACGCGCAAGGTCATGGGGGCTTGGGTATTAGAAGCCTGGAGCAAGCCCTCCCAATGATCGGGGTACTCGCGCTGCAGCCTTTGCACCCACCATAGTGGATGGTTCCACAAGGCCTGCGGATCAGCGTCGGTGGCGGCAATCAGCTGCGTGCGTTCGCGCAAAAAACGGCGCAAACAGGCGTTGACAAAGTTGGCATGCGCACGGCTAGACGCCACACGTTTGAGCGCTTCCACCGCCTGATTGACCAGAGTGAACTCGTCATAAATCGCTTGTTGCGGCTCCCAGATCAATGCCAGGGCTAGGCATAGCATGGCGTCGGCACCAGGCGGCGGGGGGCGTTGCACCAGGCAGTCACGCAAAGCCGTAGCGCGGCCCATTTGTCGCCAGGCATGAAATGCCAAGGCCTGTACACCGGCGCGCAAAGGCGCGGGCACACCATCCATCGCAGCGGTGCCGGACTGTCCCTGACGCACCAGATGAAGCAACTTGGCGGTGGCTTGGAGCTGCTGCCAGAGGGGCGGAGCGGATGCGGTTTGCATTGCGAAGCTACACAGGCGTAGCCGGGATAAAGCCCATGCGGCCCGCAACCCAGGAAGCTGGAACTTGCTGCAATGCAGCGTTGTAGTCTCGCATGCTCTGGTTGGCCGTGGTCTTTGCAAACATGGCGTGGTTCTGCGCCTCGTCCCAAGCGCTAAGTAACGCCTGCAAAGCCTGGGGCTCAATAACGTCCTTATGCACGCTGCAAAACAATTCCCACGCATCCAATATTTCGACCCATTGGGTGCTAAGAGCAATGGCATCGTCCTGGCGTCTGGTCATCAACTTAGCGCTTTTCATGGTCTTTAGGGTGAGCGACAGTTGCAAGGCCGCCACCGTCAACACCTCATGGGCTTTGGTCGCAGGGTCTGGCCTGTCTAAAGCCTCTTTAGCCACCAGCAGCAGGGATTGCAGCCCACGGTCCAAATTGTCAACCGCCAGCCAGCAGGCGCTGCGTAGACGTTTGAGGCGCGCATGTACACCCACCAGCCAGCAGGCCAGCAGCGCAACCATAGGCCACAGCAGAACCGACTCACCCATGCGTTTAAGCCTTCAGAAAAATGCCCCAGGCCTTTTGTACAAAGGCGTGGGGCACGTACTACCTGCGCAGGCAGGCTTACTCGGCAGCACTACCCTCAGCCGATTCGACCTCGGTCTCGCCGTTAGCGTCAGCCAACTCCGCAGCGTCGGCTTCGGCAATCGCGCGGCGTTCGGAGTCGTCCATTTGCTCACGCACCAAACGCGCTTCGTGGTAAGCCAGACCGGTACCGGCGGGGATCAAGCGACCCACAATGACGTTTTCCTTCAAGCCGCGCAATTCGTCGCGCTTGCCCATGATGGCCGCTTCGGTCAGCACGCGTGTAGTTTCCTGGAAGGACGCGGCGCTGATAAAGCTGTCGGTGGACAAAGAGGCTTTGGTGATACCCAGCAGCAGGTTGCTAAAGGTCGCGGGCGTCTTGCCTTCGGCACGCAAAGCGTCGTTGGTGTTGAGCATTTCCGAACGCTCCACCTGCTCGCCACCAATGTAGTTAGAGTCTCCCGTCGCCTCGACCACCACCCGACGCAACATCTGGCGTACGATCACTTCAATATGCTTGTCGTTGATCTTTACGCCTTGCAGACGGTACACATCCTGCACTTCGTCCACGATGTAGCGGGCCAGTTCCTCGGAACCCAACAGGCGCAGAATGTCTTGCGGGTCGGCCGGACCGTCCACCACGGACTCGCCCTTGTTTACGACCTGACCTTCGTGCACCAAAATGTTTTTCTCTTTGGGCACCAGCTCTTCCCAGACTTTGCCTTCCGGGTCGGTAATTTGCAAGCGCACTTTGCCTTTAGTTTCCTTGCCGAAGGAAACGGTGCCAGTGGCTTCTGCCAGCACGCCTTTGTCTTTGGGTGAACGCGCTTCAAACAACTCGGCCACACGCGGCAGACCGCCGGTAATGTCACGGGTTTTCTGGCCTTCGATAGGGATACGCGCAAGTACTTCGCCGGGGCCCACGTCCTGTCCGTCACGCACCTGCACCAAAGCACCCACTGGGAATCCGATGGTTACTGCATGATCGGTACCCGGAATTTTGACTTCCTTGCCCGATGCGTCAATCAGCTTGACCTGCGGGCGCACGATTTTTGCGGAACCGCGGCGCTTGGGGTCGATAACCACCAGCGTGGACAGACCCGTCACCTCGTCCACTTGGCGAGCAACCGTCAAGCCCTCTTCCACGTTTTCAAAGTGCGCACGACCTGCAAACTCGGTAATGATGGGACGGGTCAAGGGGTCCCAGTTAGCCAGAATTGCGCCCGCCTTGATCGCTTGGTCTGCTTTGACGCTGAGCACCGCACCATAAGGCACTTTGTGGCGCTCACGCTCACGGCCATGCTCGTCCTGGATCACGATTTCACCGGAGCGGGAAATCACCACCAACTCGCTCTTGCTGTTGGTCACATAACGCATGGTGGCGTTAAAGCCAATATTGCCGCTGGACTTGGCTTCCACGCTAGAGGCAATAGCGGCTCGCGAAGCGGCACCACCGATATGGAAGGTACGCATCGTCAACTGCGTGCCGGGCTCGCCAATAGACTGTGCCGCAATCACACCCACGGCTTCGCCATGGTTGATCAAGCCGCCACGACCCAGGTCGCGGCCATAGCACTTGGCGCAAATACCGAAACGGGTTTCGCAGGTCAAGGCAGTGCGCACTTTGACTTCGTCCACCCCAAAGACTTCGAGCTCTTCGATGATGTCTTCGTCTAGCATAGTGCCTGCAGGAGCCACCACCGAGCGGTTTTCCGGATGTAGCACGTCTTCAGCCACGGTGCGGCCCAGAACGCGGTCGCGCAGTGATTCAATGACCTCGCCACCTTCGACGATGGCGCGCATCAGATAACCGTTATAGGTGCCGCAATCTTGCTCGGTCACCACTAGGTCTTGCGTCACGTCCACCAGACGGCGTGTCAGATAGCCGGAGTTGGCCGTTTTCAGCGCGGTATCGGCCAGGCCCTTACGTGCGCCATGAGTGGAGATGAAGTACTCCAACACGTTCAAGCCTTCGCGGAAGTTGGCGGTAATCGGCGTCTCGATGATGGAGCCATCGGGCTTGGCCATCAAACCGCGCATGCCGGCCACCTGGCGGATCTGTGCGGCAGAGCCGCGTGCACCGGAGTCGGCCATCATGTAGATGGAGTTGAAAGACTCTTGTTGCACCTGATTGCCATGGCGGTCGGTAACCATCTCTTTGGAGAGCTTGGCCATCATCACCTTGGACACTTCGTCACCCGACTTGCCCCAGATATCCACCACCTTGTTATAACGCTCGCCAGAGGTCACCAAGCCGGAAACATACTGCTTCTCGATTTCTTTGACTTCGGTTTGCGCACGGCGGATGATTTCATGCTTTTCCTGAGGCACCAACATGTCGTCGATGCAGATAGAAATACCAGCGCGCGTGGCCAAGCGGAAACCGGCTTGCAACAGCTTGTCAGCAAATACCACGGTCTCCTTCAAACCGCACTTACGGAAAGATACGTTGATGAGCTTGGAGATTTCCTTCTTCTTGAGCGCCTTGTTCAGATTCGAGAAAGGCAAGCCTTTGGGCAAAATTTCAGACAAGAGCGCACGGCCGGCCGTGGTTTCCCAGACCTTGGTGGTGGCGATAAATTCGCCACTGTCTTTGTCCTTGAGGTACTCGGTCAGGCGCCCGTTTACGCGGGCGTTCAGGTCCACTTCACCCGCGTCAAAAGCGCGCTGCACCTCGCCGGTGTCGGCAAAGATGAGTCCTTCGCCTTTGGCATTGATGCGGTCACGGGTGGTGTAGTACAAGCCCAGCACCACGTCCTGTGAAGGCACGATGGAAGGCTCACCGTTGGCAGGAAAGAGCACGTTATTGGACGCCAGCATCAAGGTGCGCGCTTCCATCTGGGCTTCGACCGACAAAGGAACATGGACGGCCATTTGGTCGCCGTCAAAGTCAGCGTTAAAGGCCGAGCAAACCAGCGGGTGCAATTGGATCGCCTTGCCTTCGATCAGGATAGGCTCGAACGCCTGAATACCCAAGCGGTGCAGCGTAGGCGCACGGTTGAGCATCACAGGGTGCTCTTTGATCACCTCTTCCAGAATGTCCCAGACCACTGGCGTGCCCGATTCGACTTCCTTCTTGGCCGCCTTGATGGTGGTGGCGATACCCATGGCTTCTAGGCGCGCAAAGATAAAGGGCTTGAACAACTCCAAGGCCATTAGCTTAGGCAAACCGCACTGGTGCAGTTTGAGCGTCGGGCCCACGGTAATGACCGAGCGGCCTGAATAGTCCACACGCTTGCCAAGCAAGTTCTGGCGGAAACGGCCGGACTTGCCTTTGATCATGTCGGCCAGGGACTTCAAGGCGCGCTTGTTAGCACCTGTCATGGCCTTGCCGCGGCGCCCGTTATCCAGCAGCGAGTCCACGGATTCTTGCAACATGCGCTTTTCATTGCGGGCAATGATTTCCGGCGCTTTGAGTTCGAGCAAACGGCGCAGACGGCTGTTGCGATTGATCACACGGCGGTACAAATCATTGAGGTCGGAGGTGGCAAAGCGGCCGCCATCCAGCGGCACCAGCGGACGCAAATCCGGCGGCAAGACTGGCAGCACCTCGAGCACCATCCATTCGGGCTTGATGCCCGATTTTTTAAAGGCTTCGAGCACTTTAAGGCGCTTGGCGTTCTTCTTGATCTTGAGTTCGGAGCCGGTCAGGTCGTTGCGCAGCTTTTCAATCGAACCTTCGATGTCGATGCTTTGCAGCAAGTCCTTGATGCCTTCAGCACCCATCTTGGCCTGGAACTCGTCGCCGTATTCTTTGAATTTGGCGTCGAAATCGTCCTCAGACATGATGCCGAATTTTTTCAGCGGCGTCATGCCAGGGTCAGTCACCACGTAGGCTTCAAAATAGAGCACACGCTCAATGTCCCGCAGCGTCATGTCCAGCACCAGGCCCAAACGGCTGGGCAGGGACTTGAGGAACCAGATGTGGGCGCAAGGCGCAGCCAAGTCGATATGACCCATGCGCTCGCGGCGCACTTTGGTCTGGGTCACTTCAACGCCGCACTTCTCGCAAATCACGCCACGGTGTTTGAGGCGTTTGTACTTGCCGCACAAGCATTCATAGTCCTTGATGGGCCCGAAAATTTTGGCGCAAAACAAGCCGTC
>CAMBFN010000032.1 GCA_945865425.1 Comamonas sp. lk | reverse complement strand
GATCCCAAAGAACGCGGCTTGTGCAGGCCGCATTTGGCGCAGCTCATGCTGGCGTTACCAGAGGATTGTGCAAATGGGGACCCCGAGGCGCGTGAGCGGTAGCGGAGGCCGTCGGGACTGATCTTGGTGGTGGTGTTATCGCGCATCCCCCCATTTTGCCTTTTTTCCGCCCCGAAGGCAAAAGTACAGGACAAATTGGAGCCGTTTACCGGGTTTTGCCCCCCGTAAACTGGCGTAACTCCGGCCCAAGGCGACTATTTCCTGCCCGCATTGCACGATTCGGGTGTGTGTGCCAGACCCGCGGCGAAGGCCGACAGTTGGCGCGTCTTGACGGTCACATACCGCTTCGATCCCGTTGCCAGCGCTTCACGCGCTGCGTGCCAGATGCTCGCGGGCCATGTGCACATACCAGTCCAGGCAGCCGGGGTTGGCCATGGCTTCGCGGTTCACCACTTTTTCCAGGGGCTGGCCTAGCATCAGCTTTTTGATGGGCAGTTCCTGCTTTTTGCCGGACAGGGTGCGCGGGATTTCGGCTACCTGGAAGATGGCATTGGGCAAAAAACGCGGGCTCAGGGCGCTGCGGATGCTCTCGCGAATCCGGCCCGTCAGCGCCTCGTCTAGCTTGACGCCAGGGCGCAGCACCACAAACAGCGGCATATAGCTTTCGCGGCCCAGGTATTCCAGGTCCACCACCATGCTGTCCAGCACCTCGGGTAGGGCTTCCACCGCGCTGTAGATCTCGCTGGTGCCCATGCGCAGGCCGTGGCGGTTGATGGTGGCATCGCTGCGGCCATAGATCACGCATCCCTCGTGCAAAGCGCCTTGCGCTCCAATGCGCAGCCAGTCGCCGTGGCGCCAGACGCCGCCAGTCTCGGGCGCCGCATCGCCGCCGCCGATTTTGCGCCCCAGGCCTTTGGGGTACATCTCAAAATAACTGGCCAGGTAGCGTTGGTTTTCAGGGTCGCCCCAAAAATACAGAGGCATGGACGGTATGGGTTGGCTGCAAACCAGTTCGCCCACTTCGCCAACGACTGGCTCGCCCGCTTCGTTCCAGGCCTCAACCGCGCAGCCCAGCAAACGGCATTGCATCACGCCGGGCTCTTGCGGCAGTTCACGGTTGCCGCCGATAAAGGCGCCGCAAAAATCGGTGCCGCCGGAAATATTGCACCACCAGATGTCTGTATCCGGCCAACTTTGCTCGGGCGCAGCGGCGCGCACCGCGCGGAACTGGGCGCTGCCCCAGCTTTGCGTTTCGGGTGCCAGGGGGGAGCCGGTGGTACCTAGCGCGCGGATGTGGCGCAGGTCGCCCAGGCTGGCCAAGTCCAGACCGGCCTTTTGGCAGTTGGCATAAAAGGCGGCACCGGCGCCGAAAAAGGTGACGCGGTTGTATGCGGCAAAGCGCCACAAAGTTCCCCAATCAGGCGCGTCTTTGGGGCCCGAGGGGTTGCCGTCGTAAATCACGCAGGTGGTGCCGTTGAGTAGGCCGCTCATTTGCGCATTCCACATCACCCAGCCGGTAGAGCTGTACCAGTGGTAGCGCTCGCCCCAGCTATTGGGCTGGTAGCTGCAACCTACGTCGTTATGCAAAATTTTCAGGGCCAGTGCCACCAGCACCGTGCCGCCATGCCCGTGCACGATAGGCTTAGGCAGGCCAGTGGTGCCGCTGGAATACACGATCCACAAGGGATGGTCAAAGGGCAGCCACAGGGGCTCGAAGGCATCAGTGGCGGCGCTGTCCGCTTGCAGCGTATCGGCCAGTGCGGTCGCGCGGGCCACGGGCAGCGTGGAACTCGCGGCAGCGCCAATATGGTGGTGCACGATCAGGTGCTGCACCGTGGGTAGCGCATCCTTGAGCGCTTGCACCACGTCCATGCGCTCGTGCGCGCGTCCGGCGTAGTGCACGCCATCGACCGCGATCAGCACTTTGGGTTCGATCTGGCGAAAGCGATCCAACACCGAGGCGGTCCCCATGTCCTGCGCGCAAATACTCCAGACCGCACCCAGCGACACCGTGGCCAAAAACGCCACCATGGCCTCTGGGCAATTGGGCAGGTAGGCGGCAACGCGGTCGCCTGGCTGCACACCCTGGGCGCGCAAGTGCAGCGCCAGCGAAGCGGCCTGACGGCGCAACTCGGGCCAGGAAAGTTCTGTCACCCTGCCCGATTCATCCTGGCAAATGATGGCCGCAAAACCTGCGGCATGCGCCGCTTGCACATGGCGGAAAACCTGTTGCGCATAGTTGGCCTGCGCACCGGGAAACCACTGGGCGCCAGGCATCACATTGCGCGCCAGCACTGCGCTGTGCGGCGTGGGCGATTGCATGCCGAAGTAGTCCCAGATGCTTTGCCAGAAAGCGTCCAAGTCGGTCACCGACCAGCGCCACAGGGCAGGGTAGTCAGCAAAATGCAACTGGCGTGTACTTTGCAGCCATTGCTGGTAGAGGCGGATTTGCGCAATGTAGGGCGGGGCAGGGTGGGTAGGGGCGGTCGGGCTCATGGTCGCAAGCCTAGCAGGCTTGGCGCAGCGGCGTCCAGCATTTGCGGCATACCGACAAGCGGGGGTCGGCTATGCCTCGCATGGCAACCTTGGACGCATGCTAAGGTTGGCTGCAATTACCTTAGCGCGCCTGCCATGAGCACATCACCTCCCGCCCCGCACCCTATGCCCAACGACCCCGAAGTGCTGGCCTATATCGCCCGCACCAATGCCTTTTACCCGGCAGATGCCTATACGTTTAGCGCGGACGAAAACCGCGCTTGGTACAACCGGTACGCCGCTGAGATGCGCGGCCCCATGCCTGCTGAGGTCTCTGCAACGGACTTCAGTATTGCCGCCCTGGGGCCGCAGCGCGCCATCGCCGCGCGGCGCTACCGGCATGCGCAGCAAGCGCATGCGGGCACGGTACTTTTGTATTTGCACGGCGGCGGTTTTTTGCTAGGCGGCTTGGAAAGCCATGCCGATGCTTGCAGCGGCTGGTGCGCCGCCACGGGTATCGATGTGCTGGCGATTGCCTACCGGCTGGCGCCCGAGCATCAGCACCCGGCGCAGTTGGATGATGTACAGGCTGCGTTTGCCCATTTACAAACGCAGGGCACACGGGTCATCGTGGGTGGTGACAGTGCCGGCGGTAATTTGGCAGCCGCGCTGTGCTTGCGCCAGCGTGCACAAGGCGGCGCGATGCCGGTGGGCCAGTTGCTGATTTATCCGGGCCTGGGCGGTGATACGGCGATAGGGTCCTATGTCAGCAATGCCTATGCGCCTATGCTGACTACCGCCGAGTCGGCCATGTATTTTGGCTTGCGCACCGGCGGCATGAACCGCGCTAGCGCGTCCGACCCAGAGTTGATGCCGCTCAAGGCTGCGGATTTTCGGGGGATGCCGCCTGCCTTTGTGGTGACTGCGGATATCGATCCTTTGCGTGACGATGGACGGATCTATGTGGAGCGCTTGCAGGCCGACGGCGTGGCCGCGCAGTACCGCAACGAAGCCGAACTGGTGCACGGCTATTTGCGCGCCCGTCATGTGTCGCGCCGTGCTGCAGCCAGTTTTGCAGCGATGGGCGAGGCCTTGGTGCAGTTGGCCGAAGAGTGCAAGATTGGCAAGCCAAAGTGGATTGCTTCGCTGCGCTCGCAATGACGGCACTTTGTCACGGCCTTCGGCCTCGCGACATCCGTCACTGCGAGGCGCGAAGCGACGCGGCAGTCCATGTCGGAATGAGGTCACTTTCGCCAAAGCATGAAGTTATGGATTGCCACGGCCTGCGGCCTCGCAAAGACGAGTTTGGACTTATGCAGATGTTCCCTAGCCTGTGAGAGGGGAGTTTTTTCTTTGGTGCGGCTGCACCAAGAACAACCCCACCAGCATCACCGCCATCGCCGCCCAGACCCAGGCGCTAAATTGCTCGTCGAGCAGCAGCATGGCCCACAGCACGCCGGAGAGCGTGACCACGTAGCTGGTCTGCGTGGCAAATACCGCACCGGCTTTGGCGGCCAGCCACACATAGGCGGCGTACATCAGCGCGTGGATGGTGGACGAGGCTATCAGCGCCAGTTCAGGGGTGCCGTAGGGGGGGCGCGGGTCAATCCACTGGCCCATGCCCAAGGCCAAAGGCAAGGCCAGCAATGCCGCGAGCAAGGAGGCCCAAAACATGGCTTGTACCGCGTCCAGATCGCCCATGCCCCATTTGGCCACGTAATTGCCCTCCATGGCATAAAACACCGGGCCCACCATGGCCAGGGGCAGCCAGGCGGCCATCTCGGGCGTGGGCAAACTGGTTTGTGGAATGGCAATCAGCGCTACGCCGATAAAGCCGCACAACAAGCCCAGCAAGCGCAGCGGATACAAGCGGTCCATGCCCAAAGCCAAGGCCATGGGGAGTGAGAGCATAGGTATGGTGGAGATCAGGATTGACATGACCCCGCTGGGCAAATGCGCCACCGAGATATAAAACGTGGAGTTGGGGATCAGGGTGCCAATGCAGGCAATGATGAACGCGAAGCGCAGCCCGGCGCGGCTCAAAGTAAAGTGTCCGCGCCGCACGAGATTGAGCGCGCCCAACACCACAACGCCAATCGTCGCTTGCCAAAAAATAAGACCAAAGTGCTGGTGGCCAGACGACACCGCCATTTTGCCCAGTGCCTGGGTGCTGCCCCAGCCCACCCCTAGCAGGATGAGGACGCTGATCAGGCGCAAACGGATCTGCATGGAGGTTTCAGTAGTGTCCGGCGCGAATTGAAACCCCATGGGCGCAATGTACTACACGGTCATGGCAATGCAGTTTGTGTTGAGCGGCCTTGCCAAGCCGCTCAACACAAACCGGTGCGAGCCGCTGCCTTACGGCAGACCTCGCACGGTTTGCCTAGCCCAATTAGGCGAACCAGCCTTTTTCAGCCAAACGGCCATCACCCAGGTCAAAACGGCCTGAAGGCGTCAGGCCTTGCAGCTTGGTGGTGTGCGCGTCTAGGTAGTCCTGCACGGCATAGTTGATCATGCCGGAGTTTTGCGAGACCAGTTCCTGGCAGCGCGAGTACAGCTCCTGGCGCTTTTTTGCATCCAGTTCGACGCGGGCCGCTTCCAGCGCCTTGCTGAACTCGGCGTTTTCGAAGTGGCTGTCGTTCCACGGATTGCCTTTGCCGCCGTAAAAGGTCGAAGTGAACTGGTTGTCGATGGTGGGACGGTTGCCCCAGTACACCGCGCAAAAAGGTTGCTTGAGCCAGACGTTGTCCCAGTAGCCGTCGCCCGAGACGCGCTTGAGGTCCATATTGATACCGGCCTTGGACAGCGACTCTTGGAAGATCTGGCCTGCATCGGTAGCACCGGAGAAGGCGCCTTCGGACACTTGCAATTCAATCGCGCCGCTGTGGCCCGATTTTTTGTAGTGGAACTTAGCCTTGTCAATATCAAACCGGTTCATGGTTTGGTTGGGGTTGTAGAACTTCATCTTCGGACCGATGCAGTTATCGTTACCGATGGAGGCAAAGCCGCTATAGACGTTGTCCACAATCTTTTGGCGGTCGATGCCGTACTTGAGCGCCAGCATGACATCGTTGTTGTTAAACGGCGCTTTGTCACTGTGCGCGACAAAGCAAAAGCGGTTGCCCATGCCCGGGGTGCGCGCCACTTTAAGGGCTGCATTCTTGGCCAGCAGTGCGGCGGTCTTGGGGTTGACGCGGTTGATCACGTCTACCGTGCCCGTTTGCAAGGCGGTGGTACGTTGGTTGGCATCTTGGATGTAAATCAGCTCAACACGGTCAAAGTTACCACGGTTGGGCTTCCAGTAGTTGCCGCTCTTGCGCTTGAAGGTAGCGCGCACACCGGGTTGGAACTCTTCCAGCGTAAAGGCGCCGGTTCCGTCTGGTTTACTGAAGTCTTTGAAGCCGTTGGGCAGCACCATCAGGTGGTAATCGGCCAGGTTGAAAGGCAGATCCACATTGCCTTTGTTCATGCTTATTTGGATTTGATGCGAGGACAGTTTTTTGATGTCCTTGATGTCGGCTAACAGGGCTTTGGCCGGCGATTTGGTTTCGCCGCGATGCAGATTGAGCGAGTAAATAATGTCGTCGGCATCCAGGGTTTTGCCCGAGGTAAAGGTAATGCCTTTGCGGACATTGAAAATCCATTCCGCAGCGCCGGGCTTGGCTTCCCAGCTTTCCAGCAATTCGCCGGTAGCGTCGCCGTTGTCAGCGATTTCGACCAGGCCATTAAACAGCATCATGCTGAGCGTGATAGGGATGGAGTCCGCGTAGGTCAGGGGATCCAAGCTGTCGGAGGGCGAGCCGCCTTCCATACCCATGCGCAGCGTGCCACCTTTTTTAGGCGCGCCTTGGGCCATGGCCGGCAGGGCGACAAAGGTGGAGGACAGGCCTATTGCCGCGGCGCCTGTAAGGATTTGCCGACGATCCAGGATGATGCCCGATTCGGTAGTGCTTTCGAAATTGTCCAAGGTGAAGTCTCCAGAGGGTTGGGGTCTGGTTCATGCAAAAAGCACAAACCCATTTTTGCGGCGGCCCTACGTGGCCTACCGCGGGCGACATCATAAGAAGCCATAAGGGCGCTAGTCATCAAGGTAAACCCTAGGTTTTCGCCTTAGCGACTCGGCCCTGCCCCTGCCCGGGCGATTGGGGGAGGCGGGCCAGAACGCGGCCCACACCGAAAGCGCTCAGCCGCGTTTAGAAGCCGGCGGCGGCGCGTAGCCGCCCACGCGCGAGGTACGCAAGCCCAGGCGCACCATGCTCTCAACCAGACCTACGGCGCAGACCAGACCGTCCAATACAGGCACGCCAAAGCGTTCGGACATGGCACCGGCCAGATCGGCCATCCCCGCGCAGCCCAGCACAATCGCTTCGGCACGGTCTTCTGTGATGGCGCGGCCTATTTCATCTTCAATTTTTTGATAAGCGGCGGGGTTGGCGTGTTCGAGTTCGAGCACCGCGACTTCAGATGAGCGCACGCGCTGGCATTGGCGGTCCATGCCGTAGCGCATCAAGTTGTGCTCCAGCGCCGGCACCGAGCGGGCCAAGGTCGTGACCACCGAAAACTTGTTACACAACATGGCGGCCATGCGGTAGCCCGCTTCGCCGATACCGACTACCGGTTTGTCGGTCAGGCAGCGCAGCGCGTCCAGACCGGTGTCGTCAAAACAGGCAATGATGACCGCGTCAAAGTCGGTAGCCTCGCGCACGGCTTGCAGCAAGCCTGCCAGGCTCATGGCCTCGTCGTAATAACCTTCGATAGAGGCCGGGCCTTGGGGCGAAGTGAGCGCCACAATCTCGGTGCCGGGCGCGGCCACACGCCGCGCGGCGGTGGCGATATTGGCCGTCATACCGGCGGTGGTGTTGGGGTTGACAAGCAGGATACGCATAGAGCTTCAGACTTCTCCGCCTAGGTAGGCGGCTTTGATACGTTCGTCGGTCATCAAGGCGCGTGATTCGCCTTGGACCACCACGGTGCCTGTGGACAGGGCATAAGCACGTTGAGAGATGGATAGGGCCATACGGCTGTTTTGTTCTACCAGCAGCACGCTGACTTTTTCGTCGCGCGAGATCGCCACAATGGCGCGTGCAATGTCTTGCACCAGTTTGGGCGCAATACCCAGACTCGGCTCATCCAGCAGCAACATGCGCGGCTTGGCCATGAGGGCGCGGCCAATCACCATCATTTGCTGTTCGCCGCCGGACAAGGTGCTCGCTTGTTGCGAAAAGCGCTCGCGCAAGCGCGGGAAACGCTCCAGCACGCTGTCCAGGCTGCGCGCGATACCGGCTTTGTCGTCGCGGGTAAACGCGCCCATCAGCAGGTTGTCTTTTACCGACATAAAGGGAAATACGCGGCGACCTTCGGGCACCATGGAAATACCTTTTTTGACTATCTCCGCAGTGGGCCTGCCGTCCAAGCGTTCACCCATGAAATGAATTTGCCCAGAGTGCAATGGCGCCAGGCCAGTGATGGCGCGCAAGATCGAAGATTTGCCCGCGCCGTTGGCACCGATCAGGGCTACCGTCTCGCCCTCTTCCAAGGTGATGGAGACGCCCTTGAGTGCGTAAATTTGGTCGTAATAGAGTTCGACCTTGTCAAAAGTGAGCATCGCGGTCATGGCCTACATCCCGATAGCAGCGTCTTCGGCGCCCAGATAGGCTTCGATGACTTTTGGGTTGTTCTGAATCTCGCTGGGCGTACCTTCGGCGATCTTTTCACCGAAGTTGAGCACTACGATGCGGTCGGAAATTTTCATCACCGCTGGCATGTCGTGTTCGACTAAGAGGACGGTGACGCCGCGCTCATCGCGCAAGCGGCGCACCAAGGCCACCATGTGCATGGTCTCGTCATGGTTCATGCCGGCAAAGGGCTCGTCCAGCAGCAAAACAGCGGGCTGGGTGGCCAGACCGATCGCCATGCCGAGCGCGCGCAAATGGCCTTGCGGCAGGTTGGAGGCCAGTTCATCGCGGATGCTTTGCAGCCCCAAAAAATCGACGATGCCATCGGCTGATTCGGCAAACAAGGCTTCATCCGCTTTGGCTAGCCCGGTGCCCAAAAAGAAACCTAGCAAGGAGGCGCGCGAACGCAGGTGATGCGCCACGATGATGTTTTCGCGCACCGTCATCGACTTGAAGATGGTGGTTTCCTGAAAGGTGCGCACCACGCCTTTGCGCGCCACCGTGTGCGGCGCCAAATCGCTAATGCGCTCGCCGCGCAACAGCACCTCCCCGGCACTGGTTTGCACAAAAGAGGCGATCAATTTAAACAGCGTGGACTTGCCCGCGCCATTGGGTCCGATGACTGACAAAATTTCGCCTTCGTTGACCGTGAAGCTGACGTCGTTTACCGCCACTAAGCCGCCGTAGCGTTTGGTTGCCCCTTTGACTTCTAGGATCACGCTCATGTGCGCCCTCCTTTGCGGTCCATCAGGCTGAGCACGCCATTGGGCAGCCAGAGCATGAGCGCGATCATGAGCGAGGAGTAAATCAGCAACTGAAAGCGCCCGGTAGCAAAAAGTAAATCCCAGCCGAAGTAGAGCAGCAGCGTGCCAAGCATGGGGCCAAACACAAATCCCAGGCCACCCAAAAAGCAATTGAGCATGAAATTCACGCTATCGGTAATTTGGAAGGACGAGGGATAGAGCGACTGCGAAATAGCCACAAAACTGGCGCCAGCAATGCCGCCAAAGAAAGAGGAAATCGCATAAGCTAGCACGCGTAGCCACGCGATATTGACGCCGATGGACGAAGCTAACTCCTCGTTTTGTTGCAAGGAGCGGCACAAATGCCCAAGACGCGAATTGACGATGCGCCACAGCACCGCGTAGGCCAGCACCATCATGATCGTGGCCATGCAATAAAAGGCCAGTTTGGGGTTGTCCAGGGTATTGAAATCCGGGATGATGGTCACGCCCAAAATATTGAGCTCAGCGGGCAGTCTGATAGAGGTGATGCCTTTTGCACCGTTGGTAAAAGGTATGGCCAGCGCAGTCAAGCGGCTCACCTCGGTGAGCACCAAGGTCACCATCGCGAAATACACGCCGCGCAAGCGCAGGATGGGCAGTCCGATCAATACCGCCAGCAGCGCGCAAAACGCGCCGGCAAGAGGTAGCGTCCACCAAAAGCTGATGTCCCCTTTAGTGATCAGCAAGGCCGAGACATAAGCACCCACCAGGGCGTAGGCTCCTTGGCCGATGTTGATACGGCCTATATAAAAAGTCAGCCAGACGCCAGCCGAGGCAATCGATAAAAGGGCGACGGATGTCAGGGTGTAGTACAAATCTACGCGCCCCGAGGCGGCGATCGCGGCAGGCACGATGACGAACACCACTAGTAAAAACAGGGCGACTGCCGCCCAGCGTTGCTTATTGCTCATATCAACCCCAGGGCTTGCCCATCAGGCCTTGGGGACGCACCGCCAGGAACACCATGAGCGAGGCAAAGATAACCAGATAGGTAATCTCGCCGGAGGAGGCTAGCAGCGTCAGGCCCACGCTTTCCATCATGCCCAAGATGAAGCCACCCAAAATTGCGCCCGATATCACCCCGGCACCGCCGATCATGATCATCATGAAAGCATTAATGGACGTAGGGCCACCCATGCCCAGGTTGATGCCAGTAATGGTCACCAACAAGCCGCCTACGATGCCCGCTAGCATGGCGCCCAGGGCAAAGCCGATCATGGAGTAACGGTCCACATCCACGCCCATCAGGCGCGCTGCAATCTTGTCCTGGGCCAGTGCACGCATGGCGCGACCGGTTTTTGAATGTTGCATAAAAAAGATAAACAGGGCCACCATGGCAATGGCCAGCAGGCCGATCAGGATGCGGTCATAAGGCATGACCACGATGAAATCCCAGTTGAAAACACCATCGACAATTTTGGGCAGGCCACGCTGTTTTTCGCCAAAGCATAAAAGGATCACGGCATCCAGAAAAAACGCGATACCCGCCGCCAGCAGCATCGTGCTTTCTTCACGTTTGGAGTTGCGTATCACCGGGCGGAACAGAAATTTTTCCACCAGCGCACCAATGGCGGCCAAGGCAATGCCAGAAGCTAGCAGGCCCACGATAAAGGGCAGGCCCAATTGGGAAACCACGGTGTAAGTGACAAACCCCCCCAGCACATACATCTGTCCGTGCGCGAAGTTCAGCACATTCATCAACGAAAAAATCAGGGTCAGGCCCAGAGCGATAAGCGCATATTGCGCGCCCAGGTACAGACCGTTTACAACAACTTGTTCCATGCATGCCTCTACATCAAGCCAAAAAAGAGGCAAGCGCAGCTACTGCCGCGCTTGCCGCTTGATCAGCGGAGCCCGCAATTAGTCGACGCTTGCTACGAACATCGTCTCAAACTTACCATCCTTGTACACATTGACCACCAGCGGCACCGATACTTGACGCTTTTGGCCAAAGGACGTGCTGCCCACATACTTGAGCTTGGCATCCCCCACCATATAGGGGTTGGGCGCGGAGAAGGAATCCATAGTTTTCTGGAATTCTTTCACGTCTGTCAGGCCTTTGGGGTTAGCCTTGAGGGTTTCCAAAATGTATTCAAGGGCGTAAACCTTGGTGTTGGACTCGTCGTTGTACTCGCCGAACTTCTTGGTATAGCGGGCGACAAATTCGCGCATCTTGTCCGAGGCCAATTGGGGGGTGGAAGCACCGCCCACCGAGATAAAGCCGTCGGCCAACTTGCCTGCGCCTTCTTTCAGGACATTGGCGTCCTGGGCGGTTTCGGTGGAGATGAGGCCTTTATAGCCTTGCTCACGCGCCGAGCGGATCAGCTGCGGTGCTTGCGCAGGCGCCACACCCGACAAGACCAGCAGATCCGGGTTGGTCTTGAGCACCGGCAGCAGCACCGGCATAAAGTCTTTGGTGTCCACCTGATAGGTTACGTTGGCCGAGACCACTTGCAGGCCCAAGGCTTTGGCCGCTGCAGCGCCGCTGTCACGCTGGCTCAATGGGTCAGACTCGTTGGCGGCCACGAAAGCGACCTTCTTGATGCCTTTTTCCTTCATCAGGTGCTTGTAGATGGCGGGGCCGGACTGGTAATTGGCCACCATGCCCAAAATGGCGTTGCTGGCAGGCTTGGTGTACAGCTCTTTGGGGAATGCGTACGGGAAGTACATGATGCCGCGGCTCTCGGCTACCGGGCGCACTGCCGCAGCACCGTCATCTACGTTGGGGCCAACCACATAGTGAATGCCTTCCTGGGCCATTTTTTCCATACCAGCGATAGCGCGCTTGGGGTCTTTTTGGTCGTCAAATGCGACGATTTGCACGTTGTAGGTGGTGCCGCCGATTTTCACGCCACCGGTTTCGTTGATCCAGTCAGCACGGGTTTCCATAGAGCGCTGGTTGGAGATACCCCAGCTGGCAGCCGGGCCCGAGGTGACACCGACAAAACCGATTTTTAGTACCGGATTGGCGGCAAATGCTGCGCCACTAAAGGTCGCTGCAATCGTGGCGGACAACAGGCTGACCGCTAGAAAATTACGCTTTTTCATGAACAAGACTCCTTAGCAGGGGATGGAAGAGGGAGGGAACTCTCCAAACCTGGCAGTTTTCACGGCCTATCAGTTTGGTGGGCGCATCTTGTATCTTGTTAACAATCTTGTCAACATAATTCGGGGTTTTTTGTAGGCCTGTAAATGCCGCTGTAAGATGTCTGAGAGCGCTATTTTTGCGGCCCCGGCAGGGGTCTTGAAATCATGGCCCTCCTGTGATTTCTGTGCAATTTTGTGCGGCAAGAGCGAATCCTTATGTTGGCTGAGCTGCATTATTTAGACTTATAAAACAAAGACTTAGAGTCACTATGCCCCATTCGTTGAGCCCTGAAGACGCGCAGGAAGCCCAGATCGTAGAACGCATTTACGAGGCGGTGATCGACCAGCGCCTGGCACCCGGCGCCAAGCTGTCTGAGGCCAGCCTGTGTACGGCTTTTGGCGTAGGGCGGATGCGCATCCGGCGCTGTCTTTTGATCCTCGCCAGCCGCGAAGTGGTGGACCTGCAGCCTAACCGCGGGGCTTATGTGGCGCAGCCCAGCGCCCAGCAAGCGCGCGAGATTTTCGAGGCCCGCCTGGCTATCGAGCCCTCCTTGGCCCGCCTGGCTGCCGAGCGGGTCAAGCGCTCGGATGTCAAGACCCTGCAGGCTTTGCTGCGCAATGAGTCGCAGGCCCACAAGGCCGGTAACCGGCGCGAGGCGATCCGGCTTTCTGGCCAGTTTCACGTGGCGCTGGCACAGGTGGCCGATAACGCGGTGATGCTGCGCATTGTCAAAGACTTGGTGACCCGCAGCTCGCTCATCATCGGTATGTACGGGGACCCCGGTTTTACCAATTGCCGCGATGACGACCACCTGTCCATCGTCCATGCCTTGCTGGCCAAGGATAGTTCGCAGGCTGAGCAGCTCATGAAAGCGCATTTAAGCCATATCACCGAGCATCTGGATTTGGAGCGCCAATTGGTGACACAGGCCGACTTGGTCTCGCTTTTCGGTGAAGCGACTCCGCTCGCGCGCGCCTAGGCGGGCTTGGCGTAGGGGTGCGTAGCGCTTGGCACCCTAGTTCGGGATAGAGAAGTTGGCTGCGTTCGCCCTTAGGCGCGGCGGTCAACGTGTTGGCCTTTAGCCTTAACCGGCTGCGATTCCTGTTGCCGCTCAACGGCCTTGGCCTCCACGACTTTGGGTGGCGGCTCATTGCGCGCTTTGGTTTCGAGCTTGTCCATGGTGTCCGCGCGCGTTTGCTGCGGTTGCCGGGGCACGTAGTTGGAGGTGTTGACATTCGATATCGGCATACCTGACTCCTTGTCTTGTGTGGGCCCGGGCGGCCCTTAGTTGGCTTTGCCCAAATTGAGCACCGCATCGGCAACTTTGCCCGAATCTTTTTCCAGCGCGAGCACGTCGATGCCCAAGCGCACAAACTGGTAGCCCGGATAAAAACTCAGCTTGCCCAGCAGCGGCTCCGGGATCGGGAAAGTCTTGGCGCTGGAGGGCAAAGCTTCGCCAAACTTCCAGGCTACCGGGTTCTTGCTCTCGCAGCCGGCTGTTTTACTGAAACTCAGACCCTCAGGGCAATTGCCCGGCGAACTGTTTTCCATAAAGTAGTTGCGGATTATCTCGGTGCGCAGCTTGCCAAAATAGTTCTTCATTTGTTTGCCGCGCTCGGGCGGGAACACGGGCTTGGGCTCGGAATCCAAAGGCAGTTTGCGGCTCAGGTCTTCCGGCTGCGGGCTGCTGGCTCCCAAAGAAATATTGATGCTGGGCGCCGCCGGGGCCGGTGCGCCGCCCACTGGTGCGGCAGCAGCGCCGCTGCCCACTGCCAGGGTGACGGTGCCTGGTGGTGGCGCAACCCCAGCCGCCGGAGCTGCCGGTGCGCCGCCTGCGCTGGTTTCCTCCGCGCCTTTCTTACTGCCGCCACCAGGCGACGTGGCGCCTTCCGAACCGTAGAGGTATTTCAGCGCCAGCGGGTCGTTTTTTAGCTTGTTTTCAATAATCTGGTCAAACACACCGGCGATCCTCACCGTATTGGCCGAGCCCAGCCATTGCGGTCGGTTGCTACTCAGCAGCAGCACCTGGGAGATGGAGCATGCAGGACCGTTGGCTTTCAACCATTGCGCCGCCAAGTCGCCGCGCTCTTGCGGGTCATGGGTGGTCAGTGCCATGGTGCGAAATTCGGCAATCGAGCAGGTGTAGGGGTTCACCACGTTGGGTGCTACCGGCAAGGGGTTCTTCTTGGTAGTTTGCGCGGGCGCGCCGCTGGCAAAAAACAGTGTCATTCCCAAGGCCGCCAGCAGGGTGCGGCTACGCACAAAAAAACCCTCAACAATTAGCAGGTTCGGCAGGCGCATGGATTCCTTTGAAAAGCTCGGCGGTTTACCTCGGGAAGTCTAACTGAATATCACGAAAATAATGAATTTAGCGATTGTCTTAGAACCCTTGGATTACGCCGATTACACCGCGACTTCGGTGCAGCTGGGACGGCTGCAGGGGAGTTAAAGCACGCCGCCGCATCATTGGCAGGTACTATCATGGCCTAGAGCAGGAGGGCAGATAGGGCCCGGCTCATCAACGCAGGAGACAAAACCATGCAAAGACGCCAACTCATCGCGACCTCGGTGGCCAGCGCCGCTTTCCCTTCCCTGGTATGGAGCCAGGCGCTGGAAAAGCCGCAACTCAGTATTGCCGTGGGCGGCAAAAATTTGTTTTACTACCTGCCACTGACGATTGCCGAGCAACTAGGCTACTTCAAGGCCGAGGGCTTGGACGTCACGATTGTGGATTTTTCTGGTGGTGCGCGGGCTTTGCAGGCAGTCGTGGGTGGTAGCGCGGATGTGGTGTCCGGCGCGTTTGAGCACACGGTGAATATGCATTACAAAGGCCAGCCCATGCGCGCCTTTGTGGTGCAGGGCGCCGCGCCGCAAATCACCCTGGGCTACAACCCCAAGACCATGCCTAATTTCAAATCGGTGGCCGATTTGAAGGGCAAAAAAATTGGCGTGACCGCGCCGGGCAGCTCGACCAATGTGGTGGTGAATTTTGTGCTGGCCAAAGCGGGGCTTAAGCCCACCGACGTCAGCATTGTGGGTGTCGGTGCAGGCAATGGTGCGGTAGCCGCGATGCGCGCCGGGCAGGTCGATGCCATGAGCAATCTGGACCCGGTATCGACCTTGCTCACCCGCTCGGGCGATATGAAAATCATCACCGATACCCGCAACCTGGCAGAGGCGGAAAAAATCTTTGGTGGCCCCATGCCCGGCGGCTGCCTGTACTGCCCGCAAGTGTTTATTGACAAGTACCCCAATACTACCCAAGCGCTGGCCAATGCGATCGTGCGGGCCGACAAATGGATACAACAAGCCGGACCCAGCGACATCATCAAAGTCGTTCCTGAAAGCTACTTTCTGGGAGACCGTGCGGTGTATTTGGAGGCATTTTTGTCGGCACAAAAAGCGTTATCGCCCGACGGCATGTTCCCCGCCAAAGCGCCTGAAACAGCCTTTCGTGCTTTGGCCAGTGTCGATGAGAAACTGGCCGCTACCAAGCTGGACTTGAGCCTGGTCTATACCAACGACTTTGTGCGCAAGGCCAACGCCAAATACCCCAAAGGTTGAGGTCCGTGGCTGCTGCCATCGAATTGCGCTCGGTCGCCTGCACCTTCGTCAGCAAAGACGCACCCGGCCAGCGCTACACCGCGGTACAAGACGTATCGCTCACTGTGGGCGACGGCGAATTTGTCAGCGTGGTCGGCCCCACTGGCTGCGGCAAAAGCACTTTGCTCAACGTGGCCGCCGGCTTACTGCAGCCCAGCCAGGGCGAGGTGCGGGTGTTTGGCGAAGTGTTGCAAGGCTTGAACCAGCGCGCTGGCTATATGTTCCAGACCGACAGCCTGATGCCCTGGCGCAGCGCCCGCGATAACGTGCTGGCGGGTTTGCAATTTCGTGGCCTGCCGATGGCGCAGGCGCAAGCCCAGGCGGACGACTGGCTGCGCCGCGTGGGCCTGGGTGGTTTTGGCGACCGCTACCCCCACCAATTGAGCGGCGGTATGCGCAAGCGGGCCAGTCTGGCGCAAACCCTGGTCATGGACCCAGACATCATTTTGATGGACGAGCCTTTTTCGGCCTTGGATATCCAGACCCGCCAGTTGATGGAAAACGAAGTGTTGGCATTGTGGCAATCGCGCAAAAAAGCGGTGCTATTTATCACCCATGACCTGGATGAAGCGATTGCCATGAGCGACCGGGTGGTGATATTGAGCGCCGGGCCCGCCTCACACCCGATCGGTGAATTCGCGATTGACTTACCGCGCCCCCGCGATGTGGCCGAGGTCAAAATGACCCCTGAATTCGCACGCCTGCACAAGGCCATTTGGGCGGTGCTGCGCGATGAGGTACTCAAGGGTTACCAACAGCAGTTGCAGGTGGCATAAATGGCGCTTTTTATCTCTGCTGATGAAACGCAAATACACATGGATCGCCTTGTCGCCGTCATTGCGAGGCCGAAGGCCGTGGCAATCCTTGCCCTGTGCTTATATGAAGCTCTTGCGTAGCTATGTCCGATAGCCATTGCACTTCAGCGCAGAGCACCGCTAAGGCCTCCGGCCGCGTCCCGCTGCTGGTGTGGCAATTGCTTTTGCTGCTGGCGCTGTTGCTGTTTTGGCATGTGATGACCCAGCCGGGCCTGATACCGCCCATGATGTTTGACAATGACCGGCAGGCAGCTTTCTTTTTTGGTCAACCCCATATGGTGGCGCAGCGCATATGGGCCTGGTTTGTGACCGATGCCGATATCTACCGCCATTTGCGCGTCACCTTAAGCGAAACCATTATGGCTTTTGGCATTGGCGCGGCCAGCGGCTTGGCCGGGGGTTTGTGGCTGGCGCTTTCACCCCGCATGTCGCAGGTGCTGGAGCCCTACATCAAGGCGTTTAACGCCATGCCCCGCATTATTTTGGCGCCGATTTTTGGCGTCTGGTTCGGCCTGGGCATGGGCTCGAAGGTGGCGCTGGGCGTGACCTTGGTGTTTTTCGTGGTGTTTTTCAATGTCTATCAGGGCGTCAAAGAGGTCAGCCCGGTCGTCCTGGCCAATGCGCGCATGCTGGGCGCCAGCGGGCGGCAATTGCTGCGCTACGTCTACTTGCCCAGCGCCACCAGCTGGGTGTTTAGTTCGCTACATACCTCGGTGGGTCTGGCCTTTGTAGGCGCCGTGGTGGGCGAATACCTGGGCTCCAGCCAGGGCGTGGGCTATTTGATTTTGCAGGCTGAGGGCAGCTTTGACATCAACACCGTCATGGCCGGTATTGTGGTGCTGACGATGTTTGCACTGGTGCTAGACAGCCTGGTAGGCCGCATTGAGAAACGCTTGATGAAATGGCAACCTAAGGCAGGGGAGACGGAGAAG
>CAMBFN010000031.1 GCA_945865425.1 Comamonas sp. lk | reverse complement strand
TAAGCCCGGACATCACTATGTCCGCTGGCGGAGTCGCCAGACTGCGGATCGACCAGAGCCACCCGCAAGCGCTTGGCCGCCAATTGCAAAGCCAGCGCGCGTCCGACGATGCCGGCGCCACGTATGCAAACATCGAAAGGTCGTGCCATAGCGCTCATTGTAGAAGCGGCCTGCAAACCCCCAGCCAGTCCGGCCCAATAGCAAGGCGGGCCGCGTACCAGGTGCGAAATCCACCAAGAAGGTCTTTATTACAATGCGGGCTGCTCCCGTACACAGCGGGGCGCACTCCATGCCCACGCGCATTTTTGCGCGTACGGACCTCCCCAAACGAAGGACTCTCCCATGAAATGCGGCATCGTAGGCCTGCCCAATGTCGGTAAATCGACCCTGTTTAACGCGCTGACCAAAGCCGGTATCGCGGCTGAGAACTACCCCTTTTGCACTATCGAGCCCAACGTGGGCGTGGTCGAGGTGCCAGACCTGCGTTTGGCGCAACTTTCGGAGATCGTCAAGCCCGAGCGGGTGGTACCGGCAATTGTCGAGTTTGTCGATATTGCGGGCCTGGTGGCCGGGGCAAGCACTGGCGAGGGCCTGGGCAATAAATTTCTAGCCCATATCCGCGAGACCGATGCAACGATCAATGTCGTGCGCTGCTTTGAAGACGACAACGTGATCCACGTCGCCGGTCTGGTGGACCCGATTGCTGACATCGAAGTCATCCAGACTGAACTGTGTCTGGCCGATCTCTCCAGCGTAGAAAAAGCCTTGCACCGCGTGACCAAAGCAGCGCGCTCGGGGGACAAAGAGTCCATCAAGCTGGTAGCCATTTTGGAAAAATGCCAGGCTGCCCTCAACGAAGCCAAACCCGTGCGCACCTTGGACTTCAGCAAAGAAGAGGTGCCACTACTCAAACAATTTTTTCTTATTACTGCCAAACCCGCCATGTTTGTAGCCAACGTGGCCGAAGACGGCTTTGAAAACAACCCCTTGCTGGAGCGCCTGCAAGGTTTTGCAGCTGCGCAAAATGCACCGGTGGTTGCCATCAGCGCCAAGCTGGAAGCAGAGTTAAGCGAGATGAGCGACGAGGACCGATTGCTTTTCTTGCAAGAGCTGGGCCAGAGCGAACCCGGCCTGAACCGCCTGATCCGTTCGGCCTACCGGCTTTTGGGTCTGCAAACCTATTTCACGGCCGGCGTCAAAGAAGTGCGGGCCTGGACCATCCACGTAGGCGACACCGGCCCACAGGCCGCCGGTGTCATCCACACCGACTTTGAAAAAGGCTATATCCGCGCCCAGACGATCGCCTTTGAAGACTTCATCCAATTCCGTGGCGAGCAAGGGGCTAAGGATGCGGGCAAAATGCGCGCGGAGGGCAAAGAATACGTGGTCAAAGACGGCGACGTGATGAATTTCCTTTTCAGCTCATAAGCATCGCTTTTATTTTCGGAGACCACCATGCCTGCATTGCTGCCCCATATTGATCCGGACGGATTACTTGAGTTCTCTGTCGTCTATACCGACCGCGCCCTCAACCATATGTCCCAGCGCTTTCAAGGCGTGATGCGCGACATTTCCAGCATGCTCAAGCAGGTGTACTGTGCAAAGTCCAGTGTGCTGGTGCCTGGCAGCGGCACCTTTGGCATGGAGTCCGTGGCCCGCCAATTTGCTACGGGTAAAAATGTACTGGTCATCCGCAACGGCTGGTTCAGCTACCGCTGGACGCAGATTTTTGACATGGGCCACATCCCGGCGCATTCCACCGTGCTCAAAGCGCGCCGCTTGAGTCAGGATAGCCAATCGGGCTGGGTCCCCTGCCCCATCGAAGAAGTAGTCGCCACTATCCTGGCCGAAAAGCCCGCCGTAGTCTTCGCACCCCATGTGGAAACCTCGGCCGGCATGATCCTGCCCGACGACTACCTGCGTGCAGTGGCCGATGCGGTCCACCAGGTGGGCGGCTTGTTTGTGCTGGACTGCATTGCCTCAGGGACCATTTGGGTGGACATGAAAGCCACTGGGGTAGACGTGCTGGTCACCGCGCCGCAAAAAGGCTGGAGCGGATCGCCCTGCTGCGCTATGGTCATGCTCAGCGAGCGTGCCCGCAGCGCGATTGACGGAACGGCGAGCAGCAGTTTTGCCTGCGACCTGAAAAAATGGCTGCAAGTCATGGAAGCCTATGAAAACGGTACCCACATGTACCACACCACCATGCCTACCGACGCGATTACGCGCTTGCAGGAAGTGATGCATGAGACGCAGGATTACGGCTTTGACAAAGTTTGCGCTGAGCAATGGGATTTGGGCCATAAAGTACGCGCGCTGATGGAAGGACACGGCATCCGTAGCGTGGCAGCAGCCGGTTTTCAGGCACCGGGCGTAGTGGTCAGCTACACGGTGGACACCGCGATGCACAACAGCAAAGCCTTTATGGCGCTGGGCCTGCAAACGGCAGCGGGCGTTCCACTGCAATGCGATGAACCTGCAGACTTCATGACCTTTCGCATCGGGCTGTTCGGGCTGGACAAACTGCACAACGCCGACCGAAGCGTAGCGCACCTGGCAGCGGCGCTTCAAGAGATAGGATTTAAGACGCAAAAAGCGGCTTGAAGCCCGCCACAGAGGCCGGCAGATCTTGGGCCATTTGCAGCGTTAACGCCGCTTACGCGGGGCCTTAGCCTTAGCCACAACCTTCTTGGAAGCGGCGCCGCTGTTTTTGCCCCGCGGGGCTTTAGCCGCTGGTGCTGCTTTGGCCGGTTTGCCGCGGCCATTACGCGCTGGCGGTGGCAGCTTATCCAGATGGCTTTTGCCCAGGGGCATCAAGCTGCCTTGCACTAAGCGAAAGTCAATCTTGCGGCCATCGAGGTCCACACGACTAACTTGGATATCGACCCGGGTGCCGATGGCATAGCGGATGCCGGTGCGCTCGCCGCGCAACTCCTGACGTATTTCGTCAAAGCGGAAATACTCGCCGCCCAATTCGGTAATGTGTACCAAACCTTCCACATACATCGCATCGAGCGTCACAAACAAACCGAAAGACGTGGCAGCCGTGACCACGCCACTGTATTCCTCGCCCAAATGCTCATACATGTATTTGCACTTAAGCCAGGCCTCCACATCGCGGCTGGCCTCGTCGGCGCGACGCTCATTAGCGCTGCAATGCAAGCCCGCAGCCTGCCAGGCCAGACTTTCAGCGCTTATTTTTTTCGGCTTAGCACCCGCATCAAGCGCCTTGGCAGACTTGCCTTTTTCTAGGCGCCGCGCCAGTTTGGCATGGGCTTCGCCGGGTAAGGGTAGCACCGGTAAGTGGTAGCGGGCTTCAGCCAGAGCCGCCTTGATAACGCGGTGCACCAAGAGATCCGGATAACGCCGAATCGGGCTGGTGAAATGCGTATAGGCATCAAAGGCCAAACCGAAATGCCCGCTATTGGCCGGCGTATAAATCGCCTGCTGCATGGAGCGCAACAGCATGGCGTGGATTTGCTGCGCGTCGGGCCGGTCTTTGGTGGCCTGGGCTATGGACTGGAAGTCGCCGGGCTTGGGGGTTTCGCTCAAACTGATGCCCAGCCCCAGTGCCTTGATGTAGGCGCGCAGGGCTTCGAGTTTTTCCGGCGTCGGGCCTTCGTGCACGCGGAACAAGCCCGCATGTTTGCTTTGCATGATGAAGTCCGCGCTACAGACATTAGCCGCTAGCATGGCCTCCTCAATGAGCCGGTGCGCCACATTGCGCGTGCGCGGCACAATTTTTTCGATTCGACCATTCTCGTCACACAAGATTTGCGTCTCAGTGGTTTCAAAGTCCACGGCACCACGCTTTTGCCGCGCTTTAAGTAGCGACTCATAGACACCATGCAGGTGCAGCAGATGCGGCACCAGCGCTTTGCGTTTAACAGCTTCGGGCCCGCGCGTGTTACCCAGAATCGCCGCCACCTCGGTGTAAGTAAAGCGCGCATGGCTCCACATCAGCGCCGGATAAAACTGGTAGGCCTGCACCGTTCCGTCCTCGGTGACCAACATGTCGCAGACCATGCACAAGCGGTCCACCTCGGGGTTGAGCGAGCACAAGCCATTGGAGAGTTTTTCCGGCAGCATGGGGATGACCCTGCGTGGGAAATACACACTGGTAGCCCGGTCGTAGGCATCGATGTCGATAGCGGCGCCGTTCTCCACATAGTGGCTCACATCGGCAATCGCGACCAATAAACGCCATCCCTGGGCGGCGTTTTTGCCGCGCCCCAGTGTGGCCGGTTCGCAGTACACCGCGTCGTCAAAATCGCGGGCGTCCTCGCCGTCAATCGTGACCAACGGTACATCACTCAGGTCCACACGCCCGGCAAGATCTTGCGCGCGCACGGTGTCAGGCAAAGCCTTGGCCTGGGCCAGACAGGCCGCGGAAAATTCATGGGGCACGCTGTATTTACGCACCGCGATTTCAATTTCCATACCCGGATCATCCACCTCGCCCAGCACTTCGCTGATGCGTCCCACCGGTTGTCCGTACAGAGCCGGCGGCTCCACCAGTTCCACTACCACCACCTGCCCGGCGCGTGCATTGCCAGTCGCCCCGCGTGGAATCAAGATATCTTGGCCATAGCGCTTGTCTTCCGGTGCCACCAACCAGACGCCGCTCTCTTGCAAGAGGCGCCCAATAATGGGCTGGGCCGAACGCCCCAAAATCTCGAGCACACGGCCTTCAGGCCGACCCTTGCGGTCGCTGCGCACGATGCGCGCCTTGACACGGTCCTTGTGCAAAACAGCGCGCATTTCATTGGGCGGCAAGTAAATGTCCGGGGCCCCGTCATCGCGGGATACAAATCCGTGGCCGTCGCGGTGCCCTTGCACCACGCCTTCCACCTCGTCCAACAAGCCGCTGGTTTGGCTAACAGTTTTGATACAATCGCTCTCTTTCCTGAAATGCCCAGGTGGCGGAATTGGTAGACGCACTAGTTTCAGGTACTAGCGAGTAACTTCGTGGGGGTTCGAGTCCCTTCCTGGGCACCATCTCATACTGCACCCCCCTGATTCTCATCCTTGGTATGCATAAGCTAGACAATGTTGTCAGGCGTTGCATGCAGGCTAGCAGTGTAGTCCACCCATTTTTCATTTGTCTGTCGCTCCCGGCTGCACCTGCGCCACACCTGTTGGCGGCGCAAACGCTGTTAAAGCAATAGCCCCAAGTACCAAGGCGCCGCCTAGGTACACCGCCTGCGGCGGTACTTCTCCATGCACCATCCACACCCACAAAGGGTTGAGCACCGCATCGGCCATAGTAATTAAAACCATATGACTGGTAGCCACACTGCGCGCGCCGTACATATACAAAACCAAGGGAATCGCCAGTTGAACTAGGCCCATCAAGAGCAGGACAACCAAACTTTGCCAGGGCGGCACGATGACCAGGCCTAGCCCCATGATGGCGGCAAAAGTAACGAAACCACCCAGCAAAAATGCCGGCTCCATGTCAAAAGCACGGTAGCGGCGCAGTGCCACACTTTGGGCTGCAAAACACGCGGCCACCGCCAAACCGGTAAAAGTCCCGGCCAGGCCTTGCACCCGGGCATCGCCCTCTCCCAGCGCAATAGCGCCCACTCCTCCCAGCGCGAGCAGCATGGCGAGATAAAAAATAGGGGGCGTGCGCTCGCCCAGAAAAAAGCGCGCCATCAGTGCTGCAAATAAACCCGATGTTGCTGTGAGGCAAGATACCGCCGCCACACTGGCCAGGTCCAGCGAGACGATGTAGAGCGAAGAGCCCAGCGCAAAAAAACCAGCAGATATGAGTAGGCCCGCGATGGGGCTGCGGCGCAGCAAAGCTACGCTGCCCCGCCCATAGCGCAAGGCAATCCACAAAGCCATGGACACGCCCAGGCCCAGTCCGCGAAACGCATTGAAAGACCAGGGGTCGATGTCCGGTAACCAGCGCACAAAAACGCCACTCAGGCTCCAAAAAAGTGTAGCTCCCGCTACCAACAAAATGCCACGCAGAGAGGAGCCTGAGTCCATTAGCAGTTGCGCGCTGCTTGTGCCTGGCGCCGCTTATTGCTGGTGCCAAGGCCGCTTACCGCCTCAATAAAGAAGTTAGCGCGAACACCCCTGCCAAGCCTTGTGCCCGAACCCCTGCACTTGCTCATGCGCTAGCGCCCTCGCCTGCGCTATCGGCGCCGGCATCGCTGCCAGCGCGCCGCGCGCGCGCAGCACGGCCACGCGACAGGTTGGCACCAGGGGCCGCGCCACCGGCCCGGCTTTGTTCGCCTCCCCATTGGGCACGCGCGCCGTTGGACACGTCGCCCAAAAGCGCATTGATGTCCTCCAGCGTGGGCGCGGGGCCCGGCGTATGCGCTTCTAAGGCTTCGCGCATCGCGCGCAAATGTTTGGCCGAGGTACCGCAGCAGCCGCCGATGATGCGAGCTCCTGCATCGAGCGCCATGCGCGCATACAGGGCCATGATCTCGGGCGTGCCGTTGTAGCAAATAGCACCGTCCACGTATTGGGGTACGCCGCAATTGCCTTTGGCGACCAACACTACCTCCGGCCCCATGGACTGCGCCAGGTTGTGAATGCAGGCCACCACTTCGGAAGCGCCTACGCCGCAGTTGGTGCCGCACGCGGCCAAGCGCGGTGACAAGGTTTTTTCGATGGCAGAAAAATCGCTCGGCGAAATACCCATCATGGTGCGGCCATTGGTATCAAAGCTGAGTGTGCAGACAATTGGCAAACCCGCAACACCCGCGCCGGCGACCGCCGCTTCCACTTCCTCGCGCGAGGACATGGTCTCAATCCACAACACATCGGCCCCGCCAGCCTTGAGCGCCAGCGCCTGCTCAGCGAACGCCGCCTTGGCCTGATCAAAAGTCAAGGGGCCGATGGGCTCCATGATTTCGCCGGTAGGACCCATGCTGCCAGCCACCGCAATCGTGCGGCCGCTGGCATCGGCGACTTGTCGGGCAATCTGCGCGGCCAGGGTGTTGAGCTCGGCCATGCGGCTTTGGGCGTTATGCAATTTCAGGCGATAGACGGTACCGCCAAAGCTATTGGTGAGTAATATATCGGCACCAGCATCGACAAAACTTTGATGCAGTGCGGCGATGCGATCCGGGTGCTCGGTGTTCCACAACTCGGGCGCGTCGCCCGACATCAGGCCCACATCAAATAAATTGCTGCCCGTGGCGCCATCGGCCAGCAACCAAGGCCGGATGGCCAGCAAATGGGTAAATCGATTGTCCGTGGCGGACATTGGGCTCTCAGTCATTCCAGGCATGGCGCGCTCCACAAAGTACATAGAGGTACCACGCAAACTAAAGAGGGAGATGTCAAGAACTCACCGCACTGGCTGCGTGGGTGAGCGCCGTTAACAGCAAGCGGCGAGGCACCGCTTCTTCCGAGCCTCGTTCATGGTGATGAACTGCAACGCTCCTCGGAAGCCAAAATTTTAACCGAGCGAGCGTTGGCATCTGCAGACAAGTTCAGCGTTGCTGCGTTTCCCAATTCGGATGCACAAAAAATGGCGCGGACGCGGGTGCAAGCGGGGTATTTCCACGAATCAAATCCGCGATTTTTTCGGCCAGCATGATGGTGGGAGCGTTCAGATTGCCGCTGACAATCAAAGGCATCAAGGAGGCATCGACGACCCTCAATCCGCTGAGGCCGTGCACCCGTCCCTGCGGGTCGGTGACCGCCATGGCATCCGTGCCCATGCGGCAGGAGCCTGAGGGGTGGTAGGCGGTCTCGGCGTTGTTGCGGATGTGCTCGTCAATTTCATCGTCGCTTTGCACCTGCGCGCCGGGAGAAATCTCTTCGCCCCGGAAATCTTCCATGGCAGTTTGGGCAAATATTTCGCGGGTGAGGCGCACTCCGGCGCGCATTTCTTTGCGGTCCTGCTCGGTACCCATGTAGTTAAACAAAATGCGTGGCGGCTGCAAGGGGTCGGCACTGGCGATCCGCACCCAACCCCGGCTGGTCGGACGCATGGGGCCGATATGCGCTTGAAAGCCATGGCCTTGTACCGGCGAGGTGCCGTCATAGCGGATAGCCATGGGCACAAAATGGTATTGCAAATCGGGATGCTTCACCCCGGCATCGCTGCGAATAAAGCCGCCGGACTCCATATGGTTGGTGGCGCCCAGGCCGCTGCGCTTGAGCACCCACTCCACGCCGATGCGCAACTTGGCCAGCGGGCTCATGGCCGAGTACAGCGTGACGGGCTGCGTGCAGCGCACCTGTACATAGGTTTCCATATGGTCTTGCAGGTTTTCGCCCACACCGCGCAGGCCCAACAGCACGGGTACCCCCAGGGGCTCTAGCAAGAGCGGATGCCCAATGCCCGAGAGTTGCAAAAGCTGGGGGGAGTTGATGGCACCTCCACACAAAATCACTTCGCGGCGGGCGCGCAGTTCCTGCGCCTGGCCGTCCTGCAAGGCTTGAACGCCCACCGAGCGCAGTGCTTCTGGCGGGCCTTCGAACAGCACTTTGGTGACCAATGTGTTCTTTTGTAAAACCAAATTTTTGCGCTTCAGGGCTGGGCGCAAATAGGCCATGGCGGTACTCCAGCGTCGGCCTTTGTGCGTGGTCATGTCCATGGGTCCCAGCCCTTCCTGCTGGTAGCCGTTCATGTCTTTGGTCAACGGATAGCCCGCTTGCTTGCCCGCTTCGATAAAGGCGCGGTACAGCGGGTTGCGCATGGCGGCGGTACTTACTTTGAGCGGGCCGCTGTCCCCCCGGTAGCTATCGCCGCCAAGCGCGCGCGCTTCAGCTTTTTTGAAGTAAGGAAGGCAATGCGCATAAGACCAGTCCTGCATTCCGCTTTGCAAAGCCCAGCCCTCGTAATCCAAAGCGTGGCCGCGCACATACACCATGCCGTTGATGGACGAGGAACCACCCAGGGTCTTGCCACGCGGGCAGTGGATGCGCCGCCCATTCATAAAGGGCTCGGGCTCGGACTGGTACTGCCAGCTGTAGCGCGGATTGGCCATGGGGTAGGCCAGCGCGGAGGGCATATGGATAAAAATGCTGTGGTCATTGCCACCGGCTTCGATCAGGAGGACCCGGACTTGGGCATCCTCGCTCAGGCGGTTGGCCAGCACGCAGCCCGCCGAACCGGCGCCCACGATGATGTAATCAAACTCGGGCAAAGCCATGTGTTTTCTTTCTTAGCGCAACAGCGAGCAGCAACGCAGGAGCCACCTTAGGCGCATGCAAGCGCGCATGGCCTCATGCCCTGCGCGCACCGCGACGGCTACGGGCATTTTGCTCTGTCACAACTGCCAAGCGTTCGGGTAGGGTTACCACATCCTGCAAACGTTCAAACGGATCGTTTAAGTGCGGAATAGCCATGGCCTCGACAAAAAATTCCTGAAAGCGCGGCTCCACTGCAGTTTCGATTTTTTCCACTCGGCGCACCAGGTCTTCAATCACTTTGCGCGAACCCTTGTCCAGCAAGGCAATGCGCGCGCCGGTACCGGCTGCATTGCCCGCCGAGCTAACCTGCGAGAGCACGCAATCGGGAATCATACCCAGCACCATGGCATATTTCACGTCAATATGGCTGCCAAAGGCACCGGCCAGGCGGATACGGTCCACTTTGTCCACACCCATGCGCTCCATCAAGAGGCGCACACCGGCATACAAAGCTGCCTTGCCCAGTTGAATGGCGCGCACATCGTTTTGCAAAATGCGCAACGCCGGCTTTTGCGCAGTCGCTGGTGCCAGTTCGTAGCAAAAGGTGCGGCCATCGGCCTGCACACGGGGCGTACGCGCGGCCAGGTTGCCGTCGATGGTGCCTTCGTGGCGGATGATGCCTGCCAAATACATCTCGGCCAGCGCTTCGATGATGCCCGAGCCACACACGCCGGTGACGCCACTGTCGGCCACCGCAGCGGCAAAGCCCGCTTCGTCGGACCACAGGTCGCAACCAATCACTTTGTAGCGTGGCTCTAGCGTGGCCGGGTCGATACGCACGCGCTCAATGGCACCCGGCGCAGCGCGCTGGCCGCAGCTGATTTGCGCGCCTTCGAAGGCCGGCCCTGTAGGGCTGGAACAGGCCAGCATGCGCTGGTTATTGCCCAGCACAATTTCGGCATTAGTACCCACATCGACCAGCAAGGTGACCGGTGAATCCAAGTCGGGCCGCTCGGCCAGAATCACGCCGGCCGTGTCGGCACCCACATGGCCTGCGATGCAGGGCAGCACATAGATACGTGCATTGCGGTGCACCGCAAAATCGATTTCTGAGGCCCACAAAGTAATGGAGCGGTCGGTTGCCAAAGCGAAGGGCGCACCTCCCAGTTCCACCGGGTTGATGCCCAGCAGCAGGTGGTGCATGATGGGGTTGCCAACAAAAGTGGCTTCCAAAATATCGGTAGGCAAGGCACCGACGCGCTGCGTCACTTCCAGCGCCAAGGTGTTCAGTGCCTGGCGCACCGCGGCGGTCATCTCCACTTCGCCACCCGGGTTCATCATCACATAGGAGACGCGACTCATCAAATCTTCGCCAAAGCGGATTTGCGGGTTCATGACGCCAGCAGATGCCACCACTTCACCCGAGGATAAATCGCACAAATGCGCAGCAATCGTGGTCGAGCCCACGTCCACCGCCAAGCCATAGGCTTTTTCATGCAAAGCCGGCCAGACCGCCATGATTTGCTTGCCGGCATGTACCGCTACGGTGACTTTCCAGCCGCCGCTTCGCAAAGCGGTTTGTAATTGCTGGACTACGATGATGTCGCAGGCCAAATCGGTCAAGTCCCATTCGAACTCCAGGGCGTCTTCCAGACGTCGCAAATCACCCGAGGGGTCATGCATATCGGGCTCTTGCACTTCCACAAAATACAGGCGTATGAGCGGGTCCAAATGGATGTCATGCGCCTCGGCTTCTTTGCGCACCACTTGTTTATGCACCTGGCTACTCGAGGGCACGTCGATGACCACATCACCCTGCACTTGCGCGCAGCAGGACAAACGGCGGCCAGTAGCCAACGGCTGGGTGGCGCAATAGTCCTGCTCCACTTGAGACACCGACGACAAATGGTCCGCACTAGAGACCAGGCCATGCTTAGCAAATTCGCCTTCAGACAACAAGACCTGGCAGCGACCGCAAATACCGCGCCCGCCGCAGACCGAATCAATATCGACACCTAGCGAACGCCCAGCTTGCAAGAGCGAAGAACCTAGGGGAAAACGGCCGCGCCGCCCTGAGGGCGTGAAAACTACCAGCGCATCAGCAACTTGCATAGCTGCTTAACTCTCGCGGCGGCGGCGAGTGCCAGTCTCGCGACGGCCGCGGCCCATTTCGCCATCAGCACCCATCACCGGTACTTCACGGAACTTGCGTATCCAACGGAAGCAATCGGGGTCATGGCCCATCATCACGTCGGCGGCCATGATGGCGCGCACCACTTCGGCGTGCAGCGGGTTGGTAATGGCAGAGGTCATACCCGAGGCCATCGCCATGGTAAGGAAACCAGCATTGATGCCATTGCGCTCGGGCAAGCCGAAGCTGACGTTGGATGCACCGCAAGTGGTGTTGACTTTGAGCTCAGTGCGCAAGCGGTGCACCAGGCGCATGACTTGTACGCCGGCCTGGTTGATCGCGCCAATAGGCATGACCAGCGGGTCCACCACCACGTCGCAAGCGGGAATACCGTAATCGGCAGCGCGCTCCACAATTTTCTTAGCCACGGCAAAGCGTACATCCGGGTCTTGCGAAATGCCAGTTTCATCGTTAGAAATAGCCACTACCGCGGCGCCGTATTTTTTTACCAGCGGCAACACGGTTTCCAGGCGGTCTTCTTCGCCGGTGACTGAGTTGACCAGGGCCTTGCCTTTATATACCGCCAAGCCCGCTTCCAAAGCGGCGACGATGGACGAGTCGATGGAGATGGGTACATCGGTAACGCCCTGCACTAACTGAATGGCTTTTGCCAACATGCCCGGCTCGTCGGCCAGCGGGATACCGGCGTTCACGTCCAACATATGGGCGCCCGCCTCGACCTGCGCAAGCGCATCGGCGATAACGCGGCTGTAGTCGCCGGCCATCATTTCGGCGGCCATTATTTTGCGGCCGGTAGGGTTGATACGCTCGCCGATGATGACGAAGGGGCGGTCAAATCCAATGACTACCTCGCGGGTCGCAGAACTGATGATGGTATCGGTCACACTACATCCTATGAATGGGTTAACAAAAAAACGTGAATAGCAAAATTGATCGGATTTAAACAGCAACAAGCTCGGGCGGCGGAATATGCGGTACTTCTGGCATAGCCCCGTCACGCCCGGGGTACCAGGGCACGCGGCCTTGCAGCACGCCGGAATTGGTAACGATCTCGGGCACCGAGTCTTCCTGCCGGTAGGCCATGATGTGCACCCCGGCGACGCCCTTGATTTCTTTGACTTCCTGGATTATTTCGGTGCAAATTTTGCGTCCTTCAGCGGCCGGTTTTTCTGCCCCGGCCATGCGCTTGATGATGGCATCGGGGATATGCACGCCCGGTACATTGCTGCGCATCCATTCAGCCACTTTGGCCGAACGCATAGGGCCCACGCCTACCAGAATAAACACTTTGTCCAATAGACCTAGGTCTTCCACTTCTTTCATATACATGCGCAAGCGCGGCACGTCATAGCAATACTGGGTTTGGATAAATTGGGCACCAGCGGCCACTTTTTTCGCCAAGCGCTGAGCACGCCAGTCAAAGGGTTGACCAAAAGGATTGGCCGCTGCACCAAAAAACACGCGCGGCGCAAAAGTGACTTTGCGCCCGCTTTGGAAGCGGTAGGCGTCGCGCATGTCGCGGCCGATTTCCAAAAGCGACATGCAATCGAGGTCAAAAACTGGTTTGGCCTGCGGATGGTCACCGCTTTGCACGCCATCACCACTTAGGCACAGCATATTGCAAACGCCCATGGCCGCACCGCCCAGGATATCGCCCTGAATCGCAATCCGGTTTTTGTCGCGGCAGGAAATCTGCATCACCGGTGCGTAGCCGACGCGGGTGAGCAAAGCACAAACCGCTAGGCTGGACATATGGCAATTGGCGCCGCTTCCATCGGTGGCGTTGATGGCATCGACATAGCCGTCAAATACTTTCGCTCGGCGATAGACCTCGCTGGGGTCAGCTGAATCGGGTGGCTCGAGTTCGGCGGTGATGGCAAAGCCGCCGCCTCGCAGCACGCGCTCTAAGCGCCCGGGGGAGGTATGGCCGGGCAATATGGGTAAGGGGTAGCCGGGCACCGGCTCGTCATCAAACCTCATGCTTTGACCTCCTGCTTTGAGGGTTCGCCCTTTTCGCGCGCCACGCGCAGCCAGGAAGAGCTGCCCTTTAGCCGTCCATCGACGGCGAACTGCACCACTTTGATGGCCTCGCGACCCGCTTGCATGCGTTGGCTGCCGTCAAAAGCCTCGACCCACACGCAGCGCATTTCGGGCTTGACTTCGCAATTTCCATTGGCGCGTACGCCGCCGCAGGGGCCGTTGCGTATGGTTTTGGGGCAGTTCATGGAGCATGACATGCCGGTGCTCGACAGCGCACACTGGCCGCACATTTGGCAGTCAAACAAAAAACCTTTCACCGCTTTTTCCACGACCGCTACCGGCGTTTCCAGGCGCTGGTAGCCGATCGCTTTGCACAGCGGATGCAGGGCCACCATCACGCGCTCAAAACCGTTGTAAAAAATCTCTAGGCCGCGTGCGTGGCGCACCGACCAGCGACGCACGGCGTACATCAGTGCTCCCCTTCGGGCAGCGGCACCCCCGACTCGTCGCCAGAAATCACCGTGGGCGTTGGCAAGGTGTCATCAACACCATGGGCGCGGATGATGCGCAGCAAATCCTCATCCGAATAGCGCGCTTCAATACGGGCAGCCTCGGCATTGGCTTCGTCTTGGATCTCGTCACCGCACTCGCGCGGCTCGCTGCGCTTCCAGTCGGCCAAGTAGTCGCCGGCACTGGACTTGCCAGCCCGCATCGCCGCGCGGTCCACCGCTTCCTGAAAACGATGCGAGAGTTGCACCTTGCCGGTTTCGCGTCCGCGCTTGACCACCACCTGCGCTGGCAAGTCACGCCATGAAATCACAATCAGTTTTGCCATTGGATAACTTTCTCACTTACTTTTTTCAATTCGGTTTCCATCTCACCGTAACCGGTGACACGGTACGCAAATGCCAAGCCCAGGCGCTTGGCGGCGGCCTGGCCCAGCCCAATACCCTCGGGGCTTTCTTTCTGGCACAAATACATCAAGGTGGTGTAGTTGCCGAAATACACCGGCAGCAACTGCGGATGCTTATCAATACCCAGACCGTGCATGATCAATCGCTCAAAATGCCTCAGCAAAAAATCAGTCAAATAAAAGGTTCCCAACTCAGCTTCGGCCATTTGAGCAAACGCGGCAGACCCGGCATAAAACTCATAGCAATGCGCACCGGACAAACGCTGCACACCCTCCTCTTGTAGTACCGCATCAAGCAGGCCACCCGTTCCGCAGTCGGCATAGGCCACGAAAATATGCAGGTACTGGGTCTTGAATTTTTGGATTTTTTCGCGCACCAAGCCTGGAATTTTTTCAGGCCGATTATGCAATTCAGCAGGTAGGCAACTCACATCCATATGCAACCAGGCATTGGCTTGGCGCAGCGCGATGATCTCGCGGGCCAGCGCGCCGCAGGCAATCACCAAAGTGTTTGCAGCAGCGGCCATGCCGGCATCGCGAATCAGGCGCGGGCCGCAGCGCGGCGCGCGGCAATCAGCGTCTTGGCAGTCTCCACCGCCACACCAGCATCACGGCAATAGGCGTCTGCACCCACGGCTTTGCCAAATTCTTCGTTTAATGGCGCGCCGCCGACCAAGACAATGTAATCATCGCGCAGGCCTTTTTCCTTGAGCGTATCGATCACCACTTTCATATAGGGCATGGTGGTCGTGAGCAAAGCGGACATACCCAGAATATCAGGCTTGTGCTCTTCCAGCGCCGCAATGTATTTTTCGACGGCGTTGTTAATGCCCAAGTCAATGACTTCAAAGCCCGCGCCCTCCATCATCATGCCGACTAGGTTCTTTCCGATGTCGTGGATATCACCTTTGACGGTGCCGATCACCATCTTGCCAATCGGCTCGACGCCGGTTTCAGCCAGCAGCGGCCGCAAAATTTCCATGCCGCCCTTCATCGCGTTGGCCGCCAGCAGCACCTCGGGGACAAACAAAATGCCATCGCGAAAATCTACGCCCACGATACGCATGCCCTCGACCAAGGCATCATCGAGCACCCGACTGGCAGACCAACCACGGCCCAGCAATATATTTGTGGCTTCAATCACCTCTGCGCGCAATCCGTTGTAGAGGTCATCATGGACTTGTTCGGTCAACTCTTCGTCGTTGAGCGAGTTCAAATCCAGATCGTCAAATTCTTCAGCCACAGAAAGACTCCTTTGTTTGTGTACGGGATTTGCCCGGGGCATGCCACGCACTAGCGGACAGAATGTACGAGCCGCACTGCGCAAAGCCTGATAGTTTAGCGACCCGTGATTGTCACCATACGACAGGGTGACAATGCCTGTGCAATGCAAGCAATTGAACCCTCCAGCGCCTCAGTGCGCCGGGCTTGGCGCCTTGTCTGGCGTAAGCAGTGCCAGGCGGCTGTTGCGCCGCTCGGCGCTGGGTGTGTGGCCGAACAAGTCGCGGTAGCACTTGGAAAAATGCGGCGGCGACTGGAATCCACAGGCCAGCGCAATCTCCATGACCGACATCGAGGTTTGCAGGAGCAGGCTGCGTGCCCGGCGCAAGCGCATGTCCAGGTAATACTTGGTCGGCACTTCACCCACATAACGCTTGAACAAGCGCTCGATCTGGCGGCGCGACACGCCCACGAGCGAGGCAATTTCGTCCAGGGACAAGGGCTCTTCTAAATTGGCCTCCATCAGGGCGGCAGCTTCAATTAGATTTTCATGAAACAGTCCGACGCGGGCCATTAAGGGCACGTGCTGGCGATCCTGGTCGTTGCGGATACGGTCCAAAATGAATTGGTCCGATATCATGGGTGCGATTTCACGACCCAGGTGAGACTGAATGATGTGGAGCATCAAGTCCAGGGGCGCGATACCGCCAGTGCAGGTATAGCGGTCACGGTCGATGGCAAATAACTGACGCGAAAAAACAACTTTCGGGAAGCGCTCTTCCAAGGCGGTCATGTTCTCCCAATGCACCACGGCTTTGTAGCCGTCGAGCAATCCGGCCTTGGCCAGCACATAGCCGCCAGTGCACAGCGCCCCGAGGGCTATTTGGCGCTGCGCAATGCGCCGCAAGGCCGAGGTCACTTCCGCGGTGCAGGCCGCCTCGACATCCACACCGCCGCACACAAACACGATGTGCGCACTGCCTATATCCGCCAACGCCACCGTGGGCGCCAGCGCCAGGCCGTTGCTAGCCGCCACCGGGTGTCCGCCAAGACTGGCAAGTGTCCATTGGTACACCTCCTGACCGGCTACGCGGTTGGCCATTCGCAAAGCCTCCACCGCACTGGACAAGGCAATGAGCGAGTAATTCGGCAGAGTTAGAAAAACAAAACGATACGGCCGCGCCGCGGCCAATGGCGAAGCGGCCTGGCGGTTCATGGCCGCACCCGCATCCAGGCACTGTGGCCTAGGCTGTAGCGGCTCGCCCTGCAAATGAAATCCAACACCGGCAATCCCCAATAGCAATGGAAAAAAGCGGATTGTGTCCCATTTGCGACTTGTGCTGCCGATTTTCCTTATTCTGCAACGACCAAAATCGTCGCAAAGCAAGAAAAAAGCCCCGAAACATCGATGTTTCGAGGCTTTCTATTTGGTGCGGCTGGCAGGAATTGAACCCACGACCCCTTGGTTCGTAGCCAAGTACTCTATCCAACTGAGCTACAGCCGCGAAGTTGATCACTATAGCACAGGGGCTGTTGCTTACATCCCCTGTGCTTGGAGGTTTAGCCTACAGCGCGCCGGCTCGCTGGTGATATAGCATCACATGTATAGATCGCCGCTAAGCCGACCGTTGTCAAATTCAGAGTTTATGGGCCAAACTAGAATACTTTCACTTTTTCACCCACTATCAAAGGAACCTACTATGAGCCTGCAATCCATCACCGAAGCCATGCGTCAAAAAATGGGCGAGGACAGTGGTTTGGGCGCCAGCCTGAAATTCGACTGCGGCGCCGACGGCATCATTGTGATTGACGGCAGCGTGGTACCCAACACGATTTCTAATGAAGATCGTGAGACCGACTGCACCATCGGCATCAGCATCGAAAACCTGCAAGCCATGCTCGACGGCGAACTCAATGGCGTCAGCGCTTTTATGAGCGGAAAAATCAAGGTCGAAGGCGATATGAGTGTCGCCATGAAACTGCAAAGCGTGGTCTAAGACCCGCCAGACCGCGCGAAGGCGGTCTGCGCGGCAGTGCTTTTGAGGCACCGCTAAGAGACCTTACGCCGTGCCGCGTACTGCTCCGAACTATTTGGTGGGCCCACCAGGACTTGAACCTGGGACCAAAGGATTCCGGTTTGTGTTGCTTTCGCAACTCCCTGGACTTTGCCTTCACCGTATGCATCGCTGCACTTAGGCGGGTGCCGTCAAGTCTCTACACCTTCAAAGTGATTGCTCA
>CAMBFN010000030.1 GCA_945865425.1 Comamonas sp. lk | reverse complement strand
CACCTGGTCCGGCGCAAAGTCATTGGGGAAGGCCGGACCCAGGCCTTGAGCTTGACGCTCGCGCAGGGTTTTAAGCTTTTCGCGCCGTTCCAAAATAAGCTGGTTTTCGTCGATGGGGGTTGCTGGCGGCGTAGTTGCTTCGGACATGGGTGTGCGCTAAAGAGAGAAAAATGCGGGCCCTTGGGTGCTGTAGTTCCGCTGCGGGGCAAGCCTGCAATTCTAAGAGCCTGCCGCTGGCGATTATCATCGCGCCTAATTCCTGCAAATGGCGCGCTGCGCGCGCTGCTTATTGACATGCCTTACCAAATTGTTTCGATGGTGTTGGACCTTGTCGTCGGTGTGATCGGCGGGGCGTGTTTGCTGCGCTTGTATATGCAGCAGCAACGTATCCCCATGTCGGCGCGGGCCGGCAACCCGATTGGCCCTTTTTTATTTGCCATTAGCGATTGGATTGTGTTGCCGCTGCGGCGCGTGTTGCCGGGCTTGGCGTTGCTAGACCTGGCCAGTTTGCTTGCCGCGTATGCCTTGGAATTAGCGCAATATTCGCTTCTTTGGTTGGTCCAGGGCATGCCCTATGGCTATGGTGCTGTAGCCGGCTTGGCGGGGGTAGGGCTGCTTCGTTTGGCCCTTTCGGGCATGACGGCCATGGTCTTTATCTACGCGATTTTGTCTTGGGTGCAGTCCGCATCACCCGTGTCGGATTTGCTGGACCGCCTGGTAGCGCCCTTGCTGGCGCCCATCCGCCGTTACCTGCCCTTGGTCGGCGGGGTGGATTTATCCCCCTTGGCTTTGCTGCTGGCGCTGCAAATCGCCGGCTTGCTGATCCATCCGCTGGATAGCGCGGTCTTGATGCTTTTGGCTTGAAGCGGCGTGCCGCCGCAATCGCAAAGTTAAATCACCGCATCCGTCGGATGGCGCTGCAACATGGCCAAGGCTTCGGCCACAGTTTTGCGCATTTCGCGGCGGTCGCAAATGAGGTCAATCGCGCCCTTGGTTTGCAAAAACTCGGAGCGCTGAAAACCCTCGGGCAGGGTAACCCTTACCGTAGACTCAATCACCCGAGGGCCGGCAAAACCGATTAAGGCCTTAGGCTCTGCAATAACGATATCACCCAAGAAGGCAAAGCCGGCGCTGACGCCCCCCATAGTTGGGTCGGTAAGCACGCTGATATACGGCAATCCTTTTTTGGCCAGGCGCGTGAGCGAGGCATTGGTTTTGGCCATTTGCATCAGGCTGAGTAAGCCCTCCTGCATGCGGGCCCCACCGGTGGCAGTAAAGCATAAAAAGGCAGATTTTTGCTCCATCGCCGCCTCCACGCCGCGCACAAAGCGTTCGCCCACCACCGATCCCATGCTGCCGCCCATAAACTCAAATTCGAAGCAGGCCACCACCACGCCGATGCCATGCACCGAGCCGCCTATGACGATCAGCGCATCCGTCTCGTTGGTGTTTTCTAGGGCCTCTTTCAGGCGTTCGGGGTATTTGCGGCTGTCCTTAAATTTGAGTGCGTCCACCGGCAGCACTTCCTGACCAATTTCAAAGCGACCTTCGTTGTCCAAAAAGGCATCCAGCCGCGCGCGCGCACCGATGCGATGGTGGTGGCTGCAGGTGGGGCAGACATTGAGGTTTTGCTCTAAATCTGACTTATAAAGCACGGTCTCACAGCCCGGGCACTTAACCCAAAGCCCTTCGGGCACGGTGCGGCGATCCGCTGGGTCGGTTTGCTCAATCTTGGTAGGTAGCAGTTTTTCAAGCCAACTCATAGTCTTCCTCCTTGTTTCGCATGCCCAGGGTTTGCAAGTCCTGCATCAAGCATCCATGGCCTCACGCACTTCGCGCAAAAAAGCCTGGACCGTAGGCGCCACTGTATCGCGCGCTGCATTTTCAATCAATTGAATCATTTTGCTGCCGATCACCACTGCATCGGCCACTTGGGCAATGGTTGCAGCAGTAGCGCCGTCGCGTATGCCAAAACCCACGCCCACTGGGATCTGTATATGCCGGCGTATGCGCGGCAACATGGCACCGACGGCGTCGGTATCCAGCGTGCCCGCGCCAGTAACGCCCTTGAGCGAGACGTAATAGACATAACCGCTGGCAACTGCCGCAACCTGGGCCATGCGCTCGTCGGTGCTGGTCGGGGCCAGTAAAAATATCAAATCCATATGGTTGGCACGCAGCTGAGCGGCAAAGTCTGTGCATTCTTCGGGCGGGTAATCCACCACCAGCACCCCGTCCACCCCAGCGCGCGCTGCATCTTGGACAAAGGGGCTGTCCACGCCTGCGGCGGCATGGCGCTGGTCGTAGCGCTCTATGGGGTTGGCATAGCCCATGAGCACCACCGGCGTATTGCTGTTGGTATGCCTAAATTGGCGCACCATCTCCAGCACCTGCACCATGCCGATACCCATGGACAGAGCTTTGTCGCCCGAGCGCTGGATCACGGGGCCGTCGGCGCTGGGATCGGAGAAAGGGACGCCTAGTTCGATGACATCGGCCCCGGCGGACACCATGGCATGCATGAGTTCTGGTGTCACATCTGCGTAGGGGAATCCTGCGGTGACATAGGGGATCAGGGCTTTACGGCCTTGGGTGGCTAATTTGGCAAAAGTGCTCTGGATACGGCTCATACTTTGACTCCCAAGCCGTGCAGACTGACGGGGTGCTCGTTACCGCCTTTGACGCTTTGGCCTTTGCAGCTCGGACGGCAATAAAAGTCCCCATTGCTCAGGTCTGCCACGGTACCGATGTCTTTGTCACCCCGGCCAGAGAGGTTTACCAGTATCGACTGATCGGTCCGCATGGTCTTGGCCAACTGCATGGCGTAGGCCACCGCGTGGCTCGATTCAAGCGCCGCGATGATGCCTTCGGTGCGGCACAGGTAGTGAAAGGCCTCCAGCGCCTGCTTGTCGGTAATGCCCACGTACTGTGCCCGACCTATGTCGCTCAAGAATGCATGCTCAGGGCCCACGCCGGGGTAGTCCAGCCCGGCGCTGATGCTATGGGTCTCAGTCACCTGGCCGTTGTCATCCTGCAAAACATAGGTCCGATTGCCGTGCAATACGCCGGCGCTGCCGCGCTGAATCGACGCCGAATGTTTGCCACTGTCCAGCCCTTCACCCGCGGCTTCGACGCCGATCAGCTGCGTGTTTTCAAAAGGAATGTAGGGGTAGAAAATTCCCATGGCATTGCTGCCGCCGCCCACGCAGGCGATCACGGCATCGGGTTGGGTATTGGCCGCATGTTGCGCAGCGAGCATCTCCGGCATCTGGGCAATGCATTCGGTACCGATGATGCTTTGGAAGTCCCGCACCATCATGGGGTAGGGGTGCGGGCCGGCCACGGTGCCTATTATGTAGAAGGTGTTGTCCACGTTGGCGACCCAGTCGCGCATGGCTTCGTTGAGCGCGTCTTTGAGGGTGCGACTGCCGGACTCAACCGGGACCACGGTGGCGCCCAGCAACTTCATACGATAAACGTTCGGGCTTTGGCGCTTGACGTCTTCGCTACCCATATAGACCACGCATTCCAAACCGTAGCGGGCGCAGATGGTGGCTGTGGCAACCCCATGTTGACCAGCTCCGGTCTCGGCGATGATGCGCGGCTTGCCCATGCGCTTGGCGAGCATGGCCTGACCAATGGTGTTGTTGATTTTGTGCGCGCCGGTGTGGTTGAGGTCTTCGCGCTTGAGGTAAATCTGTGCACCCCCCATTTCGCGGCTCATGCGCGCGGCATGGTAAACCGGCGAAGGTCGCCCTACAAAATGGGCTAACTCAGACTTGAACTCCGCCACAAATTGCGGGTCGTGCTGGTAGTGCGCATAGGCGGCTTTGAGTTCGTTGATGGCGTGGGTCAGTGTCTCGGAGACAAAGCTTCCGCCGTATTTGCCGAAATGGCCACGTACATCGGGTTGTTGGTAGTCAAGCATGCTCAATTCAATCCTGTAAAGCGTTGGTCGGCGGCGCGAACGGCGGCGACAAACTGATTCATTTTTTCGGAGTCTTTGATGCCCTTGAGGGTCCCGCCCCCGAGCGCATCGACTTCCACTGCGGAACTGACGTCCACGGCCAGCGATTTACAGCGCGGCCGTAGCAGGGCGATGCCGTCGCCCACGTTTGCAGCATTGAGTCCACCACTCAAGACGAGGTGAGCGTTGACGCTTAGAGGAAGCAGTGACCAATTGAATGCCTTACCGCTGCCGCCGAATCCTTCGACATGGGCGTCGAGCAGGATGGCTTGGGCGTGGGAATAATCGAGAGCGTATTTTACGAGGTCAAAGCCCGCCCCTGCCGGACCGGTGGGAATGCGTGCCGCGCGCAAAAAAGGGCGCTTATCGGCACCTGCCAAGCGCGTGCAGGTTTGGGGGCTTTCGTCGCCATGCAATTGCAGCAGCGCCGTGGGTATCAACGCACAGGCGGCAACGACATCGCCGGGTTCAGGATTGACAAACAACAGCACCGGCGTCACAAGGGGCGGCAACAACTGCGCCAGTTGGGCAGCACGCTCTGCGCTGACGGCACGCGGGCTTTTGGCGTAAAGCACAAAGCCTATCGCATCGACGCCGGCTGCGACTGCGGCCTGCACGTCTTGCTCGCGGGTCAGGCCACAGACCTTAATCCGGGTGCGTTGGGCGGTGAAGGGTGTGTTCATGGCAACCAATCATACCCAGGCGTATGTTCGGGCATGCCGAATTGGGGGGCGTAGCGGGGCCCCAGAAAATACAGCCCTGCCGGGGAAAAAGTGGGTGCTGCTTGCTTGCGGTCGCGCGCCTGCAAGACTGTTTCCATCCACTCGGGTGGCTTCAGGCCCTGGCCGACGCTCACTAGGGAACCCATGATGTTGCGGATCATGTGGTGCAAAAAGGCGCTGGCCTCGAAGTCGAAACGCCAATAGGCGCCACGTTGCACCATGTCGATGCGCAGCAGGTTTTTGACCGGCGAGATTGCCTGGCATTGCGAGGCGCGAAAGGAGCTGAAATCGTGTTCGCCCAGCAGGTAATCAGCCGCCCGGCGCATGGCAGCGCCATCGAGCTGTCTAAAGCTCCAGCCGACGCGGCCCACTTCCAGCGTGGGTCGCACTTCGGACTGGCGCAGCACATAGGAATAGCGCCGGCTCTGCGCGCTGGCGCGGCAGTGGAAATCAGGCGGTGCGGGCAGGGCCCATTCAACAGCAATATCGCTGGGTAGCTTGCTATTGGTGCCACGCACCCACGCGTGGTTGCTGCGATCAACAGGGCTTTCAAAATGCACCACCTGCATCAGGGCATGCACCCCAGCGTCGGTGCGTCCAGCGCACAGGGTGGAAATGCGTGCGCCGGTGAATGCAGCGAGCGCGGCTTCCAGTCGGTCCTGCACCGTACGCCCGGAGGACTGACTTTGCCACCCCTGATAAGGCAAACCGTTATAGCTTAGGCCCAAAACTATGCGCATCGTCGGGCTCTGATGCGGCAAGCCGGGAGGCGCATCACTTGAGGTTTGCCATCATGGTGAGGGCTTTTTTACGCTGCTCGTCAGAACCCTTGGCAATGACTTCGTCTAAGAGGCTGCGTGCACCTTGAAGCTCGCCGATTTCGATAATTTTTTTTGCCAATTCCATGGAGGTGTCCAACTGCTCTGAAAAGCTTTTCGTCTGTGAAGAAGGTGAAGCTGCCAAATCCAGTGACAGCGCGTCTAAGTCAAACGACATGGGATCGGATACTTGCGCTTTTGCGCCGCTGGCGACGCCTTCTCCAACCCCGGTGAAGGATAGCACGGGGTCTATGTCGGGCGCGGCGCTGGCCTTGGTAGGTGGCAGGCCTATTCCAGCGGTATTTTGGTAGCGTGGATTGTCCGGTTCCATGGATTGCCCTAGCGCCTGAATCTGAGCCCAAGCCGTACTCTCTGAGCCAACCAGCGCTTGCACTTGGTTGGCGCAAATGGCGAATTTGATGGTGTCCTGGCGAGCGACATAGATTTCCGCCAACTTGAGATGGATCGCCACGCGCTTGGGGTCTTGGGCCAAGCCTTCGCGCAATATTTCTTCAGCTGGCTCGTCTTTGCCGTAGGCCAAATAGACGTCTGCCTCCGCTAAGGTATCCAACTCGGTTGCCAAGATGGTGTCCTGCGCCTGCATCTGCCCGTTTGACACGCGGATTGCCACTGGACCGCCTGCATAGGCCGCGCTATTGGCCTCTGTGTTCATGGTCCACCGGGCCAGGTGGTTTTCTGCGGCAACAGGAGCTGGTGCTTGTGTTTGGCGTAGCTTGCGTTTGCGAGTCAAAAAAACTGCTCCGATTCCCACGCCCAAGGCACCAAGGCCAATGAGGAGGACCCCTAGTGAATCTGAAAGTGTTTCAGGTACCAGACCCAGTAAATTGGCCTCCGCTCCCAAGGGGGCAGGGCTGGACACTACTTTTTCTGAGGCCTTGGACGTTGGCCTTGCCCCAGCTTGTGAAGTGTTTTGAAAAGGTGCGGTAATTGGCGCTGCAGCGGCTATGGCCGTAGTTTGGGTATCCGTAGGGCTCGGTGCATTGAGTTCCTGTATGCGTTTCGCCTCATTTGGCGGTTTTTCTAGGTTTTCTGCAGGGCGTTTTTTGGTCTGTGCGCCTGCTAATTGGTTTTTGCTGACAGGCGGCAGGGCTGTGGCTTCTAAGGTCAGCACTGCGCCAAGCGCAGGGGTGCTAGCGGGCGCACTGCGCTCTGCTCTATCGGGTGCCGGTACAAGGCCATCATCTAGCGGCGGCAGATCCAATAGCAGACGGTAGGGGCGTATCAGATGGGTGGCGCTGGAAGACACTTCAATGACCAGATCGACAAAGGGCTCGGCAATGGGGCGTGCGCTGCGCAGCTTTATCAAGCGCGTTCCATCGGGGCGGCGTAGTAACTCGATGTGCAGGTCGCCGATGGACGAGTTGTAGTCCATGCTCAGCTTAAAAAAAGTTTTTGGATCAGCTATCCGCGCTTTAAGGCTCAGCTCTTCCTGCGGCATGAGGTTGACCACCTCGATCTCCGCCACCAGGTTTTGTCCAAGGTAGGACCGCACTGCGATAGGGGCCAGCGTAAGTGCATTGGCAATGCCTGCATAAAGTACGCCGCTGAACCAGAAAATGGCCAGCGGCAGATTCACAGCCAAAGAGCGAGTCCAGCCCATGATTAGCCCCCCAATTTTCGACTGCCACTAGATAATTATCAAAAAGGTATCAATGTTAATTATGTATGGAGAAAAATAGTTGGAATCAGGTACTGGCAGCTTGTACGTTTTTCGCTTTTTAGACGAAATGCAACTTACGCAGCTCCCGAATTAGGCTTGCAGCAGGATGCGCAACATGCGTCGCAACGGTTCGGCAGCGCCCCATAGCAGTTGGTCGCCGATCGTGAAGGCACCCAGATACTGCGGCCCCATAGCCAGCTTGCGCACCCGCCCGACCGCTATGTCCATGGTGCCAGTGACGGCCACAGGCGTTAACTGGTGCACGCTGTCCATACGGTTATTGGCCACAAAACGCACCCAGGCATTGTCATTTTTCAGCATATCTTCAATATCGGCCAGGGGCACATCGCGCTTCATTTTGATGGTCAGGCTCTGGCTGTGGCAACGCATGGCACCGACGCGCACACAGATGCTGTCGATGGGCACCGGCTGGTTTTGGAGTCCCAAGATCTTATTGGTCTCGGCACTGCCTTTCCACTCCTCTAGGCTAGTGCCGTCACCCCGGTCGCTGTCGATCCAGGGGATCAGACTGCCGGCCAGCGGGGCCATGAAGTTTTTGGTTTCCTCAGCGCTCAGTCCGCGCTGGGTAGCGGCAATTTGGCGGTCGATTTCCAAAATCGCGCTGGAAGGATTGTCTAATTGGGTCCGAACCGCACTGCTCAGCGTTCCCATTTGGGTCAGCAGTTCGCGCATATGCTGTGCGCCGCCGCCGCTGGCTGCCTGGTAGGTGGTGGCAGTGATCCACTCCACCAAATCGGCCTTGAACAGGGCGCCCATGCCCATCAACATGCAGCTAACGGTGCAGTTGCCGCCGATATAGTCTTTCACGCCGCGCGCCAACGCGGCGTCGATTACAGGCCGATTGACCGGGTCCAAAATAATGACTGCGTCGTCTTTCATACGCAGGGTTTTAGCTGCGTCAATCCAGTAGCCTTTCCAGCCGGCGGCGCGCAATTTGGGATAGACCTCGGTGGTGTAGTCGCCACCCTGGGCGGTGATGATGATGTCGCAGCGTTGGAGGGCGTCTAGATTGAAGGCGTCCTGCAAGGTGGCTTCGTTCTTGGCAAAGACGGGCGCTGCGCCGCCGCTATTGGAGGTGGAGAAAAACAGGGGTTCGATCAGGTCAAAGTCGCCTTCTGTCTGCATCCGGTCTAACAACACCGAGCCGACCATGCCACGCCAGCCGACCAATCCTACTAACTTACTCATTTCGTTACCCTTTCAAAAAACAGTGTATGACCTGACTGTTTTCCCGGCTCGTCTGGCCGGGGGGCGCACGACGAACCGGGCTGTATCAGCCGGTCGTGGTTTTGGTGATGATTACGCGCGCACTTGCACTGGCCGCAGGGACCAAGGCGGGGTTCAAGGTGAACAGTAGGGCATAAAACATGTCAACATTGTAACTTCCTTAACTGAAGACTGGCTTACAGGTCTATGGGATCGCTTGTAGGGATGGGGCGGCAAGGCAAGCAATCTGTTTTAAGGACCGAGTGGCAGAGACGCTATTTGCTTGTTAATATGGAAATTAACTGCGAAAAAATTCTCGAACAGTAAGGTGTTGTGGCTATGCCGACTTACCCCGAATGCCAGAGGATTTACTTTTGAACTGGACCACTATGCCGAGCCCTGAAACGCTAGCTTGCGCCCGAAAGAGCATGCTTTGTTGGCTTGCAACGGTTGATGCCCAAGGGCAGCCCAATGTGTCGCCTAAAGAAATATTTGCTTTGTACGGCAGTGAACATCTGCTCATCGCCAATATCGCCTCGCCAAGCAGTGTGCGAAATATTATGGCCAACCCACATGTTTGCGTGAGTTTTGTAGACGTCTTCGTTCAAAAGGGGTTTAAGGTCTCGGGAACAGCCCGAAATGTTCGCCCGCAGGACATGGATTATGAAAAATGGGCCAAGCCTTTGAGCGCTATGGCAGGCCCGCGTTTCCCCATTCGCAGTGTCATAGTTATCCGCGTCACTCAGTGTGAGTCAATTCTTGCGCCAAGCTACCAGTTGTACCCGGATGAAACCACAGAGCAGTCACAAGCGGCGTCGGCCATGCGGGCTTACGGTGTGCGGCCTCTCGTGGACCGCAATTAGCCCAAAGCTTTTACTACCGCGTCGCCCATCTCGCGCGTACCAACTTTGGTGGTCCCGACGCTGTAGATATCGGGGGTACGCAGACCTTGTGTCAACACGGCGTCCACGGCTTTTTCGATGCGGGCGGCGGCCTCAGGCTGCTTGAGACTAAAGCGCAGCATCATGGCGGCGCTCAGGATGGTGGCCAGCGGGTTGGCCACCCCCTGACCGGCGATGTCAGGGGCGCTGCCGTGGCTGGGTTCGTACAGACCCTGATTGCGGCTATTGAGGCTGGCCGAGGGCAGCATACCGATGGAGCCGGTCAGCATGGAAGCTTCGTCGCTCAGGATGTCGCCGAACATATTTCCGGTGACCACCACGTCAAAGCGCTTGGGCTGCTTGACCAATTGCATGGCGGCGTTGTCCACATACATATGGTCCAGGGCAATGTCTGGGTACTCTTTGCCGACTTCGGTGACCACGTCTTTCCAAAACTGGAAGGTCTCCAGCACGTTGGCTTTGTCTACGCTGGTGACGCGGCCTTCACTGCCCGCGGCCTTGCGGGTGCGGGCAGCTTGAAACGCCACGTGGGCGATGCGCTCAATTTCGGGCTTGGAGTAGCGCATGGTGTCGAAGGCTTCTTCGGCGCCAGGGAAGTGGCCGTCGGTGGCGGTGCGCCGTCCGCGCGGTTGGCCAAAATATATGTCGCCCGTCAGTTCGCGGATGATGAGGATGTCCAGGCCCGAGATCAATTCAGGCTTAAGGCTGGATGCATTGACCAGTTGCTCATAGCAAATAGCGGGGCGGAAATTGGCAAACAAACCCAGGTGTTTGCGTAGGCCCAAAATTGCCTGCTCGGGCCGAAGGGCGCGCTCGAGCGTGTCGTATTTCCAGTCGCCGACCGCGCCGAACAAAATGGCATCTGCGTCTTTGGCCAATTGCAAAGTCGAATCGGGTAGCGGGTGACCGTGCGACTCATAGGCGGCGCCACCGACAGGCGCGCTTTCCATGGTGAAGGGCAGGGACAGGGCTTTAAGCACCTTGATGGCCTCGGCCACAATTTCGGTTCCTATACCGTCACCTGGCAGGACTGCGATTTTCATGTATGTACTTTCTTCTACGGGTTTTTACATGGTGTGCGCCAACCAGGGCTTGGTGGCCAGGCGCTGCGCTTCAAAGGCGCGAATTTTTTCGGCGTTGCGCAGCGTCAGACCTATATCGTCTAGGCCATTGAGCAGGCAGAACTTAGGAAAGGCCTGCACTTCAAAGGCAATTTCATCTCCTTGCGGGCGGATGACGCATTGGCGTTCCAAATCGACGGTCAGAGTGAAGCCAGGAAAGGCCAGGGTCTCGCTAAACAGGCTGTCCACCACCGACTCCGGCAACACGATGGGTAAAAGCCCGTTCTTGAAACAGTTATTGAAAAAGATATCGGCAAAGCTCGGCGCAATGATCGCGCGAAAACCATATTGGTCCAGCGCCCAGGGCGCATGCTCGCGCGATGAGCCGCAGCCGAAATTTTTGCGCGCCAGCAGGACCGATGCGCCGGCGTAGCGCGGCTGGTTGAGCACAAAGTCGGGATTGGGTTTGCGCGTGGCCGGGTCCTGTCCGGGCTCACCATGGTCTAGGTAGCGCCATTGGTCAAATAAATTGGGGCCGAAGCCGGTTTTTTTGATGGACTTGAGGAACTGTTTAGGAATGATGGCATCGGTGTCCACGTTTTCGCGGTCCATGGGCGCCACCAAGCCTTGGTGTACGGTAAATTGTTGCATCGCCTGGCTTTCTTCAAAGGTATTTACGCACGTCCACAAAGTGGCCGTGGATGGCCGCCGCCGCCGCCATCGCCGGGCTGACCAGATGGGTACGACCACCGGCGCCCTGGCGGCCCTCGAAGTTGCGGTTGCTGGTGGAGGCACAGCGTTCTCCGGGCTCGAGTCGGTCGGCGTTCATGGCCAGGCACATGGAGCAGCCGGGCTCGCGCCACTCAAAACCTGCCGCCTTGAAAATTTCGTGCAGGCCTTCACGCTCTGCCTGCTCTTTGACCAAGCCCGAGCCGGGGACCACCATCGCCAGCTTGATATTTTTGGCCACTTTTTGGCCTATGCGTTTCACCACTGCTGCCGCTTCACGCATGTCTTCAATGCGGCTATTGGTGCAGGAGCCTATAAACACCTTGTCGACAAATAAATCATTCAAGGCTTTGCCTGGCTGCAGCCCCATATAGACCAATGCACGCTCGATGGCGTCGCGCTTGCTAGGGTCTTTTTCTTTATCAGGATCGGGCACAAAGCCCTTGATATCCAGCACCATTTCGGGCGAGGTTCCCCAGGTCACTTGCGGCAGTATGTCGGCGGCCTGCAGTTCTAGCACAGCGTCAAAGTGCGCGTCAGCGTCCGATTGCAGCGTTTTCCAGTAGGCCACGGCCTGGTCCCATTCCGTGCCACCCGAAAACTGGGCAGTTTTCGGGTCTGTTCCAGGCGCCAGCGGGCGACCCTTGACGTATTCGATGGTTTTCTCGTCCACCGCCACCAAGCCGGCGCGCGCACCTGCTTCGATCGCCATATTGCACAAGGTCATACGACCCTCCATACTCAGCGCGCGGATGGCGCTACCCGCAAACTCGATGGTGTAGCCGGTACCGCCCGCTGTGCCTATGCGTCCAATGATGGCCAGAACAATGTCCTTACCGGTCACACCCTTGGGTACCGTGCCCTCTACCTTAATAAGCATGTTCTTTGCTTTTTTGGCCAACAGGGTTTGTGTCGCCATGACATGCTCGACTTCCGAGGTGCCAATGCCGTGCGCCAGCGCACCGAAGGCGCCATGGGTAGAGGTGTGGCTATCTCCGCACACCACCGTCATGCCAGGTAGCGTGGCGCCCGATTCTGGACCAATCACATGCACGATGCCTTGGCGCTTGGACAGAAAGGGAAAGAATGCTGCCGCGCCTGATTCTTTGATATTGGAATCGAGCGTGGTAATTTGCTCTCTGCTTATTGGGTCGGTGATGCCGTCATAGCCCCGTTCCCATCCAGTGGTGGGGGTGTTGTGGTCGGCCGTAGCAACGATGGAACTGACGCGCCAAACTTTGCGCCCAGCTTGGCGCAGGCCTTCAAATGCCTGGGGGCTGGTGACTTCGTGTACCAGATGGCGGTCGATATAGAGGATGGCAGTGCCGTCATCTTCGGTATGAACCACGTGTTCATCCCAGATTTTGTCGTAGAGGGTGCGTCCCATGGGGCTTGTTCCTTGTTGGCGGTGGCGCATTTTATGCCGCCATGCCCTGTACCCAAGCCGGTGCGATGATTTACGACAGCACAAAAAATTTGCCCCGATCAAGCGGGGCAAACAGCGGGAGTATTTAGGCGCTTAGCGCTTGCTAATGTCCGGAACCGCGCGGGGCAAGGAGCCGGTGAACAATTGACGAGGACGACCGATTTTGTATTCTGGGTCGCCGATCATTTCATTGAGCTGGGCAATCCATCCGACGGTGCGGGCCAGGGCAAATATGCCGGTGAACAACTTGACCGGTATGCCAATGGCACGCTGCACAATGCCAGAATAAAAATCTACATTGGGGTAGAGCTTGCGCGATACAAAGTACTCGTCTTCCAGCGCAATTTTTTCCAGTGCCTTGGCCAGTTGGAACAATGGGTCGTTTTCCAAGCCCAGAGCAGCGAGCACTTCATTGCAGGTCTCTTGCATCAGCTTGGCACGCGGATCGTAGTTTTTATAGACCCGGTGACCAAAGCCCATCAGCTTGACGCCGGAGTTTTTGTCTTTGACTTTTTCCATGAACTCGCCAACCTTGGACACGCCGCCTGAGGCATGGATCTCCTCCAGCATATTCAAGCAGGCCTCGTTTGCGCCACCATGCGCCGGGCCCCAGAGGCAGGCTACACCAGCTGCAATGGCCGCAAACGGGTTGGTCCCGGACGAGCCGCACAAACGAACCGTAGAGGTGGATGCGTTTTGTTCGTGGTCGGCATGCAAGATGAAGATGCGGTCTAAAGCACGTTCGATGACCGGGTTGACGACATAGGGCTCACACGGTGTAGCAAACATCATGTGCAAAAAGTTGCCTGCATAGCTCAGGTCGTTTTTGGGGTACATGAAAGGCTGGCCGATACTGTATTTGTAGGCCATGGCCACCAGCGTGGGCAGTTTGGCAATCAGGCGAATAGCGGAAATATCGCGATGGCCCGGGTTGTTGATGTCGGTGCTGTCATGGTAGAAGGCCGACAGCGCACCGACCAGACCGGTCATGATGGCCATGGGGTGCGCGTCACGGCGGAAACCCCGCAGGAAAAACTGCATTTGCTCATTGACCATGGTGTGTTGGGTGACACGCTTGGTAAACGCAGCTTTGCCCGCTGCATCGGGCAAGTTGCCGTACAGCAGAAGGTGGCAGGTCTCCATGAAGTCGCAATTGGTGGCCAATTGCTCAATCGGGTAGCCACGGTAGAGCAACTCGCCCTTATCACCGTCGATATAGGTGATAGCCGACTGGCAAGCAGCAGTGGATAAAAAACCTGGGTCGTAGGTGAACATACCGGTTTGTCCGTACAGCTTGCGGATGTCGATGACATCGGGCCCGACGCTGCCGCTGTAAACCGGAAGCTCCACGCTGGGGCTGCCGTTACTAAACGACATGGTCGCCTTGTTGTCTGATAATTTCATCGCCACACCTTTCAATGAGTATTTCTTAATAAAACCAAAACTTGCCTGCAATCAGAATCCATTTCATGGCCTGGTACTTGCGATTTGCGACCCAGGAGCAAATCCAGTAAATCGTTGTCGCTCAGGTCCATCAGTAGGCCCAAGGCATCGGCTTGGCGTGCGCTCAGCGTTTCGGCGTGTCGCGCGAAAAAACGCTCGATGAACAAATCATTTTCCAACAGCCCACGTCTGCAGCGCCAGCGCAGCTTGCTCAGCGCGCGCGCATCAATAGGTAGTTCAAGGGCTTCAGGGTGCATGCTTAGACTGCCCGCATCACCATCATCTCTTTAATCTTGCCGATCGCCTTGGTTGGGTTCAGACCCTTAGGACACACGTCCACGCAATTCATGATGGTATGGCAGCGGAACAAGCGGTAAGGATCTTCCAAATTGTCCAGACGCTCGGCAGTGCCTTGGTCGCGGCTGTCGGCGATAAAGCGGTAGGCCTGCAAGAGCCCGGCCGGACCCACGAATTTATCCGGGTTCCACCAGAAACTCGGGCAGCTGGTCGAGCAGCTGGCGCACAAAATGCATTCGTACAAGCCGTTGAGCTCTTCGCGCTCCTGTGGACTTTGTAGGCGCTCTTTTTCCGGCGGCATGTCCTCGTTGATGAGGTAGGGCTTGATCGAGTTGTATTGTTTGAAGAACTGTGTCATGTCCACGATCAGGTCACGGATCACCGGCAGGCCGGGCAGGGGCTTGAGCACAATCGTACCCGGGAGGGTGCGCATATTGGTCAGACAGGCTAGCCCGTTTTTCCCGTTGATATTCATCGCATCTGATCCGCACACGCCTTCGCGGCAGGAGCGGCGAAAAGAGATGGAGGGGTCCACCGCTTTGAGCTTCATCAGGGCATCGAGCAACATGCGTTCGCTACCGTCGAGTTCGACCGCGATGTCCTGCATATAGGGCTTGGCGTCCTTATCTGGGTCGTAGCGGTAAATGGAAAATTTATGTTTTGACATGGGAAGGCGGCCTTATCGCGGTTAGAACGTACGGGTTCGCAAGGGGATGCTCTCAACTGTCAGCGGCTTCATCTGCACTGGCTTGTAGCTGAGGCTGTTGTTGGCGCTGTGCCACAGCGAGTGCTTGTGCCATTCGGTATCGTTGCGGCCATTGGGGTGTTCAGGCGTGTCGCCATAGTCGTTCACGGTATGCGCGCCCCGACTTTCATGGCGGGCGGCGGCCGACACCATGGTGGCCTGTGCCGCCTCGATCAGGTTTTCAACTTCCAGTGCTTCGATGCGTGCGGTGTTGAAAATGCGCGACTTGTCTTTGAGGCCCATATCTTGCGTGCGTTGCCGCAGTTCGGCCACTTTGGCCACACCTTCGTCCATGCTGGCCTGGGTGCGGAACACGCCGGCATGCTGTTGCATGGTGGCGCGTATGCTGTTGGCCACGTCTTGCGCGTACTCGCCGCGCGAGGCGCTGTCCAGCCGGTTTAGGCGTGAGAGCGTCAGATCGGCTGCGTCTGCGGGCAGGGCCTTGTGCTCAACGCTTTCTTTATTGGTGGCCACGATATGGTTGCCCGCCGCGCGGCCAAAGACCAGCAAGTCCAGCAGTGAATTGGTGCCCAAGCGGTTGGCGCCGTGCACGCTCACACACGAACATTCGCCCACTGCATACAAGCCGGACACCGGTTGGCTGTGGTTGTTGGCGTCCTGAACGACCACCTGGCCATGGATATTGGTGGGTATGCCGCCCATTTGGTAATGGATGGTCGGGACCACCGGAATCGGCTCGCGCGTGATGTCCACATTGGCAAAGTTATGCCCGATCTCCAGCACCGAGGGCAGGCGCTTCATGATGGTCTCAGCGCCCAGATGCGTCATGTCCAGATTGATGTAGTCTTTTTTCGGGCCGCAGCCACGGCCTTCTTTGATCTCTTGGTCCATGCAGCGCGACACATAGTCGCGGGGGGCCAGGTCTTTGTAATGCGGGGCATAGCGCTCCATAAAGCGCTCGCCATGCACATTGCGCAAAATTGCGCCTTCACCACGGCAACCTTCGGTCAGCAGCACACCCGCACCTGCGACACCGGTGGGGTGAAATTGCCAGAATTCCATGTCCTCCAAGGGAATACCGGCGCGGGCGGCCATACCCAGACCGTCGCCGGTGTTGATAAAGGCATTCGTAGATGCCGCAAATATGCGTCCCGCGCCGCCGGTGGCCAGCAGCGTGGTTTTAGCTTGCAAAATATGCACATCGCCCGTTTCCATTTCCAACGCCGTCACTCCGACCACAGCGCCTTCGGCATCACGCACCAAATCCATGGCCAGCCATTCGACAAAAAAGCTGGTGCGAGCCTTAAGGTTTTGCTGGTACAGCGTGTGCAGCATGGCGTGACCGGTGCGGTCCGCTGCGGCACAGGCGCGCTCCACTGCTTTCTCTCCATAGTTGGCCGTATGGCCACCAAAAGGTCTCTGGTAAATCGTACCGTCCGCATTGCGATCAAAGGGCATGCCCATATGCTCTAGGTCATAAACCACTTTAGGCGCTTCGCGGCACATGAATTCAATCGCATCCTGGTCGCCCAGCCAGTCAGAACCCTTGACGGTATCGTAAAAATGGTAGTGCCAGTTGTCCTCGTTCATATTACCCAAGGAGGCGCCGATACCCCCTTGCGCGGCCACCGTATGGGAGCGGGTAGGAAATACTTTGGAGAGTACGGCTACGTTTAATCCGGCGCGCGCCAATTGCAATGAGGCGCGCATTCCAGAGCCTCCGGCGCCTACGATGACGACATCAAATTTACGTTTGGAAACTGTATAGGACATGAATTAGATTCTTTTTAAGTGGACTTCAGACGCGCCACAACACCTGAATGGCCCAACCGGCACAGCCGACCAACCAGACGAGAGAAAACACTTGCAAGGCCAAGCGAAGGCCGACCGGTTTGATGTAGTCCATCCAGATATCGCGCATGCCGACCCAGGCGTGGTACAGCAGGGCCAGGATCACGGTGAAGGTGAGGGCTTTCATCCACTGTGCGGAAAAAATACCCGCCCACAGGTCATAGCCTACCGGGCCGCGTGAAAAAACCAGGCGTAGCACGATCAGCAGCGTAAAGAGCGCCATTAACAAAGCGGTCACACGCTGGGCCAACCAATCGCGTAGCCCGTAATGCGCGCCGGTGACGATACGTCTAGATCCGAAATTAACTGCCATAACGAGATTCCTTAATGAGGTCTTACCGCTACTTAGTAAAGACCGAACAGCTTGGCGCCCAGCGTCAGCGTCAAAGCCAAGCTCAGGGTCAGCGTCACCGCCGCCGAAGACTTGCCAAATTCTTTACTCACCGCATGGCGCATATCCATCCACAAATGGCGCAGACCGGCGATTAGGTGGTGCAAAAAAGCCCAAATCAACGCCAGGGCTACCAATTTGACGCACCAACCGGGCAGAAAGCCCGCTCCCTGGTTAAAAACACTTTTGAAGCGTGCGAATGAAATTTCTGAGGAAATCGAGGTGTCAAACATCCAGATGATGAAGGGCATCAGCAAAAACATCAATGCGCCGCTGATACGGTGCAGTATGGACACGACACCCGCCAGCGGCAGCCGGTAGCCGGGCAAATCCCTAAACGCATGGATATTGCGAAATTCAGGGCGGGGGGCTGGTGCAGAAGGTGCTGGCGCAGACATGGATGGTGGTTCCTGGGGTGAGGCGGGGCGCGAAGTTAGGATGTCGGGCGTCTTGGCTAGTAAATTCTATTGCACTGCACCAATCTGACGGTCCGCTTGCAGACTTGAGTTTGCAGTGTGTTTATTTCAGTTCAATTCATTGCGGTAGAAGTGTTTGTCGGTGAGGTAGAGGCCTTGGCGCAACTCCATGGGTGTGTCCTTATAGGTGTATGCCAGGCGCTCTACGCTCAGCAGCGGTGTCCCGGCAGGGACAGCCAGCAATTCGCACTGCTGCGCATTAGGAAGCACAGCGCGGATTTTTTCTTCGGCACGCACCATACGTACCCCGAACTCAGACTCAAACAAGGCGTACATCGGACCGTCATAG
>CAMBFN010000029.1 GCA_945865425.1 Comamonas sp. lk | reverse complement strand
TTGTACCCAAACCCGACAACTCAATGCGTTTGAAAGAGAAGGGCTCGCTGGCGGTATCGACCGTGATGAACAAGGATTTGCTGTTGGCGTGATAGGCCGTTATTTCCGCCACCATCGATGGTGAAGCGCTTGTGCCGCCAGAGCTATATCGCCCAACCAAACTCATTTGAGGATCTTGGTGGATGGCTGCCAGTTGCTTGGGCAAGAGCGTACCGCACGCTGAGAACAGGGATACGGTGGCAAGTAAAGCAAGTTTGAATGTGTTTTTCATCGGGGAAATCTTGGTGTGGGTTTTGACCATCATAAGAAATATTTGTGACAAAAAAACGGCATTTTCCCATGGCCGAATAGGTCGGGATACTGGGGATTGACTCAATGAGGGCTGACACTGCAGGCGCAAACGCCCTTGGGTACTGAAAATCTTGCCTAGATTATTGGGCTGCGCGCAGCTCAAGGCACGCGGTGGTGCCAATAGCGCTGCAAAACTTTACGCGCACAGCGGCTGTTTGCAGGCTGCCAAGACTGCCACAAAAAGGCGCCGCAATGTGGCGTATCCACCCATTGCAAAGGCGCATCGCTCGCATAGCTTTGGGCCAGGTCGGCATAGCGCTGCACCACCATCGGCGCGGGATGCCCGTAGCGGTTGCGGTAGCCCGACTGCACCACAGCGGTTTGCGGATGCACGGCCGCCAAGAACTCTGCGGTGCTAGATGTTTTGCTGCCATGGTGTGGCACCAGCAGCAGGTCTGCACCCAGCGCCGCATCCAAGGGATTGGCGGCAGCCCGTGCCAACAACTGCGCTTCCTGCGCCTGCTCAATATCTCCCACCAGTAAAGCACTGCTTTGCTGGGGGCCAGGCCGCGCGCCAACGGGCTCGGCCTGCGCATCAGGAGTTTGGGTATCCGCAGCGGCCTGCACGCGCAACACGCAAGACAGGGTATTGGGTTTGGGGCTGCTTGGCGTGTTGTAGGCCCCAGGGGCAGGATGCAGTACGCTAAAGCGCACACCGTCCCAGTCCCAGCTTTGCCCCACCTGGCAGCGCGTGCTGGTCCGTCCTTGCAGCAACAGGTGGCCAGCCTCCAGCGAACTCCACACATCGGCGTGTGGCTGCATCGCCAGCACACTGGCCGCGCCGCCCACATGGTCGGTGTCGCGGTGGCTGAGCATCAGGCGGTCCAGGCGCGTGACACCGGCTTGCAACATCGGCACCAGTACGCGCTGGCCGGCGTCGCTGTCCAGGCTGTAGCGCGGCCCGGCGTCATAGAGCAAGACATGCTTATGGGTGCGCACCAAGACTGCATTGCCCTGGCCGATATCTGCAGCAATTAACTCAAACTGGCCCGGTGGCGGCGCAGGCGGGCGCCACACGCCCAGCGCCAGCAACAAGGGTAGGCCCATGCAACGCAATGCCCAGGGCAAGGGCAGGGTGAGCACCAGCGCACCCAGCCCCGCAGGCAGCGCCAACCACCAGGGCGGTACCGGCAAGGCCAGCACGGCCAAAGGCCACCCGGCCATGGTTTGCACCACGGCCAGCCACCAAGCGCAGGCCGGCGCCGCCACTTGCCACAACGGCTCGAGCAGCACCCCTGCCAAGGCCAGCGGCGTAATCACCAAAGTGACCCAGGGCACGGCCAATAAATTGGCCAGCAAGCCCACCAGCGACAACTGACCGAATAAGGCAATGCTCAAGGGCGCTAGGGCTAGCGTTATCGTGCCTTGCTCGCGCAACATGGCGCGCACAGCGCGGCCCACAACGCTAAGCCAACCAAGAGGACGCGCCCAGGTGCTAGGCCCGGGGAGCGGGGGCGCATCGCGCGCGAACAAGTCGTCGCGCGGGTCCTGCCCGGCGCCGGTCCCATCCCCACGCCTAACTGGCGCGGCGGAGCCTGCACTTGTGATGGCACTGTCGGCATGCGCAGGCGGATGGCCATCGGTGGCAAACAACACTGCCACTGCCACAAAGCTCAGCCAAAAGCCGGCCTGCAACAGCGACCAGGGGTCATAGACCACGACCAGCAGCAGAGCCAAAATCCAGACGAAGGGCCAGGGCCAGCGAGCACCCGCCAAGCGCAAAAGCGTCACCCAGGCCAGCATGATGCAAGTGCGCTGCGCAGGAATACCCCAGCCGGAAAATACCGCATACGCGCAGGCCACCAGCAAGCCACCGGCCCAGGCCGCAGAAGGCGCGGGCCACCATAAACACAAGCGCTGCGAACGCCGCCATAGCCAGCTGATCAACCAGCGCGCAGCCCAGGCAAACATAGTGATGTGCAGACCCGAAATACTGACCAGATGTGCCACCCCGGTGGCCCGAAAAAGCGCCCACTGCTGCTGGTCCAACGCGGATTGATCGCCCACTACCAGGGCGGCTATCAGCGCCGCTTGGCCCGGCTCGGGGACCGCCGCAAAAATCCGCTCGCGCACCCCCTGACGCCAGCGCTCCACCGGGTATGCCAGCGTGGCCTGCAAGCGCTGCGGGGGCGTATCACGCACCCCGGCGCGCACATAGCCGGTGGCTTGTACTCCCTGCTCCCAGAGCCACAGTTCGTAGTCAAAGCCTTGAAAATTGAGGCTGCCGTGCGGGGCTTTGACGCGCACCGTCATACGCCAGCGCTCGCCCGGCACCATGGCCTGGGGCTGTCTTTGCAAGTCCCAATCGCTCAGGTCTGCCGGTGCGCTGCGCGGTGCCATGCCCCGGTACCAGCCTAGGTCTATGCGCGGCGGCAGGCGCACTGCTTGGCCGTTCAGCGTAGCCGATTCCAGTTCTAGGCGAAAGCGCAAACCCATGGGGTTGCTGTGCGTCATCTGGCGCACCACACCGACGATCTGCACGTCGCGCCCTTCCAGAGCCGGGTCCAGGCTGTGTTCATCAAACCAGGCGGCGCGCCCGCCGGTCCAGGCAAAGCCCAAAACTGCACACAGGCACAGCGGGACGATGTAGGCGACCAAACCCACCATCGCCTGAAAACGCGACGCCAGCCGGATGCGCGCAAGCGCAAAAGGCAGCAGTAAACCCCCAAGCGCTACCAGCGCGGCGACGAGGTAATGCGCCAGCGGCCACAAAGCGCTTTGTTGCAATTGCAGGGCTGCGCCGGCCACCAGGGCCACTGCCATCATCCCCCCCGGCGCGCTGCTAGGCGCTGCCCTGCTAAGCGACCTATTCATTCAAATATCTTAAAGCGATTTGCAATCGCGCGGTGGGCGACAATGCGCCCGGATCGGCTTGCGCTTGCAGCACTCGTTTGCGCCTGCAGCGGGCTGACGTTTGAATACACCTGTCCGCTCCGCGCGGCACCTTGAAGGACAAGACGCTATGAATGTTTACGACACATTAAAAGACTTACACATCAGCCTGCCACCCGTGGCCGCACCGGCTGCGGCCTATGTGCCATTTGTGCAAACCGGCAATCTGGTGTTTATCAGCGGCCATATCGCCAAAAAAGACGGCAAACCCTGGGTCGGCCAATTGGGTGCAAGCATGCAAACTACCGAAGGCCAGCAAGCCGCGCGCGCTATTGCCATCGACCTGATGGGTACGCTACACGCGGCCGTGGGCGACCTCAACCGCGTCAAGCGCATCGTCAAACTCATGTCCTTGGTAAATTCGACCAGCAGTTACACCGAACAGCATCTGGTAACCAACGGCGCCAGCGAATTACTGGGCCAAGTCTTCGGCGAGCGCGGCGCACACGCCCGTAGCGCCTTTGGCGTAGCGCAGATTCCACTGGGCGCCTGCGTTGAAATCGAAATGATTGCCGAGATCGGCGATTAAGCCCTACACCTTCAGCGGCGACAAGGACTGGTTGTCATCACCAGTGCAGCCAGGTTTTCGCATGCTGACCCCGGCGCAAGGCCTTCAGTACCGCACTAACTTAGGCCGTGCCAGAAGGCCTCGCTCATGGGTCCATCGCGACCGAGGGCGGGTTGTCTATCATGGCTTTGAGGATGTGCAGGCCACTTTGCAATTGCGCTACTGAGTCGGGTGCGTTCAGGCTGATGCGGATGGCATGCGGCGCCGGTGAGCGGCCGACGGCGAAGTGGTCCGCAGTACGCACCAGCACGCCGGCCTGACGCAACGCCGCGGCAAATTGCCCGGCGCGCCAAGGCTCGGGCAAGGGAAGCCAGATCAGCGGGTACTCCGCATCGGTGCGGAACTCGAGCCCGTGCAGAATTTGCAAGGCGGCCAACAGGCGCTCCTGGGTCAGTTGACGCTGCTGCGAAATCAGCGCCTCCATCGCGCCGCTTTCCAACCAGCGCGTGGCCACTTCGGGCAGCAGCGGCGCCACCATCCAGCTGTCGGCGCGCATGCTAGCGGCAAATTTACTTAGCCACTCAGGCGCGGCCTCGACATAGCCCACGCGCAAACCGGGCGCCAGCACTTTGGAAAAACTGCTGAGCAAAAACGACTGCTGCGGCAACCAAGTGGACAAAGCGGGCAGTGGCGCGGCCTGCATCGCGGCGTGCACACAGTCTTCGATGATGTAGAGCCCATGCGCGCGCACCACGGCGGCAATCGCTTCGCGCCGCTGCATACTCATGGTGGCACTTGTGGGGTTGTGCAAGGACGGCGCACAGTACAAAAACTTGGTATCAAAAGTCTTGGCCGCACGCTCCAGCGCTTGGGGCGTGATGCCTTGGTCGTCGGTCTCGATGCCGATAAGTTGCAAGCGCATAGAGCGCGCCAGCGCCTGCAGGCCGGGGTAGCTGAGCGATTCAGTGAGTAGCGCATCGCCCGGGCGCGCCACTGTGCGCAGCACACAGGCCAGGCCGTGCTGCGCGCCATGCGTCACCATCACCCGGTTCCACTGGCCGGTAGTACCAAAGCGGCACAACCATTTGGCGCCCGCCTCACGATGGCGGCGCAAACCGGTCTCGCTCTGGTACATCAGCACCTGTCGCATCATTTCGGCATCTTGCGCCAGGCTGGCAAAAGCCGCTTGCAGTGCCTGCGCCTCGTCGCCTACCATGGCCACGTTGTGCGCCAGGTCGATGGGGGCGGGGAGTTTGTCCGTATCTCCGTCCTGCCCCACGTGCTCGGCCGAACGAACATAGGTGCCGTCGCCTACCCGGGCAGTGGCCAGGCCCTGGCGCTCCAAAATCGAATAAGCACGGCTGATGGTGCCGGTCGTCACGCCCAGTCGGCGCGCCAGGTTGCGCTGGGGCGGCAGCTTTTCGCCCATAGGCACCTGCCCATTCAAAATGGCCTGGGCCAGGTCCTCTGCGATGGACTGGTACTTGGGCTTGCTACCATCGCCCAGGCTGGCAGAGGAGATCAGTTGTTCAAAGGACATAAATCGTCTGCTCAGGGTGGCGCATAGCCGTAAGGGATCGGGACCATCGACCCGCCGCTGCCTGTCGCCGGGGGCTAAAAACCATGTTCAATTACTTCTTTTGACCGCATTGTTGGCATGCAATCTTACGCATAGTATGACCTTTGTACCCGTCGCCCTCGCCATACTCGCGCCAAAACTACCGCCCATGCCCCTGTTTGCCCGTCCGCCCTAATGCAGTTTATGAACCGTTTTGACTTCATCATCGTGGGCGCTGGCTCGGCCGGGTGTGTGCTGGCTAAGCGTCTGACCGAGAGCGGCCAGCACCGGGTACTGCTGCTGGAAGCCGGTGGTTCGGACCGCAGCCCGCTCATCCAAGTGCCGCTGGGCTACGGCATCACCTACGCTGACCCCAAATACAACTGGATGTACACCGCCGAGCCCGACCCGGCCCTGCACCACCGCAGCCTGTACTGGCCGCGCGGCAAGGTGCTGGGCGGCAGCAGCTCCATCAACGCCATGGTCTATATGCGCGGCCAGGAAGGCGACTTTGACGACTGGCGCGACGCCGGCAATACCGGCTGGGGTTGGACCGATGTGCTGCCCTATTTCAAAAAATCGGAGGACCACTGCGGGGGTGCGTCCGAGCACCACGGCACAGGAGGCGAGTTGCATGTCAGCGACTTTGCCGACCAGGTCCATCCCTTGTGCGAGCGTTTTTTGCAAGCCGGCGACGCGCTCGGGTTTCATCGCACCGCCGACTTCAACGGCCCCACCAAAGAAGGCTTTGGCCTGTGGCAAATGACCATCCGCCAAGGCCTGCGCGAGTCCACCGCCAAAACTTTTTTGCGCGCTGCCATGCGTCGGCCCAATCTGACCGTCATGACCCATGCCATGGTACGCCGCGTCATCATCGACAAGCGCCGCGCCACGGGCATCGAATGTACTGTCGGCGGCGTACTGCAGATGTTCAGCGCCGACAAGGAAGTGATCCTGTGCGCCGGTGCGGTTAATTCGCCGCAGCTGTTGCAAGTCTCGGGCGTGGGCGATGCGGCACATTTGCAAAGCAAAGGCGTGCCCGTGCTGCACCATTTGCCGCGAGTCGGCCAGGGTTTGCAAGACCATTTGGCGGTGTCCTATTTTTTTAAGTCTAAAGTGCCTACTTTGAACAACAGCCTGGGCCCCTGGTACGGCAAACTTTGGGCGGGCATGCGCTATCTGTGGGACCGTAAAGGCCCGCTGGGCATGAGCGTGAACCAGGCCGGTGCCTTTGTGCGCAGCCGCCCGGAGTTGGCACGGCCTAATCTGCACCTGTACTTCAACCCCATCAGCTACACCGCAAGCAGCGCACCGGTGGGCAAGCGCTTCCAGTTGCAAAACCCGGACCCGTTCGCCGCCTTCCTCATATCATTTAACACCTGCCGCCCGACCAGCCGGGGTAGCGTGCTGATCACCTCGCCCGACCCGCTGGCAAAGCCGCGCATAGAAACCAACTTCCTGACCACTGAGCACGACCGGCAGGACATCATGGACGGCTCACGTCTGCTGCGCCGCATTGCCGCTAGCGCGCCACTGGCCGAGGTCATCAGCGCAGAACACCTGCCCGGCGGGCAGGTGCAAAGCGAAGAACAAGTCTTTGCCGACTTCGGCCAGCGCGCCGGTTCGGTCTACCACGCCTCCTGCACCTGTGCCATGGGGCCGGACGCCTTGCGTGGCGTAGTCGATGCGCGTTTGCGCGTGCACGGCATCAAAGACCTGCGGGTTATCGACGCCTCGGTATTCCCGGCAGTGACCTCGGGCAATACCAACGCCCCCACCATCATGGTCGCGGAAAAAGGCGCGGACATGCTGTTGCAGGACAATCGCTGAACGGCCCGCGTGCCCCGCTTGCGAACCCATCCACTTCTAGAAAAAAAGGCAAAGCCATGGACACAACATTCAAAGCGCTAGTGGTAGACCAAATCGAGGGCAAATCGGTTCCCTCGCTTAAAGAGTTGCACCTGTCTGAGTTGCCCAAGGAGGAAGTGCTGGTCGCCATCGACTACTCCAGCATGAACTACAAAGACGCCATGGCCTTGTCCGGCCTTGGCAAGATCATCCGCAGCTTCCCCATGATTCCCGGTATCGACTTTGCCGGCACGGTGGTGGACTCCACCAACCCGGACTACCGCGCCGGAGACCATGTGGTGCTGACCGGCTGGAGCGTGGGCGAGCGCTATTGGGGTGGTTATAGCCAAATGGCACGCGTTAAGGCCGATTGGCTGGTGCATCTGCCGCCTTCGATGAGCAGCGAGAGCGCCATGGCCATTGGCACCGCAGGCCTCACCGCCATGCTCTGCGTCATGGCGCTGGAAGACGCAGGCATCAAGAGCGGCAAAATTTTGGTGTCCGGCGCCAATGGTGGTGTCGGCAGTGTCGCCATCAGCCTGCTGGCGCGCCGGGGCTACGAGGTGACCGCGCTTACACAGCGGCCCGACGACAACCGCGATTACCTTTTGGGCCTGGGTGCCGTCGACGTAATCGGTGGCCCGCAATGGAAAGAAAAGCCCGCCCCGCTAGGCACCCAGCGCTGGCAGGGCGCGGTCGATGTAGTCGGCGGCACGGTGCTGGCGCGCATGCTTAGCGAAATCGACTACGGTGGTGCAGTGGCCGCTTGCGGCCTAGCCGGTGGCTTTGGGCTGGACACTACGGTGATGCCCTTTATTTTGCGCGGCGTGCGCTTATGGGGCGTGGACTCGGTGATGTGCCCCTTGGACAAACGCAATACCGCTTGGGCGCGCCTGGCTGCTGAATTCCCAGCCGATGCGCAAGCGCATATGCAGCGCACTGTGGCGTTGAGCGAAGTAGCGGCCCAGGCCGCCGCCTTCATGGCTGGCACCTCACGCGGGCGCGTGGTGGTGGACGTCAACCGTTAAACCATTTTTAAAACCCACCCTCACACCAAAGGACATTTTCATGCGTGCGAACAAACTCCGTATCGGTTTCATTGGCCTGGGCGCTTTAGGCGAAGGCCTGTGCAACAACCTGGTCAAAGCGGGCTACCCCGTGGTCGTCTACGACTTGAACAAAGACCTGGCCAAAGGCCTGCTAGCGGGCGGCGCAACCTGGTCGGACGACGTGGCCGGTACCTGCCGCGATGCGGACGTGGTCATCACGGTTTTGCCCTCGCCCGCCATATCGCGCAAAGTGGTCGAAGGCGCAGGCGGCGTGTTTGAAAACCTCAAGTCCGGCGGCACCTGGATCGAGATGAGCACCACGGACATGGAAGACCTGCTGCGCTTGTCCGAAGTCGCGAAGTCCCAAGGCATCACGGTGCTGGAATGCCCGGTAACCGGCGGTGTGCATCTGGCCAACTCGGGCGAGATCACGGTGCTGGTGGGTGGCGAGCAATCTACCTTTGACCGTGTGCAGGACATCCTAGGCACCATGGGCGGCGAGATCATCTACATGGGCAAGATGGGCAATGCCTCGGTGGTAAAAGTAGTGACCAATATGCTGGCCTTTATCCATCTGATTGCCGCCGGCGAAGCCATGATGCTGCCGGCCAAGTACGGTGTCGATCCAGATGCCACCTACCGCGCCATCCGCGCCAGCTCGGGCAACAGTTTTGTGCACGAAACCGAGTCCATGCTGGTGCTATCGGGTAGCTACAACGTCAAGTTCACCATGGACCTTGCTTGCAAAGACTTAGGGCTGGTCAACGGCATTGCCGAAAAAATCGGCGTGCCTTTGGAGCTGGGCTCGATGGCACAACAAATCTTTAGGCGCGCACGCGGCCTCTATGGCAGCCAGGCGCAATCGCCCGAAGTGGTGCGCATGATCGAAGCGGCCTGCGGCCTGGAACTGCGCGCCCCTGGCTACCCGACCGAACTGGTCGCCCAATAATTCAAGAGGGATACACCATGAGCACGCATTGCAATTTTTATATTGATGGCCAATGGGTGGCACCCGCTGGCGCACATACCGTGCACCCGGCCGTGAGCCCCGGCGACGAATCGGTGGTCGGCCAGGTGATGATGGGCGGGCAAGAGGATGTGAACCGCGCCGTTATGGCCGCGCGCCATAGCTTTGACAGCTTTAGCCAAACCTCGCTGGCACACCGCACCCAACTACTGGAAAGGCTGCAGGCCGTGTTTGAACGCCGCTACGAAGAAATGGCCCGTGCCATCAGCCTGGAAATGGGCGCGCCCTGGGACTGGGCCTATGACCAACAAGCCGAATGCGGCCCCGGCCATATCAAAGCCACGCTGGCCGCCGCCAAAGACTTCCCCTGGGAAACGCGCAGCGGCGCCAATGCCGATCTGGTGTGCGAAGCCATCGGCGTGTGCGTGCTGATCACGCCCTGGAATTGGCCGCTCAACCAAATCGTCTCCAAACTGGCGCCGGCGCTGTTGGCCGGTTGCACCGTGGTGCTCAAGCCCAGCGAATACGCGCCTTTGTCGGGCAAGTTAGTGGCCGAATTTGTGCACGAAGCGGGCTACCCGGCGGGCGTGTTCAACATGCTTTATGGCGATGGCCCGCATATGGGCCCTATGCTCAGCGGCCATCCTGAAGTGGACTTTATTTCCTTCACCGGCTCCACCGCAGCGGGTATTTCGGTGGCCAAGCATGCGGCCGACACCGTCAAGCGGGTGGTGCAAGAACTGGGCGGCAAATCGCCCAACATCATTTTTGCCGATAGCAAGGTGGATAAGGCGGTTCGCTTTAGCGTCAACAAATGCATGAGCAACACCGGCCAAAGCTGTAACGCACCGACGCGCCTTTTGGTGGAGCGCAGTGTCTATGCCGAGGCCTTGCAACACGCGGCAGAGGCGGGTGCCAAGGTACAAGTGATACACAGTGCGGACAAAGGCAAAGGCATTGGCCCCTTGGCCAGCAAACGCCAGTGGGAGACGGTACAGCGCTACATCCAGATCGGCATCGAGGAAGGCGCGCAGCTTTTGTGCGGCGGCCTGGGCCGGCCCCAGGGCATGGACAAAGGCTATTACGCCCGCCCAACGGTGTTTGGTGACGTGAATAACCAGATGCGCATCGCGCGTGAAGAAATCTTCGGACCGGTGCTGGTCATCATTCCTTTTGACACGGAAGAAGAAGCCATCGCCATCGCCAACGACACGCCTTACGGCCTTGCGGCGTACATCCAATGCGCTGACGTGCCACGTGCCAAGCGTGTGGCGCGGCGTCTGCGTGCCGGCATGGTATCTATCAACGGCCAGGGGCAAGACTATTGCTCGCCCTTTGGCGGCTACAAACAAAGCGGCAATGGCCGTGAATGGGGTCGCTTTGGTTTGCAGGATTATTTGGAATACAAAGTGATCAACTGCGCCTCTTAAAGTGAACAGCACCGTGGACCAGGCAATTTATAAAAATACGGATACCGCATGAAAATCACCAACGTAAAAACCTTTGTGGTCGGCAACCCGCCGCCAGGCTTTGGCGGACGCTACTTTGTGTTCATCAAGCTCATTACCGACGAAGGCATCGAAGGCCTGGGCGAGGTCTATAACCTGCCCTACCACCCCAGTGTGGTGGAACACATGGTGCGTGATGTGGTGGAGCGTTGCGTGGTAGGCAAAGACCCCTACGACACCGAGCGCATTTGGCGCAGTGTCTATGGCAGCGGTTTTATCCACCGGCCCGATATCAGCACTATGGGCATCCTCAGCGCCATCGACATGGCCTGCTGGGACATCGTGGGCAAAGACGTCAACAAACCGGTCTACAAACTGCTCGGCGGGCAGGTGCATGAAAAGCTGCGCAGCTACACCTATATCTACCCCAAGGACGGTGATAAAACCAATGTCTATGCCGACCCGGTGCTGGCCGCCGAGCGCGCCGCCCAATACCTGGCTATGGGCTTTACCGCCCTCAAATTTGACCCAGCCGGGCCCTACACCATCTATGACGGACGCCAACTCTCGCTTACTGAACTGGACCGCTCCGAAACCTTTTGCCGCATGCTGCGCGAAGCCGTGGGCACCCAAGCCGACCTGCTGTTTGGCACGCACGGGCAAATGACGGCGGCAGGCGCAATCCGCCTGGCAAGGCGTCTAGAAAAATATGACCCGCTGTGGTTTGAAGAACCCATACCGCCAGACAACCAGCGCGAGATGGGCAAAGTGGCGCGCGGCACCACCATCCCCGTGGCCTGCGGCGAGCGACTGGCGACCAAGTGGGAGTTCCAGCGCGTGCTGGAAGAAGGCGCAGCGGCGATTTTGCAAATGAACCTGGGCCGCGTAGGCGGCATTTTGGAAGGCAAAAAAATCGCTGCCATGGCAGAGGCCTACCATGTGCAAATCGCTCCGCATTTGTATTGCGGCCCGGTGGTGGGCGCGGCCAATATCCAGCTCGCTACCTGCAGTCCCAACTTCCTGATCCAGGAAAGCATTCTGGACTGGAGCGGCTTTCACACCGAGATCCTGAAAAAACCCATCCAGTGGGAAAACGGCTACCTCATTCCGCCCACTGCACCCGGACTGGGCGTGGAACTGGACGAAGACGTCGCCCGCGCCCATCCCTACACCGGCACTTTGCTGCATCTGGACATGACGCACGAACCGGCGACGGTGTAAACCGGGGCGCAATAAGCCCCTGACCACACAGGCGCGCCAAAGCGCCTGCACACACATGCCCTGCGGCTCCGCGCCCGGCGCAGGGGCGGATGAGCTACGCCTCGTCTGCTTGCAGCTTAGCGACGCACTTATCCAACTCCGCTGAGGTGTTTTGGCAAGCCATTTGCCAAAAAAACCACACCATTACACCGCCCGCATTGCCCTTCTCACAAGGTCTACCGCGCAAAAAAATGATTTGCTTCAACTATTTATCATCTTTTTACGATTCTTTACTTTAAAAAATAACAAATTTAATAATTTTTTCTTTTTAAATTTTTTTTACTTTTTTTTAAATGATTTATACAATAAAAGCAAATAAACCAGTTGGAGTCACAAAATGCAACGATTTCGCGTTTCGCTCACTTTGGCCGCCTTGGCCTTGCTCGTGTCACCGCTCGTTTGGTCCCAGACGCCGTTAGCGCGGACCCTCGCTGGCAATCAGAGTGCGCCTGACCTGTCTTTGGCAAGAGGCGAGGACCTTTTTGCGAATGCGGGTCTGACGCTGGAGCCGCATGCGGTATTGAAGCGCACCGGTGCGGGTGTCACCGCCTTCATTCTTGACACCGGTATCCGGGCGGACCATAGCGAGTTCAGTGGACGCATCCTGCCGGGATTTAGCGTGATCAACGATGGCAACGGCACCACCGACTGCAACGGACATGGCACCCATGTGGCGGGCATTGTGGGCGGACGCCTGTACGGCGTGGCCAAACAAGTCATGCTGGTGCCGGTGCGGGTCATGGACTGCGCCGGTGTGGGCACGGTGAGCGGTTTGATTAGCGCTCTGGAGTGGGTGGGAAATACCGAGCAACGCCCCGCAGTGGCCAACGTCTCGATGGGCGGGATAGCCTCAAATGCCCTGAATGCCGCAGTTGCCGCCCTGGTGGCCAAAGGGGTCACTGTGGTGGTGGCGGCGGGGAACAAGGGCATGGATGCCTGCAAGGCCTCGCCTGCCAGTGCACCCAACGTCATTAGCGTAGGCGCCACCACCAAGGAAGGTGCGCTGGCCAACTACTCCAATTTTGGCCCCTGCGTGAACATTTTTGCCCCCGGCTTTGAAGTGGTCTCCGCTTGGCATACCAGCGACAGCGCGACCAAAACGCTGAGCGGCACCTCCATGGCCAGCCCCTCGGTGGCAGGCCTGGCGGCGCTGGCCTTGGAAACCGTGCCCGAAGCCAGCCCGCTTGAGGTGGCCACCTTCTTGGTAGATCACGCCCGCCATAGCCGAACCGCTGAGTCAGCCAGCAACGCGTCAACTGGCTTGCTGGCATGGATGAGCAGCGCGCTGGCGGGCTCTGCGGATACCCAGACCCTGGCACTCAAGGCCATGGCCACTCTGAGCGCTGTGCCTGGGCCCCGTACCCGGTGAATGCGCTAATTGGCTTAATTCAATCCTGGGTCAGCCCGCCGGCCCGCACGCAGGGGCACTGGCAGCGCGCTACAGTACCGACCGCGTTCACTACAACAGGCCTGCACTATGCATGTACTTACCATCCAAGGCAAAACCATCGTTGAGTCCGATGCCATGCCCCAGCAATTACCGGAGCAGGGCTTTTTGTGGCTCAGTTTCAGCCGGCGCGAGTTTGAAGTACTTCAAAGCGAAATCCAAAGTATGTTGGAGGCAATTTGCAAGGTCCAACTTTTTGATCTACATGTCACGGACTTGCTCAATAACCAACTGCCCTCGCATTACGACTTCACCACCGATTACGACCTGCTTGTGTTTCGGCGTCTGGCACGCGGGCGCACCGATTCAGACGTGGCCAACCCGGGCCAGATCTTGCACCGCGCTAGCAACAAAGGGGGGCCACCCATACTACGACGCATCGACACCAGCCCGATCGGCTTTGTGGTGTTTGATCGCATCATGCTTTCGGTGCATCCGGCCGATTGCACGGTGCGCGATACCTTTGCCAACCGCCTACTGCACAGCGGCGCAAGCCATATGAGCGGGCGCGTTCCGGCCAACCCGGCCGATTTGATGTTGCGCATGATAGGCGTCATGATCGATGGCTACATGGAACTGCGCAGGGAACTGACCCGACAATTAGATCACTGGCAAAGCGAGTTAATTAACCCAAGAACACGGTTTAACAACTGGCGGGCGCTGCTCGATTCACGCCTGACGCTCCATTACCTGGACGAGGTGTGCGAAGACCAGCGCGCCGCCGTGCAAGATTGGATCGACGCCCTAGACGCCTGGCATGAAGACGCCACCTTATCGTCTAAGGAACTCGAACTGATTCGTGTGCGCAGCCGCGATGTACTGGAACACATCGAACGGGTCGTACACCACGTGGGCCGACTAGAACAAAGTGCAGAGGCCGCGGTGCAGATGCACTTTAATGTGCAGAGCAACCGTAACAATGATGTCATGAAGACCTTGACTGCGCTGACTGCCATATTCTTGCCCTTGAACCTGATCACCGGGTTTTTTGGCATGAATTTCGAGCAGTTTGGGTTTTTGAAGTCTGAGCATGGCTTGGCGCTGACCGAGGGATTCATGGTGTTGTTGGCTCTTGCTCTGGTGGCCTACTTTTGGCTGAATAATTACCTGGGCAGCGCAGCGAACAGCAAGGCCGACGATCGTTGACCTGCTCATAGACACCAAAATGTCACAAATACTTCACTCAGATGGGCGACCATTGAAGTCATTTCAACCGCTTTAATGGAACCCTCACCATGACTAAGACGCAGGACGAAGACTTGGTTCATAGAATTCGGCAAGACCTTCTGGACAGCTTTGATGAAGAGTTAGAGATGGAGGTGGAAGACCGCGCATTTAGCAGCGAAGAGGCCGTCAACGCAACCGACGAGTCGCGTGCCGCGCGCGCTAACTATTTCCGCGAATTATTCCGACTGCAAGGCGAATTGGTCAAACTACAAGATTGGGTAGTTGCGAGTGGACACAAAGTGGTGGTGCTGTTTGAAGGCCGCGATGCAGCGGGAAAGGGCGGCGCCATCAAGCGCATCACGCAAAGGCTAAACCCGCGCGTAGCGCGTGTGGCCGCCCTGCCCGCGCCCAATGACCGCGAGCGCACCCAGTGGTATTTCCAGCGCTATGTCTCCCATCTGCCAGCCGCTGGCGAAATTGTCATGTTTGACCGCAGCTGGTACAACCGTGCCGGGGTGGAGCGCGTCATGGGCTTTTGCAGCGATGAGCAATACGAAGAGTTTTTCCGCACGGTGCCCGAATTTGAAAAAATGCTGATGCGCTCGGGGATTCAGCTCATCAAATACTGGTTTTCGATTTCGGACGAAGAGCAGCATTCCCGCTTTTTAGGCCGCATCCACGACCCCTTAAAGCAGTGGAAGCTCAGCCCCATGGACCTGGAGTCACGCAAGCGCTGGGAAGACTACACCGTGGCCAAAGAGGTGATGCTAGACCGCACCCATACCCCCGAAGCACCCTGGTGGATTGTGCAAGCAGTGGACAAGAAAAAGGCCCGACTCAACTGCATAGCGCACCTCTTGGCACAAATGCCTTACAAGGAAATACCGCACCCCCCCGTAATCCTTCCCGCGCGCGTGCGCCACGAAGACTATGTGCGGCAAAAAGTAGCCCAAGAGATGTTTATCCCCGAGATTTACTAAGCCCGCGCCCTGCTGCGGCAAGGCAGGCAACAGCACCGCGCAAGCGCCGCGCCACGCGTCCTGAGTGAGTCTGTCCAAGACTATCCAAGCCCGCCCGAGGCTCTTTACCTGAAAACCGCTGCCCGTGCGGGCCATGCGCCGCCAGATTGACTTGTATCAAGCTGCGCCACCTTAAGTGCCAAATTTCGCAATGAGTTCCCCCAAAACGGTGCGTCTCACGCAAGATGCCGCTTTGTTTTTTGCGATTGGACGTATCTTATGAACCCCCCGTGATAGTGCGCGGCCTATTGGCTGCTTCCATCATTGTGCTGACGGCCTGCGGCCCTGCCCCAAAAGTAGTTTCAGACCCCTATGACGCTTCCAAAATAGAGCTGAAATCGCCCCCGGCGACTTTGAGCGCTGCGCGCCATAGCGGACCGTTTTCAAAAGGCGATTCGCTCAATTTTGATGCGCAGCTCAAGCCGCTGGACCCTGCGCCTATTAAATATGTACAACTAGATACCAGTCATAAATTGGTTGAAATTGCGCCCGGCGTGAAGTTCAGTGCCTGGACTTTTGGCGACCAGGTGCCCGGCCCTACCGTGCGGGCGCGGGTGGGCGACAAAATCCACTTCAGCATGACCAACCGCAGTGATGAAACCCTGTCCGCCATGTCGATGGTGGTGGCGCCCATGATGCATTCCATGGACTTCCATGCGGCCATGGTGTCGCCGCAGGACAAGTACCGCTCCATTGCGCCAGGCCAAACGATCGAGTTTGAATTCACTGCCAATTACGCCGGCATCTTCATGTACCACTGCGGTACGCCTATGATCTTGGAGCACATCGCTTCGGGCATGTATGGCGCTGTCATCGTCGAGCCCAAAGAGGGCTACCCCACCAAGGTCGACCATGAGTACCTGGTGATTCAAAGCGAGTTTTATGTCAAGCCCGACCCAGCCGGCCAAAAGGTCGATGGTACGCCGGTGTATGTGCTGGACGCGGACCGGCTTAAAGCGGCGCAGCCGACCTATACGGTGTTCAACGGGGTGCATAACGGCATGGTAAAAAAACCGCTGGTGGCCAAGCCCGGCGAGCGCGTGCGCTTGTTTGTATTGAACGTGGGCCCGAGCAAAACCTCCAGCTTTCATGTGGTGGGAACCATTTTTGACCGCGTGTGGCTGGAAGGCAACCCAGACAATCAGATGCGCGGCATGCAAACCGTGTTGCTCGGTTCGAGTAACAGCGCCATCGTGGAGATGATGATTCCCGAGGCGGGTTCTTACATCATGGTGGACCACCATTTCGCTAATGCCTCGCAAGGTGCGATCGGGTTGATATCTACGCTAGCGCAAGCCAAACCGGCTGATCTAGAGCACCACAATATGGAGGCCAGCAGCGCACCGACCGACCCAAAAATCATGCAGGGAAAACTGGCGTTTGAAAGCAAATGCCTTGCCTGCCATTCAATTGGTCAAGGTAACAAACTCGGCCCCGATCTGGCTGGTGTGACGCAACGACGCAAAGATGATTGGTTAGCGCAGTGGCTGGCCGCACCTGAAAAGATGCTGCAAACCGACGCGGTGGCCAAAGCCATGCTCAAAGAGTTCAACAACATCCCCATGCCGAACCAAGGCCTGAGCAAGCCCGAGATTGGGCAATACATCGCCTACTTCCATTGGGCCGACAGCCAAAAAGCCGGCGCGGCCAAAGCGCAAAGCGCGCATTGAGCTACGCTTGCAGCCCCTGGCGCCGGTCCTTGCTGGCCAGCGCCTTGTGCGCCATGCCGGTGCTAAGCATGGCTTGCGGGCATTGCCTGGAAGACCGGGTGGCCTCGGTCTATGACCACGCCTTGGTAGAACACAGTAAGCAGCATAAGCAAACCATGATGTACCTGGTGTGGGACGGGCCGGTAGACCGCAGCGCCGCCACGCGCCAGTGGCTGCTCAAGGCCATCAGCGCCGTCCAGGGCGTGGTGGGGCACAGCGTGCGCGTATCCATGGAACCGCCCACCATTGCCCTGGCCTACGACCCGCTGCGCACCCGCGCGGTCGATCTGGAAAAAGCCTTGCAAGCCAAACTGGCGGCCAAGGGATTGACTGCCAGTTCACTGCCCATGTAGCTGGGCGCCTGCGTCTTTGCAGTCGCAAGCGAGCGCATAAGGACAGCATCCGGCCTACAGGGCCAGGGCTGGCGCCAGGCCTTGGGTCGTAGCGAAGCGGTACCATGCAGGCACAGGCCCTGTTATTCCAGCAATGTCTGCACCACCCGACGCCGGCATTGCGAACGCAGTGAAGCAATCTAGATTGCTATGGAACCCCGGGACGCCTAGATCGGCTGATCGCGTCCCTCCATCTGAAGCGGGATGTACGCAGACCTTCGGGGAGCATGGGTCATCCTTGTACGCTAACAAGCGTTGAAAAGCGCTGCCACCACCATGCTGACTATTAAACTACTCAACTCCTGCGCACCATTTGCCGCCTTTGACCAAGCGGAGCGATGCACGCTACGCGCGCCGGCCCTCTATGCTTTGGCCCGCATGCAGGCCAAAGCCGAGGACTTGAATGCCTTTGTGCGAAGCTATGACGCGCAATTGCAAGCCAGCCCCGCCTGGGAGGCTT
>CAMBFN010000028.1 GCA_945865425.1 Comamonas sp. lk | reverse complement strand
GTGGCGACCAGCGCGCCGCGCATTGTGGAAAACTTCCTGGACATGGCGCACTTTGGCTTTGTGCACGAAGGCTGGCTGGGCGCGCGCGACACGCCCGAAATTCCGGATTACCAGGTGGAGTCCACCCCCACCGGCTTGGTGGCTAGCGGCTGCAAGGCCTGGCAACCCCAGTCCAATCTGCACAGCACGCGCGCCGCGCTGGTGGAATACCGCTACGAGGTCAGCGGGCCTTATACGGCCGTCTTGACCAAAGTGCCCGAAGCCGGGAGCACGGCGTTGCAGGAGTGGCGAGAGTCCATTGCTTTGTTTATTTGCCCTTTGGAGCCCGGGCGCAGTCGGGTCTGGTTCCGGCTGGCCGTAGCCGACTTTGCGACCGATGACGCCCAGCTACAGGCCTTCCAGCACACCATCTTTACCCAGGACCAACCGGTGCTGGAGTCGCAGCGCCCTGCCTGCTTGCCGCTGGATGTGCGGGCTGAAGCACACACGGCAGCGGACAAGGCTTCGGCCGCCTACCGGCGGTTTTTGCGTCAGGCGGGCATCCGCTATGGAACCTGCTAGGCGCAGATCCGCCCTCAGGCTAGTTGCGGATAGCCGCTGGCGATGGCGCTGCTTTCCATTTCCATGCAGCGTTGGTAAACCGCCAAGTCCGGTGTTTCAAATCCTGCAATGAGTAACTGCCCAAGGGCTTGTGCTGCCGCAGGTGTGGTGATCAAGCTCTGCAGACCATGGCGCAGGGCCAGCACCTGCTCGGGCGGGGTATGCAGCGATGTGATCAGCGGCAACCCGGGGTAGGGGGCGCTGTGGCCGATGGTGCACAGGCCTGCTGTGGCGGGCGCATCATGTATTTGCAGCAAGGCCCAGGTCACGCAGTCGATGGCTGCCAGGTCGGCGCGGCCTTCGCGTACGGCATCGATGCTTTGCCTATGGCCGCCAGTTTCCAGGGCGCCCCCGAAGAATGCACTGCCTTGCGCCAAGGGGGCCACCAGGGCGCGCAAAGCGTTGTAGCCCGATTGCGAATCGCTGCTGTTAAATGCCACACGCAGGCCCCGAAAATCTTGTAAAGCAAGATTTGCGTGTTCTGCCCGGGCAATCAACACGCTGCGGCAGTCCAGGCCCTCGCAGCCCGGTGCCGCATAGCGAAAACACCCCAGCAATTGCACCTGGTCCTGCAAGGCATGCGTCAAAGGGTAGCCGCAAGTTTGGCTGAGCAGCAGGTCCGGCGACAGCCAATGCGCATGTAAATCTTGTGGCCAAACAATCGCCTCGGGCAGGCTCTGCATACCCGGTGCACGCAAAGCCTCGCGCAAATGCATCCAAAGGTCTTGCACCGCACCCGGCGCGCCCAGGTACATGGGCAGTGCCACTTGCAAAGCGCTCATGCCAGATGCCGGTATCTGGCGTCTAAGTGGCGGGTTTGTTGCCCCGGCGTATCCAGCGGGCGTACTGCGTGGCGGACAAAAAATCTGCCATAGCCTTGCAACAAATAGCCGCCGTTGCGCTGCAGAAAATAGTCGCGGTGCGCGCGGTAGAGCACCGGTAGACGGTACCAGGCCAGCTTGGGTTGGGCATGGTGGACGGCGTGGTAGTTGTTGTTGAGATAGAGCAAGCACCCTAGCCAACCCGCTTCGTTGATGACGATACGGTGTTGCGGGTCCGCAGCAGGCCGGTGCTCATAAAACGAACGCATAAAGGCCAGGCCCAAACAGGGGTAGCTTAAGCCCAGATACAGCCAAGGGCTGATACCGGCATAGCTTTGCAGCGCCCACAGCATCAGCACCAAGAGCAGCGCATGTTGTATCCAAGTCCAGCGTAAGCGCGCACTCTCCCAATACGCTTTCGATAGCAGCGGCCGCAGCAAATGAAAAATCGCAAACGCCGGAGTTATGGCAAAACGGCCCAGCGCAGTGCGTTGCGCCTTTAGCAAAAAGCGCATAGGCGCGCTGCGGCTGGCGAAGTCCTGCGGATCCAGGTAATTGCTTTCTGGGTCCTGGCCGGGATAGGTGAGCACTTCGTCTCGGTGGTGGGCCAAATGGCTGCTGCGGTAAATATCAAAGGGGTACCACACTGCGATGGGCAGCAGGCCCAGTGCGCGGTTCAGCCAGGCGTGGCGCGTGGGGTGCCCGTGTACCAATTCGTGTTGCAAGCTCATATACCAGGCCGCCAGCACCACTATCAGCACCATAGCCCGCATTGAGGAATCTGCGCGGTACCAACTAAGGGCGCCCAACCATCCGCCGTAAATCGCCAGGCACACCAGCCAAGTCGGCCATTCCACAGCCCGATCGGCCTGGGCGTCGAAGTCGGGCGGGGCTAAGAGGGTGTGGCCGGGGACTGAGGGCATGGGAGGCTGGTTGCTAAGTGGGATGGGCGAAGGCAGGCAAATGGTATGGCGGCGTGGCTGACACAGAGCGCTAACACGCTAGGGCGTTGGCTGCGAAAGGTCCGATTGTAAAATCGTCAGCTTTCGTCCCTGTGTCCGGCGGGGGTGTTGAAGTTGTAACCCCGGACCATGTAGAGGACTACCATGTATAAAAACCTCGCTGCGATAGGGTGCGCTCGTGCGCCCGCTGTCCGCGAAATCGAGCTTGCTCGCCCGCTACCGGCCTATGGCGCGGCAGGGCAGGGCTTATGAGCTACCAGGTCAAAGAAATTTTTTACACCTTGCAAGGCGAAGGGGCGCATGCCGGTCGGCCTGCGGTGTTTTGCCGCTTTGCGGGATGCAATTTATGGTCGGGCCGGGAGCAAGACCGCGCTAGCGCCGTCTGCCGCTTTTGTGATACCGACTTTGTCGGTACCGATGGCACGCTGGGTGGACGTTTTGACAGCGCGGCCGCCTTGGCAGCGCAAATCGCAGCCCTTTGGCCTGCGGGCTTTGCCACGCAGCGCTTTGTGGTGCTCACGGGTGGCGAACCTTTGTTGCAGGTCGATACCGAACTGATTGACGCTTTGCACGCCCAGGGCTTTGAAATTGCTGTTGAAACCAATGGCAGCATCGCCGCGCCCGAAGGCATCGACTGGCTATGCGTCAGCCCCAAAGCCGGTGCGCCTTGGGTGCAGCGCCAGGGGCATGAACTCAAACTGGTGTGGCCGCAATCTGGTTTTTCATTGGCCGACATGCAAGCCATGCAAAGCCTAGCTTTCAGCCACCACCGTTTGCAGCCGCTTGACGATGTGCTGCAAAAACGCAATACCGAAATATGCATCGACCTGTGCCTGCAGCAGCCGGTGTGGAAACTCAGTATGCAAACCCATAAAGTAAGCGGCATCCGCTAAGGAGGCCCTGTAATGCCCACACCATGCCGTCATTGCGAGGCCGCAGGCTGTATTGAGCCAAGAACCCGTTATTGCGAGGCCGCAGGCCGTGGCAATCCATGACTTCTTGCAACTATGCATCGCCAAGTCGCTGCGCGCCTGGCGATGACGTAAGTGTGCAGAACGTCCCCTAGCTTGCCTAAACCACCAGACCCAACTTACCAAGAAAGTTTTTCATGTCCCACGCCATCCCGCAGGATTTTTGCATCAGCCAAAAGTTTTTTTTCGACGCTGCGCACACCTTGCGCCGCGAGATAGAGACCGAGGGCAGCTTGCGCGTGCACGGCCACACTTACTACGCCGAAGTCAGTATTGCGGGCCGGCCGGATGCGCAAACCGGCATGGTGGTGGACCTGGGCCGGGTACGGCAGCGCATTGATGCTTTGCGCCCGCAGCTGGACCACCGCTTGCTGGACGAAGTGCCCGGCCTGGGGCCGGCTACCTTAGAAAACCTGTGTGCCTTTATTTGGCGGGCTCTGGCGGCGGACTTTGCCGGTTTGGCGCGGGTGCGCGTTTGGCGCGAGGCGCTGGGCGATAGCTGCACGCTGGAGCGGGCATGAGCGCGCGCGGTTACCGGGCCAGCCTCTTGTGGTTTCCCGACCCGGCGCAGCCAGTTGCGCATTGGGAAGAAGACGGTCTGCTGGTGGTAGCACCCGATGCACAGGGGCGCGAAGTGGTGCAAGCCATCGGCGACTGGCGCACTTTGTCGGCGCTGAACTGCCGTTTGCCGGTGGAGCATTTGCCCGGGCGCATCATCGCACCGGGTTTTGTGGACATGCACGTGCATTTCCCGCAGATCAATGTCATAGGCTCGCCTGCCGACGGATTGCTGCCTTGGCTGGAAAACTACACCTTCCCCGAAGAACAGCGCTTTGCCGACCCGGCCTATTGCGCCGACGCGGCCACGTTTTTTGTCGATGAATTGCTGCGCAACGGCGTAAGTACCGCGCTGGCTTTTGCCACCACGCACCGCAGCTCGGTAGATGCCTTGTTTGCACAGGCGCAGCGGCGCGGTATGCGCTTGGTGACAGGCCTGTGCCTGATGGACCGCCATGCCCCGGCGGCCTTGCTCAACCAGCCGGGCCGAGGGCGCGACGCGGTGGAACACAGCTTATGGGAGTCGGAGGAATTGATACAGCAGTGGCATGGCAAAGACCGGCTGGGCTACGCCATCACGCCGCGCTTTGCGCCCACCTCCACCGATGCGCAACTGCGCGGCGCGGGCGAACTGGCGGCCCAATACCCGGATGTGTGGATTCAAAGCCATGTGGCCGAAAACCAGGATGAAATCGCTTGGGCGCGGGAGTTGTTTCCCGAGTCGAGCAGTTACCTGGCCACTTATGCGGATTTCGGTCTCTTGCGCGAGCGCGCGGTGTATGCCCATTGCATTCATTTTGACGAAGCCGACCGCGCGCTGATGCACAGCAGCGGCGCGGCCGCGGCGGTGTGCCCGACCAGCAATTTGTTTTTGGCCAGCGGGTATTTCGATTACGCCAGCGCTGACGCTGCCGGTTTTGCCTACGGCTTGGCCAGCGATGTGGGCGGCGGCACCAGTTTCAGCCCGTTTCAGACGATGTTGGCGGCCTATTGCGTGGGCCGCGAAGGGCGCTCCAAAGCCGGTTTGTCGCTCTCGCCCCAGCATTTGTGGTGGCAGCACACGGCGGGCGCTGCCCGCGCCATGGGGCTGCAAGGCTTGGTGGGCAATTTATTGCCCGGCTGCGAGGCTGATTTTGTGGTCTTGCAGCCCAAAGCCACGCCTTTGCTGGCGCGTAAAACCAAGCTGGCCAACACCTTGGACGAGTTGTTGTTCTCCCTCATCGTGCTCGGTGACGACCGGCTGATCGAGCGCACGGTACTGGCCGCTACTGTGCCCGAGCGCGCTGGAATGTGGCAGAGCGCCGGGCGGTTTTAAGGCCTCCTTAGCGTCGTAAGCCGCTGCCTACAATAGCCGCAAGCAACCGGAAGATCTATCGTATGAGCATCAAAAGCGACAAATGGATACGCCGCATGGCCGAGACCACCGGCATGATCGAGCCCTTTGAGCCCGGCCAGGTGCGCCAGGCCGAGGGCAAAAAAATCATTTCCTATGGCACTAGCAGCTACGGCTATGACATCCGCTGCGCGCCCGAGTTCAAGGTGTTCACCAATATCCACAGCACCGTGGTGGACCCCAAAAATTTCGACGAAAAAAGCTTTGTCGATTTCTACGACGATGTCTGCATCATCCCGCCCAACAGCTTTGCGCTGGCGCGTACCCTGGAATATTTCCGCATTCCGCGCAATGTGCTGACGATTTGTCTGGGTAAATCCACCTATGCGCGCTGCGGCATCATCGTCAACGTCACGCCCTTCGAGCCGGAGTGGGAAGGCTACGTCACCCTGGAGTTTTCGAACACCACACCGCTGCCAGCCAAGATTTATGCCGGCGAGGGCTGCGCCCAGGTACTGTTTTTTGAAAGCGACGAAGTCTGCGAAACCAGCTACAAAGACCGGGGCGGTAAATACCAGGGCCAGGTGGGGGTAACCCTTCCCAAAGCCTGAAAAGCTGCATTTGCGCCATATCAGGGATAATCCGGCCTGCGTCCCTGGTTCCCGGGGCAACCTGCTATCGGATGGATAGCCACTACTTTTGCTATGCATGCCCGAACAGACTCCTGAAACCGCAGCCTCCAATTCCCCAGATTCCCTAACGACAGACACCCCTGTCATGGCCTTTGCCCAGCTGCAACTGGCCCCGCCCTTGGCCCGTGCGGTGGCCGAAATGGGTTACGAATCCATGACGCCTATCCAGGCCCAGGCCATCCCTGTGGTGATGACCGGCAAAGACGTGATGGGCGCCGCCCAGACCGGTACCGGCAAGACAGCGGCTTTTTCGCTGCCCCTGCTGCACCGCCTGCTCAAGCATGAAAACGCCTCCACCTCGCCGGCCCGCCACCCGGTGCGCGCCTTGGTGCTCTTGCCCACCCGCGAGCTGGCCGACCAGGTAGCCCAGCAAGTAAAGCTCTATGCCAAATACACCCAGCTGCGCAGCGCCGTGGTCTTTGGCGGCATGGACATGAAGCCGCAAACCGCCGAACTGAAAAAAGGCGTAGAAGTACTGGTGGCCACGCCGGGCCGTTTGTTGGACCACATCGAGGCCAAAAATGCGGTGCTCAACCAAGTGGAGTATGTGGTGCTGGACGAAGCCGACCGGATGCTGGACATCGGCTTTTTGCCCGACTTGCAGCGCATCCTGAGTTACCTGCCCAAGCAGCGTACCACCTTGCTTTTTTCGGCGACCTTTTCGCCCGAAATCAAGCGCCTGGCTAATAGCTATTTGCAAGATCCCATCACCATCGAAGTGGCGCGCTCCAATGCCACTGCCTCGACGGTGGAGCAACACTTTTACAGCGTGGGTGAAGACGACAAGCGGCGCGCGCTGCACCATGTGATTCGCAAACACCAGCTCAAGCAAGCTTTTGTGTTTGTGAACAGCAAGCTCGGCTGCGCCCGCTTGGCGCGTTCGCTCGAGCGTGAGGGCCTTAAGACCACCGCTTTGCATGGCGACAAGAGCCAGGACGAGCGTCTCAAGGCGCTGGAAGCCTTCAAAAGCGGCGAGGTCGATTTGCTGGTCTGTACCGACGTGGCTGCGCGCGGCCTGGATATCAAAGACGTGCCCGCCGTGTTCAACTTTGACGTGCCTTTTAACGCCGAAGACTATGTGCACCGCATTGGCCGTACCGGCCGCGCGGGAGCCTCCGGTCTGGCCGTGAGTTTTGTCGGCGGCAAAAACGATGCACGCTTGGTGGCCGACATTGAAAAGCTGATCAAAACCAAGATCGAGCTTGAAGCCATCGAATTCGATGAAGACAGCCCCAATATCAGCGCCCAAGGCCGTATCAACGATGGCCGACGTATGTACCAGGACGAGGCCCGTGACGATTCGCGCCGCGCACCGCGCAGCAGCGAGCGCGGCGGTTTGCGCGATATCGCGCACGAAGGGCAGTACGCCCGGCCAGCCCGGGACGAGCGCGCGCCCCGGCGCGACTACACCCGTCCGCCTGCACCGCCCAAGGACCCGTTTTTTGACCAGCCTTACGAGCCCAGTGTGGCGCCCGAAGTCAAGCCTTCATGGGAAGCGGCGCCGCGCACCGGCGGGCGCAGCATTTCGGCCAATATCAAGCCCAAGCGGCGCGTAGCCTTTTTGTTCAAGGCGACTGAAGAAGCTGCCTCTTAGTCGCTCAGCGCTTGCGCCTGGTCGCATGGCACTTGCATCAGCGTATGGTGCAGGCGCCCATGCCCATCGGGCGCATCCAGGCGCAGCGCGCTCAGGGAGCCTCCCCAAACGCAGCCGCTGTCCAAGGACAGCACATCGCTGCGGCCCAACCAGCCCAGCGCAGACCAATGCCCGAAGGCTACGGTGTCTTGCACCGTGCGCCGGCCCGGCGCGTCAAACCAGGCCGTATAGCCTGAGGGCGTGGCCGCCAGCCCTTGCTTGGTTTCAAACTCCATGCGTCCTTGGGCATCGCAAAAGCGGATGCGCGTCAGCGCGTTGACGATCACGCGCAAACGGTCATGGCCTTGCAGGCCATCATCCCACTGGTCCGGCAGGCTGCTGTACATCGTCGCCAAAAAATCCGCATAGTCCGCGCCGCGCAACATGTTTTGCACCTCAGCGGCCAGGGCCATAGTCTTTTCGCAGGTCCATGCCGGTAGAACCCCGGCGTGCACCATCAAGACCGAGGCGCCATGGTGGCGCAAGTGAATGGCCATCGGCTGATGGCGCAGCCAGTCAAGCAAGTTTTCCCGGTCCGGCGCATAAAGCACGCTATCGAGCGTGTCTTTGCGGTGCGCTTTGCGCAGCTTCTGCGCCACGGCCAGCAAATGTAGATCGTGGTTGCCCAGCAGGCAGCGCGCCGCGTCATCGAGCGCCCGCAAGCGGCGCAGCACGCCTGCGGAGTCGGGCCCGCGGTTGACCAGGTCGCCCAGCACATACAGCGTATCGCGGCTGGGTGAAAAATCGATATGGGCCAATAAGCGCTCCAGCGCGCTATCGCAACCTTGAATGTCGCCGATCAAGTAAAGTGCCATACCGCTGATTGTCTTGTGGATTCCATGGAATTTTTGCTGATTATTTTTTTGACGCTGCTCAACGGCGTCTTTGCCATGTCCGAATTGGCCTTGACCGCAAGCCGCCGTGCCCGCTTGGGCGCCTTGGCCGAGGCCGGTGACAAGGGTGCCCAGGCGGCATTGGAGTTGTTAAGCAATCCCAACCAGTTCCTGTCTACCGTGCAAGTGGGCATTACCTCTATCGGCGTGCTCAACGGTATTGTCGGTGAGGCCGCCTTTAGCGATAGCGTGGCGGCGTGGATGGTGGCCCTGGGTATGGCGGACAAGGCGGCAGGGCTGACTGCCACGGCTTTGGTGGTCACCGTGATTACCTTTACCACCATTATTTTTGGCGAACTGGTACCCAAGCGTATTGGCCAATTGCACCCCGAAACCATGGCCTGCTGGGTAGCGCGGCCCATGCTGTGGCTGGCGCAGGCGGCCAAGCCCTTTGTCAAATTGCTCTCGGGCACGACCGCCGCCGTGCTCAAGCTCTTGCGCATAGACACCAATACCGCGCGCGCGGTGACTGAGGAAGAAATATCGGCCAGCCTGGAGGAGGGCGTGGACGCTGGCCTGATCGAAGAACATGAGCACCAGATGGTGCAAAACGTATTCCGGCTGGAGGAACGCCCGCTTACCTCGCTGATGACGCCGCGCAGCGATGTGCAATGGCTAGACGCCTCGGACAGCGTGGATGATTGCCTGCGACTGGCCGGGCGTGGGGCAGGGAATGGTGCGCATTCTTGGTACCCGGTGTGCCGCGCTTCCCTGGACGATGTGGTGGGCATCATCAGCGTGGCGCACTTGCTGGACCTGGGCGCGCACAGCCAAGAGCCGATTGCCGCTTTTGCGCAAGCCGCAGTTTTTGTGCCCGAAACTTTGAGCGCCATGGAGTTACTGGAGCAGTTCCGTCTGAAAGCGGCACGCTTGCTGTTCGTGGTCGATGAATACGGCGTGGTGCAAGGCCTGCTTACGCCGCGCGACTTGCTTGAGGCTATTACCGGTGAATTGCAATACGGCGCGCAAGCCGACGCCTGGGCCACACGGCGCGAGGATGGCTCATGGTTGCTCGATGGCGTCATGCCGGTCGATGAAGTCAAGGCGCGTTTAGATTTGGACGAGTTGCCCGACGAAGACCGGGGCCGCTACAACACCCTGGCCGGCTTGCTCATGGCCTTGACCGGCCACCTGCCCGCTTTGGGCGAACGCATCAACCACCAAGGCTGGGTGTTTGAAGTCATCGACCTCGATGGCCGACGTGTGGATAAGGTGCTGGCCACGCAGCGTTCTACAGCTTTGCTAAAAGTCTAATCAAGCCATGCCAAAGCCGGGGCAAGTGGATGGCGTTGCGGTAAAAAATCAGTCATAGCGAGGCCTAAGGCCATGGCAATCTATGACTCCATGCGTGCATGGATAGTCACGTCGCTTCGCTCCTGGCGATGACGCGCTGCTTGGGGACGCCCAGTCGCAAGGCTTAATCGTCTTGCCTGTCTGCTCTTAAAGCACTTGCGCCGCCGGGCGCGCTGCTACCCGTTCGCGCCATGCTTGCAAGGCCTCGTAGCCCAGGTCAGCCGGTCTAAATTTCAACAGTCCGCGCGCAAACTCCAGCGCGCAAAAAGCGGTGATATCAGCAATGGTAAATCGCTCGCCGGCCATCCATTGCTGGTTTTGCAGCATGGCATCAAAGACCTGTAAATTGGCTTTGAGCTTGGCCGTTTGCGACTGCCCAAACTCGGGGAATTGCGGCTGCTCTAGGGCCGCCAGGCCCGGATGGCTGTGGCGGATGCTATTGGCCGCGCCCAGCAAAATCGTCCACTCCACGCGCCGGTCGGCCATCTCGATAAAGGCACGCTCTGTGCTGTCATGGCCCATCAAGTTGGGCTCGGGAAACAGGCCTTCCAAGTAGGTGCAAATCGCCCGGGTTTCGGTCAGCACCCGGCCATCGTCCAACTGCAACGCCGGCACTTTGGCCAAAGGGCTTTTAACCAGATAGTCGCTGGCGCGGTGTTCACCGGCATTGAGGTCTACAGGAATTTGCGCAATCGTGGTGATACCTTTTTCGGCCATAAAGATATGTACCCTGCGCGGGTTGGGCGCGCGTGGCGCGGTATAGAGCTGCATTGAAAACCTTTGCAAAATATGACCGGTGGCTATCGTCTTGATTTGGCCGGTTTCGCACCCCGCTTAGGCGCTGAAAACGCGTGCCTCTTGCAAACTCATGCGCAAGGCGCTGGCCTCGCGGCGGGCTGCTTGCGCGAAATCGGCTGCGTCAGATGCATAAATGATCGAACGCGATGCATTGACCGCAATCGGTCCGCTGGTGTGCGAGGCGCTGCCGCGCCAGGCTGCTTGCACGGTGACATGCGCGTCGCCGCCCTGGGCGCCTACGCCGGGAATTAAGAGCGGCACCGTGGGCGCCAGGGCGCGCACGCGCTCCAACTCTTGTGGGTAGGTGGCACCCACCACCAAGCCGAGTTGGCCGTTGTCGTTCCACGGACCTTGAGCCAAGTGCGCGATGTGTTCATACAAGCGCGGTGCGCCGGGCAGGTCTTGCAGGCGCTGGTTTTGAAAGTCGTCGCCGCCGGGGTTAGAGGTGCGGCACAATAAAAAAGCGCCCTTGCCGGGGTAGCGCAAATAGGGTTGTACCGAGTCCAAGCCCATAAAGGGCGAAAGCGTAATGGCGTCGGCCCCGTAGCGCTCGAAGGCCTCGGCGGCGTATTGCTCGGCGGTGCTGCCAATGTCGCCGCGCTTGGCATCCAAAATCACCGGTACTTGGGGTGCGCTAGCGCGCATATGCGCCATCAGGCGCTCCAATTGACGCTCCGCGCCGTGTGCAGCGAAGTAGGCGATTTGGGGCTTAAATGCAATCGCCTGGTCTGCCGTGGCATCGATGATGGCGGCGCAAAAGTCAAAAATTTTGCTGACATCGCCGCGCCAGTGCAACGGAAACTTGGCGGGATCGGGGTCCAGCCCGACGCAAAGCAGCGACTGGTTGCTGCGCTCAGCCTGGGCAAGCATGGTGAGAAAGTTCATGAGGACCGATTGTAGGTAGCCGCTAGCCGCTAAGGCGCATCCCGCAGGCCACAAAAAAACGCCACCCTGCGGTGGCGTAGTCGTGGTGCTTGGGGCGGTTTTATTTGAAGGGCGCTCGGATGAATCTCGCGCACACGCCTTTGATCATGTGCCTGCGTGTACCGTCTTTGAAGGTCAGGGTTTGTACGAAGGCCCCATCGGCCAGGTCAATGGTGAATTCCTCTTGGGTGACCATCTGACCGAAGCGCTCAAACATAGCCGGGCGGCTCACAAAGGCCTTGGTACCTTCCATTTTGAGGGCGCCTTTGCGCGATTCAGTGATGGAGTATTCACCTTGGTACCAACCCGAGCCGGCATCGGGTTCCAGGCCGGCTACCAACATATCGGGGTACACCTTGGGCTCGGAGTTGAGCGCGCCCTGGGGGGTGGATACCGTGACCTCGCACACAAACTGGCCGCTGACTTTGGCCAGTTTGTCCTTGGCACTTTCTAGGTCGCCATCGCGCTTGACCGATCCTGAGGGATCCAGGTGGATGACGCCCAGCGCCACCAGGCCCCAACCCGTCAGCGCCGCGATGATCAGGGTGATCACCACGGCAGCCAGCACGGCGCCCATGGAAGATTGCTTTTTCATAATGGGGCCTTCGCGAAGTGGGCGGCTTGGCAGTCGCTTTTAGTTGCTCAGGAGCTCACGACCGTTGAGCGGCTGCACTGGGCGGGCATTCATCTTGAAGGGGAAGGCGTGCACCTGTTCCTTGGCGATGTTGACCGTGGTCTTGAGAATAAAGAAACGCACGCCTTCGGTACACGGTGGCGTGGTGAGCGAGCCTTCATAGCTGTAGAAATCAAACTCACGCGGCAGTAGATTGCCGGGGTTGAAGTTCACACCTTCTGGCACATATTCCACATTCTCTTCTTTAGGCAGGTTGGCCCACAGGGTTTTGATGCCGGGGTTTTCATTGCCTTCTTTAAGCAAAACACCTAGCACAGCGAGCTTGCCATCGGCGTTTTTGTGCACAAAGTGCACCACCATAGCCATGGGCTTACCGTCTATTTTTTCTTCGCTGGGTTTGTGGAAGTGAAACTGCAGCAGTTCATGGACGATGCCGTCGACACGCAGCTTGCTACCGGGCGGAATATTGACCTGAATGGTATGCCCGTTGTTGATCATTTTCAGGGCGCCTTCTTTGTAGTCGGCGCTCACCACCATGCGTGATTTGACGAATGGCCCTTTGATGTCCAGCGGTGACTGTGATTTACCTTTGGCGCAGGTGGGGAATTCTTTACCCCACTTCTCTGGGCCCATTTCACCTTCGTAATCCCAATGGGGTGCGGCATGCTTATCGTCTTTTTTGGCACCATGGCCATCGTCCTTGGCTTTGCCTTTGCCATCCTCTTTTTTGCCGTGGCTATGGTCTTTATCGTGGCCGTCTTTTTCTTCCTTGTCGCCACGGGCCGCTTTTTCAGACTTGGGCAGGCAATCAGCCATGACCTTTATTTTTTCGCCTGCGGCGACCAGGCCTAGCTGGGCTGCGCAAATCGTGTTCTTGCGGTCACCCAGTTCGGACAATTGCAGCGCTTTGCGAAAGGCTTCCAGAGCGCCAGGGTCTTCAGCACCTTTGGTCAGCATACGCAGTGCGCCCAAGCCGGTCTGGCGTTCAGCAGAAAGGTTTTTTTCCTTTTTGTAAGCGTTTTCCAAGTCGCTCAAGGTTGAGCCGCTGGCCAGGGCCGCTTTGACGGCTTCAAGTTGATTGACTTTTTCTTCCAGAGGTGTAATTTCCCCCTGCAAGGCACTCATTTCTTCTTCGGCCGCTTTGAGGCTTTCCTCTTTTTCCTTGACGGTTTTCTCAGCCGCTTCGGCCGCTGCCGTCAACTCGGTAATCTTGGCCTTGGACACGGCCGCTTGTTTTTGGTTCATAAAGCCAAACACGCTTGCGCCTATCAGGGCGGCGACCAAAAATACTTCCAACAGGATTCTTTTCATAGCTTTTCTTTCGGATAGGGAGTCTGAAAAGTAGACACTTCAAAGATGCACGCAAAGCCTGGGCGCCGGATTGAAGCCGGCAAACCTATTGCGCTTTTATCGGCACGAAAACCGAAATCTTGAATCACCATGGCACCCTTAGCGTGTTCCACGGTAAGAAATTCCGGCGCCCTTGCCGTCTAGCAGCATCATATCCAATTGATAGACGCCGTTCTGCGTGGATACCGTCGCCACGCCTTCGAGTGACTGTCTTTGCCATTCTGGGCACAAGGTGATGGAGCCCAAGGAGAGGGTCACCTTGAAGTAATTCAATGATTGGGCAGTCCATTTCCAGGTAAGCGGCGCGTTCCCACTAAAGCATGCCCAATTAGTGCCGGATACATCCGGTGTGCCGTTGGTGCCAAATTGCAGCCTACCCACTGCCGTATCGTTTTTGCTTGACCAGTGTCCGTTCCAGCTACTGTTGCTCAGGTTCATTGGCGTTGCGCTGACGTCATAGCCTGCTTGGGACAAAGCCTCGGCCGTCAGCGTGTAATTGCTTACGCTGCTACGGCTAACGGACAGCGTGGCTGACAATTGTTTGAGCGATGAAGCCGAGACACTGGCGATTGCCGGGTAGTTATTGGCGCCTTCAATAACCCGCCAACTCTGCGGCACATGGGCCGCATTGCCCTCGATACCGAGCTCCAGCTGACCTTCGTAGAGATGGGCCAGATGCAGATCGTTGGCGTTGTAGTACCAGCCGTACACATGCACATTTTTCCCAACGTCGGGCACTACCAGCGCCAAAAACTCGCGGTTAGGGTTGCTGTCCAAGGCTCCCTTGTAAAGCCCGGCCAAAAGCGTTGCAGGCGGTGCCGGTGGTATTGGCTCGCTTGCTGCGGGCGCTGGTGCTTCGACCAGCGGCTCCTCAGGTACGCCACCACAAGCGGCGAGCAGCAGGGTCGCCAGGGCAATTGCCCGGCTGATGCCGTGCAGACGCCCGCGCTCTGGTCTTGTATGTGATGTGGCTTGCATAGTCATTGCGGCTCCACCCACGCGGCTTGCAGCCAGTGGCAGTAATCGTCCAAGTGCGGCCATGCGATGTGGCTGACTTGGGTTCCCGGGGGAAATAGGTCGCCGGTAAGGTGGTCCAGCCACGCGCCATCGGCGTCGAGCTGGCTGCCAAAGGCGGCAAAGGCAGCGCGTTGCGGCGCGTCCTGCTGGTCGCGTTTGCGGGCACTGGCAGTCGGGTAGGGTGGCTGCACACTGCGCATCATGGGGGTGTGGGCGCGGCGCGATACCGGCGTGCGCACCGGGCCGGAGTAGGCGTCATGGATGCTGCCCCAGTGCCGGCCGCGCAGGCGGCGCCGGATGCTGGCGATGCGGTGGCTGGCCTCATCCACGTCCGGATGGTGAAAGCGAATCTGGCCCAGCACATTGTCAAACAGTACCAGCGCTTGGCGGTGCGCTTGCAGTACCTCGCCCAATTGGTTGAGCGCGTCGCCACGTTCGCACAGCAGCTCGGTGCCTGAGGCGGACAAGGATTTGCCGTGGCGCCAGCGAAACAGCGGACCTGCCAGGGGATCTATATCGTAGGTGGTAACTTTGCGAAATCCCGCCAGCCAGGCGCTGGACATCATCCAACCGGCGCTGGCACCGATCAGTAGTAATTCGCTGCGCTGGGCGGGCTTTTCTGCCAACCAGGTGGCGATGTCCTGACAAGTCGGTTCCCATAGGCCTTGGCTACGCCATGCTTTCCAATGCCAACGCAAGCCGCCTGAAGGGTTCATGACGTTTGGGCCCGGTTAAATTGCATCACGCCTAACTCATCCATACGCGACTGCTCGCGCTTTTCGACAAACTTGGCAACGGCCAAGCGATCGTTTTCTGTCAGCGTTTGCATCTTTAGGCGTTCGGTTTCGGCCAGCACCAGGTGGTGTGCCAGCGTAGTCAAATGCGTTTGCGAGCGCTCGATATCGCTTTTCACGCGTTCGCGCAAATTCAACAGCTGGGACATGAATTGGCGCTGGTTCATGGCATCGGTCATACCTTTGTAGCTGCTATTGGCCGCGTTTTTTTCGTAGTACTCCTGGTACATCTGTTCCAACTTGGCTTGGCTTGCCAGCAGCGACTGGCGCAGCTCTTGCGCGCGTGCGGTGTCCTCGCGGATGCGCGTGATTTTGCGCTCGGCTTTGTTCTCCAGCGCGGACCAGCAGGCGCGTACTTGCATGGCTATTGCTCCATCAGCACCCGCACATCGGCGCGGGTCTGGCTTTCGTCAATGCCGCTGTACATGTCCTGGCGCAAAAAGGTTTCCATGGCCCCGCGCAATGCGATGGCCTGGTCAATTTCACCGTTCGTGCCCGGCTGGTAAGCGCCGACCTGGATCAGGTCCACGTTTTGTTGGTAGAGCGACCACAGGCGCCTAAAGCGGTTGGCCAGTTTCAAGTCGGTGGGCGCCAGCAGGTTTTGCATCACACGCGATATCGACCCGGTCAGGTCGATGGCCGGGTAGTGCGCAGCGTCCGCCAGTTTGCGCGAGAGCATGACCTGCCCGTCCAGCGAGGCGCGGGCGATGTCCACGATCGGGTCGTTACCGTCATCGCCCTCGGCCAGCACGGTGTAGATCGCGGTGATCGAACCATGGCCGTGGCGGCCTACGCCGGCGCGTTCAATCAAATTGGGCAAGAGCGCAAATACCGAAGGCGGATAGCCTTTGGAGGTGGGCGGCTCGCCAATGGCCAGGCCGATTTCACGCTGCGCATGGGCGACGCGGGTCAGACTGTCCACCAGCATCAACACGTCTTTGCCCTGATCGCGGAAATACTCAGCCACCACATGCGTCAGGTGCGCGCCTTTTAGGCGCAAGACTGGCGAGACATTGGCCGGCGCGGCGATGACCACCGCTTTGGCCAGGCCTGCAGGCCCCAGGGTTTCATTGATAAAGGCCTGCACTTCGCGGCCGCGCTCGCCGATCAGGCCGATCACCACCACATCGGCCTTGGTAAAGCGGGTGAGCATGCCCAGCAGCACACTTTTGCCCACGCCCGATCCGGCCACCAGGCCCACGCGCTGGCCGCGCCCCAGTGTCAATAATCCGTTGATGGCTTTTACGCCCACGTCCAACACCCGGTCAATCGGGCCGCGTTCCATGGGGTTGATGGGCAAGCCCAGCAGGCCCAGCTTGGTGGTGCAGGCCGGTTTGGGGCGGCCATCGAGCGCTTCGCCTTGCGCATCAATAACGCGGCCTAGCAATTCCTCGCCCAGCAATGCATGGCCGCTGTCGCTCAGTACGCGCACCGTGGCGCCCGGGCCGATGCCCGTAGGCTCAGAAAAAGGCATCAGGTAAATGGTTTTATCGGCAAAGCCGACGACTTCGGCTTCTATGCGTTGGCCGCTCATGCCAACGACTTCGCAGCAGGCACCGATAGGCGCCATGATGCCGCGCGCTTCCAAACGCAGGCCGACCAGGCGCACCAGCGTACCGCTGCGCTGCGGTAATTTGCTGTGCAGCTGGGGTATGGCTTGGCTGACGTCAGCCCCAAAGTCAAACATGGTTTTCGTCGTTCAAAATCTCGTCGATCGCGGCTACCGTGTCATAGCCCGAGGGCGCAGTCGCGGGACTAGGCGCGTGCTGCACCTCGTCCAAGGTCGCAGACTGGGCTGTCGGCATGGAGGCGTAGGGCGCGGCTGCGGCCATGCGTGGCTGCGCATCCTCTACCCGGCTGCTGGGCAGGCGGTCGGCGGCAATACGCTCGGGGCTAAAAGCAGTTTGCGCACTCCAGCGCGGCGTATCGATTTGCAGGCCGCGCGCCAGGGTGCTCAGGCGCTCGGCGATCAAGTCTTCCACGATAGCGTCATGGGCGCTGGCGCGCACGCTGCCGGGCAGCAGGGTTTCGTCGGCTTGCAGGCGCAGCGAAGAGCCTTCATTGAGCCCGGTACGCTCGCGCATGCTGTGCAGGCGTTCGACATCGCTGGGGTGCAAATGCACCGTCACCATGGATTCGTCGTGTTGCCCCAAATCGTCCACACAGCGTTGCACCAGGCGCTCAATGGCGCTGCCATCGAGCTGCAACTCGGCTAGTACCAGTTGCTCGGCTAAATGCAGCGACAGGCGTTTGAGGGGTTCAAAGAAACTTTGCGGGCTTTGTTGCAGGTCCGACAGAGCGGCTTGTAATTTTTCTAGAAGCGCATGGTCCTGACCCAAGGCTGCTTGCGCTTCGCTAGTGGCTTGGGCCTGCAGTTGGGCACGCGCATCGGCCATGCCTTGTGCGTGGCCATCCGCGCGGGCTTTTTCCAGTGCCTGGGCGTCTATGGCGGGGGTAGCCGGTGTGCTTGGAGGTGGCTCGGCCTTGGTGTTCTTTGCTTGCTCTGCGTCCGAAGCCTCGTCACTGTTTGCGCTTGGTGCCTCTGGTGCATCGGCTTGCGCCGCGTCATCCTGCTCGCCTTGAGGCGCTTGCGCCGCAGCGGCTTTGGCCGCCGCCTCGCGGGCCATGGCTTGCAGGTCCAGCACCGGGGTCGCAAAACCTTGCGGGTCAAAGCCTGCGGCTTGGGTGGGCTTCCAGGGGCTGGGCAGAAAACCACCCTCGGGGGCAATCGGGTGCAACAGGTCGGTCGGTTGCCAGACCCGCGCGGGGCGGACCTCGGGCTTGCGTGCTTCGGCTTGCGCCGTGTTAGACATAGTCGGCCCCGCCGCCTAGCACCAAGTCGCCGGCGTCGGCCAGTTTGCGTGCTGCGCGCATGACCATTTTTTGTGCCGTCTCCACGTCCGACAGGCGCATCGGTG
>CAMBFN010000027.1 GCA_945865425.1 Comamonas sp. lk | reverse complement strand
CGTCGACACCCTCGCCGCCAGCACACCGGCCAGCCTGCCCCCGGCCTTGCGCCGCACCAGCACCTTCCTGACGCACCCGGTGTTCAACAGCCACCATTCCGAGACCGGCATGTTGCGTTATATGCGCATGCTCAGCGACAAGGACCTGGCGCTGGACCGAAGCATGATCCCGCTGGGCAGCTGCACCATGAAACTCAACGCCACCAGCGAGATGATTCCCATCACCTGGCCGGAGTTTTCCGACATCCACCCGTTTGCCCCGGCAGAGCAGCGCCAGGGTTACGCCGCGCTGGACCAGCAGCTGCGCGACTGGTTGTGCCAGGCCACCGGCTACGCCGGCATCAGCCTGCAGCCCAATGCCGGCAGCCAGGGCGAATACGCAGGCTTGTTGGTTATCCGCGCCTACCAGGCTGCGCAGGGCCAGGGACACCGCAACATCTGCCTGATTCCCTCTTCGGCCCACGGCACCAACCCGGCCAGCGCGCAAATGGCGGGGCTAGACGTAGTGGTTACGGCGTGTGACAGCCACGGCAATGTGGACATGGACGACTTGCGCGCACATTGCGAAAAACACAGTGCTAATTTGGCCTGCGTCATGATCACCTATCCCAGCACGCATGGCGTATTTGAAACCCAAGTGAAAGACTTGTGCGCTTTGGTGCACAGCCACGGTGGGCGCGTGTATGTCGACGGCGCGAATATGAATGCGCTGGTGGGCGTAGCCGCGCCGGGCGAGTTTGGCGGCGATGTCAGCCACCTTAATTTGCATAAAACCTTTTGCATTCCACACGGCGGCGGTGGCCCCGGCGTCGGGCCGGTCTGCGTGGTGGAAGACTTGGTACCCTATCTGCCTGGCCATGTCAGCACGGGCGCGCTCGGTGGGCATATAGGCAGTATTTCGGCAGCGCCTTTGGGTAATGCCGCGGTGTTGCCTATTAGTTGGATGTACTGCCGCATGATGGGCGAGGGCGGTTTGCGCCATGCCACCGAGGCAGCCATCCTGGCGGCCAATTACATTAGCCACCGTTTGCATGACCATTACCCCACGCTCTACGCCAGTGCTAACGGGCGTGTGGCGCATGAATGCATTTTGGATTTGCGACCGCTCAAAGAAAGCTCGGGCGTGAGCGCTGAAGACGTGGCCAAGCGCCTGATCGATTACGGGTTTCATGCGCCCACACTGAGCTTTCCAGTGGCCGGTACGCTCATGGTCGAGCCCACCGAAAGCGAAACCCGTGAAGAGCTGGACCGTTTCATCGATGCCATGATCGCCATCCGCAAAGAAATCGCACAAGTGGAACAAGGCCGTTGGCCGCGCGAGAACAACCCGCTGGTGCACGCACCGCACACCGCTGCCAGCGTGGTGCACAGCGACTGGGACAGGCCCTATACCCGCGAGTTGGGCGCTTTCCCGCTGCCCGATTTGCTGTTACAAAAATACTGGCCTGCCGTGGGCCGCGTGGACAACGTCTATGGCGACCGTAATCTGTTTTGCAGTTGCGTGCCGGTGGCGCAATATGCGGAGTGAACCCCAGCCGCATGCGCTATGGCTTTAAGCCAAGCGGCGCATACCTGGCGCACACAGCAACGCGCGCAATTGCTGGCGGCACGCGGCGCCGCATCCGCGCAGGATCGCGCGGCTTGGAGCGCTGCCATCAACGCTTTACTTAACGAAGCCCTGGATTTACAAGCCTCTTGCGTGTTGGGCTTGTGCTGGCCCTACCGGGCGGAGTTTGATGCTCGCCCGCTAGCTGCTCGCTTGCGCGCAAAAGGCGTGCGCAGCGCCTTGCCGTTGGTGCGTGGAGCGGGAATGCCTTTGGAGTTTCGCCACTGGTGGCCCGGCGTGGCAATGGAAAAAAGCGTGTACGACATCCCGGTGCCGCGCGATACCCCAATCCTGTTGCCCGATGTGCTGCTAGTGCCCCCGGTGGGTATTGACGCACAGGGCTACCGCCTGGGCTATGGCGGCGGCTACTTTGACCGTACCTTGGCGGCTATGGTGCGAAAACCGGTGTGTATTGCCACCGCTTTTGAAATCTCCCGCATAGATAGCTTGGACCCACAGGCGCACGATGTGCGTATGGACTTTGTCGTGTCTGAAACCGGCATCCTGCAGTGCCTGCCCGATGGCATGCGCGCGGTAAATATAATGAATTTCCGCCTGGCTGTGCAGCAATTGCTGGCCGAGCGCGCCAATTCCTCGGATTGCGCGCTTCGCTAGAGCCTGTCGTCACGTGACAATGGCGGGTCGCTAAACCGGCCGTCCAGCCGGGAGCGCAAACGTACATTGCCTCACACCGCTTTTTGCTTACGGCCCACCGGTACGACGCAGGCGCAGCACTATTGCTTAACGAATGGAGAACCCCATGCTTTCAGACATCGAAATCGCCCAAAAAGCCACTATGAAGCCCATAAGCCAGATCGCCGCAGGCCTGGGCATTCCGGACGATGCGCTCGACCCGTATGGCCGTTACAAAGCCAAGGTGTCTTTGGAGTATGTGGACAGCCTGAACGACCGCCCGGACGGCAAATTGATTTTGGTCACCGCCATCAGCCCCACACCGGCGGGCGAGGGCAAGACCACCACCACCGTAGGCTTGGGCGACGCGCTCAACCGCATCGGTAAGAAAACCATTATTTGCCTGCGCGAGCCCAGCCTGGGTCCGGTGTTTGGCATGAAGGGCGGTGCGGCCGGCGGCGGCATGGCGCAAGTGGTGCCCATGGAAGACATCAACCTGCACTTTACCGGCGACTTCAACGCCATCGGTTTGGCCAACAATCTGCTGTCCGCGCTGATCGACAACCACATCCACCACGGCAATGCCCTGGGCATCGATGTGCGCCGCATCACCTGGAAGCGCGTGATGGACATGAACGACCGGGCGCTGCGCGATATCACCGTGTCCTTGGGTGGGCCGGGCAATGGCTATCCCCGCCAAGACGGTTTTGACATTGTGGTGGCCTCCGAAGTGATGGCGATTTTCTGCCTGGCGACCAGCATGAAGGACTTGAAAGAGCGCCTGGGCAATATCGTGATCGGCTACACCCGTGATCAAAAGCCGGTTTGCGCGCGTGACCTCAAGGCCCACGGCGCCATGACGGTGCTGTTGCGCGAAGCGCTCAAGCCTAACTTGGTGCAGACTCTGGAAAACAACCCGGCCTTTATCCACGGCGGCCCGTTTGCCAATATCGCACACGGTTGCAACTCGGTGCTGGCGACCAAGATGGCGCTCAAACTGGGCGACTACGTGGTCACCGAAGCCGGTTTTGGTGCCGATCTGGGTGCGGAAAAATTTGTGGATATCAAGTGCCGCAAATCCGGTCTGCGCCCATCGGCTGTGGTCCTGGTGGGCACGATACGCGCGCTCAAATACCACGGCGGTTGCGACCTGAAAGAACTCAACACCGAGAACCTGCCTGCGCTGGAGCGTGGCATTGCCAATTTGGATCGCCACGTCAACAACATCCGCAACCACTACGGCCTGCCCTGCGTGGTGTCCATGAACCAGTTCACTGCGGATACCCCGGCTGAGTTTGCCTTGCTCAAAGACAAGCTTGCCTACTTGGGCGTGCCGGTACTGTCAGCGCGCCATTGGGCCGATGGCGGCGCGGGTGCCGAAGAGGTGGCGCGTGCGGTGGTGGCTTTGACCGACAAGCCCAGCAGCGGCTTTAAGTTTGTCTATGAAGACGACGCGCCATTGTGGGACAAGATGAAAGCCATCGCCACCAAAATCTATGGCGCCAGCGACATCAGCGCCGACGCCAAAGTGCGCGCTGAAATCAAGCGCCTGCAAGAGGCCGGTTACGGCCACTACCCGGTGTGCGTGGCCAAGACGCAGTACTCTTTCTCCACCGACGCGTCGCGCCGTGGCGCGCCCACGGACCACACCGTCAATATCCGCGAAGTGCGCCTGGCCGCAGGCGCTGAATTTATCGTGATGGTGTGTGGCGATATCATGACTATGCCGGGCCTGCCCAAGGTGCCTTCGGCGGACCACATTGATATCGACGATTCCGGCAAAGTGGTCGGCTTGTTCTAATCCTACGCACGCGGGCCATCGCGGTGCGGATGGCCTGTTCGTGAAGGAGTGCTAAATATGTTCAATTCCCGCCGCTTGCGCAGCGCGTCGCAAGCCTTGCTGGCCGTTCTGGCCCTGTGTTTGGCTCCCATGGTGTGGGCGCAAAGTGGCCCGGTCAAAGTGCTGGTGGGCTTTCCGCCGGGCGGCGGCACCGATGCCATTGCGCGTATCCTGTCCGATAAGCTCAAAGACCAGTTGGGCGTGCCGGTGGTGGTGGAAAACAAAGCCGGTGCGGGTGGCCAAATCGCCGCGCAAGCGCTCAAAGCTGCAGCGCCCGATGGCAATACAGTTTTTCTGTCGCACGACCACACCATCTCCATCTTGCCGCTGGTGGTTAAAAACCCCGGCTTTGAACCGGCGCGCGACTTTGTGGCCGTTGCCGGATTTGCGACCTTTGTCAATGCGCTGGCGGTTTCCGGAGCTACCCCGGCCAAGTCGGTCAACGACTACAGCGCCTGGGTGCGCAGTGCCGGTGGCGGCAAGAGCACGGTGGGTGTGCCCGCACCCGCCTCGGTGCCCGAGTTTTTGGTCAAAGTGATTGGCGAAAAATACAAACTCGATTTGAACAGCGCGCCCTACCGGGGCAGCGCACCCATGATGGCCGACATGCTGGGTAATCAGATCGCCGCCGGTGTCGCTTCCGTGCCCGATTTCATCGAAAACCACAAGGCCGGCAAAGTACGTATCGTCGCCGTGCTGGGCGCCAACCGCCAGGCGGTCTTACCCGATGTGCCTACCTTCGCCGAACTGGGGCTGGCCGGTTTTGAAGACGTCCCTTATTACGGCTTTTTTGCTCCGGCCGGCACGCCCAAAGCTGCCATTGACCGTTTCTCGGATGCGCTCACCAAAGTGTTAGCGATGCCCGACGTGCGTGATCCGCTTACCGCCATGGGTCTGACGGTGGGCTTTATCCCCTCTGCTCAATTGGCAAGCCGGGAACATGCCTATGCGCAAACCTGGGCGCGCATCATCAAGCAAAGCGGGTTTCAGGCGCAGTAAGCAGCGCCTGTGCCTAGTTGGCCTTTAGTCCGGTAATCAGCACCTGCATTCCATGCCCTTGCCATCAGCCCCGCAAGCGGACATGCGCACCGTGCTGCTGGGCGAAGACGATGCAGCCTTGGTGCAATCTTTCTACGACGCCAACCCTGACTATTTCGTATTATTGAGCGGACGGCCTGCATCCCCTGGCGCGGCATTGATTGACCTGCGGGCCTTTGCGGCGCAAGATTTTTCTGATGCGCGCAAACACTTTATCGGCGTGTTGGGCGCAAGCGGCCAGTTGTTGGCGGTGGCCGACATCATTGAAAACTACCCCGCACCTGCCGTGTGGCACCTGGGCTTTTTTATCGTCACCACTGCCTTGCACCGAACCGGTTTTGCGCAACGATGGCTGTATCAATTAGAAGTTTGGACCCAAAGCCAGGGCGCGCAATACCTACGCCTGGGTGTGGCTCAGGTCAATCTGCGCGGGCGCCGGTTTTGGGAAAAGACTGGCTTTGTACCTGCGACAGTGCGGCGTGGAGTGGACTTGGGTGGACATGTGCATGATGTGCAAACTATGGTCAAGCCATTGGACCGAGCCGATATGGCCACTTACTACGCGCTGGCGCCCCGTGACCGTGGGTAGCCTGGCCCGAAGGGCATAGAGCGAAAGGCGAAGGGCTGCGTTTGCTACCAGTCGCTAGCTATGCCAACCGGGCTGTCGGCGCATGCATCATGGACTTGCCGGCTGGGCACTACGCATTAACAGCGCCGCAAACACCTGCACCGTTTTTTGATCGCAGCTAACACCATGCGGCAAATGCACATTCATGGCAAAACCGTCAAACGCCATCAAAGCGACTGCGGCCATACTGGCGGCCTCGCGTTCACTCACAGGCGTGCACGATTGCATCCAGCGCGCCACCCGGTTTTGAAATAAAAGACGCAAACGCGGGCTGTAGTCTTCCGAGCCGGCGCTGGTGGACACCGCCTGCATCACATTGTTGGCAAAGCCATTGCTGGCGCGCGGTAAGTCCCGCCACAGGGCGAACAAAATGCGTTCCATGCGTTTGTGCGGGTCTTTGACCCGCCGGATAGAAGATTCAAATTTGTCCAGACAGTCTTGCAGCCAGGGCTCATAGAGCGTAAACAAAATATCGATTTTGGAGCGAAAGTAGCTGTACACATTGGCTGTAGAGAAACCGGCGCGCCGCGCAATCGCAGGAATCGTGGTGTCGCTATAGCCTTGCTCGCTGAACAAAGCAAAAGCTGCCTGCAAAATGGCATGCCGGACTTCTTCTTTTTTTACCTGCGCCATCGGGTATCCCTTGCGTTGATGCGGCCTGTGCCAAGCGCAAGGGCCAGCGCGCGCCTGCTTTGCGGCAGTGCAGGCAAGCGTATTTAGTCCCGCACAGCGCCTACGCGATAGTACTGCCCAACGCAGAAAATAGCTTGCTGCGGCGCAACAAAAAAAGTTTAAAAACATATGGTATTCGCTATTGACACCTGCGGAACATGTCCATAGACTGGTTTAGAGCCATCTTATGGAGTCGGGTTTGAACCCCTGTTTTTCGTGTCTATCAAAGGAATTCGTATGCAATCGGCCGTTCGCACCCCCTTGGTAAATCCCGGAAAACTGCCTTACTTGTTCCGCAAGCAATTTGAACTGTGCAAAGTAGGTCCCGGACAGACGGTGGCTGTGGTCAGCGACCTGGGCACCCGGCCTGAGTACATCCAGGCCGCTTTTGCTGCCGCCGAGGAAATGGGCTTTGACATTTACGAGATGCGCGTAAACATGATTCCCGGCTGGACCAAAGTGGGCGTTCCCACCATCGGCCAGTGCAAGGGCACCTTAGAGGCGCTCATGGTCGCCGACATGATTTTGATCTTCCACATTCCCTTGTTCGCCGCCTGGCTTAAGAAGGTGATGAACAACGGGGTACGGGTGCAAATGGTGATTGATTCGCCGGACGACTTGCTCAATTTGCAATCCCCGCCCGGCCTGAAAGACGCCATCATGTATGCCCACGGGGTGTATGAAAAAACCCAGCAGGTGCATGTGACCAGCAAAGCGGGTACTGACCTGCGCTACAGCCGGGGCGAATACCCGGTGATGAGCCAGTACGGCTTTGCCGACGAGCCGGGCCACTTTGACCATTGGGGCGTTGGCCTGATCCATACCTTCCCCAACGAAGGCAGTGCCAATGGCCGCGTGGTCATCATGCCGGGCGACATCATCATCCTGCCTTACTGCCGCTATGTGCAAGACCCGATTCACCTGGAAATCGAAAACGGCCATGTCACCAAAATCGAGGGTGGACTCGATGCCATGCTGATGCGCGACTGGCTCGATGAGGGCAAGACCGGGCCGGACGATATGGATCCCTTCGCGGTGTCGCATCTGGGTTGGGGCATGAACCCGCAATGCCGCTGGGACAATATTGCGCTCAATGGCGATGTGCCGGAGCACAATCGCGCAGGTGCCCGCAGCTTCCCCGGCAATTTTTTGTTTTCTACCGGCCCCAACAGCCAGGGCGGTGGCAAACGCACCACGCGCGGCCATTACGACGTGCCCATGCGCCACTGCACGATTGCGCTTGACGGCAAAGTGGTGGTCGATGAGGGCCGCCTGTTGGACCCCAAGATGATCGTGCCGCGCGTGCAGCGCTAAGTTCGGCCCTGCACTTTAAGCTCCACGCTCCATATGTTGATCGAAGGCCAATTTGATATCGCCGCGCCGCCGCAGGTGGTGCTGCAGCACTTGTTCGATGTACGCCTGATGGCCTCCTGCCTGCCTGGCTGCGAAAGCTTGCAGCCCTTGGACGAGAAGCGCTACCGTACGGTGATCCAAATCGGGCTGGCCGGTATCAAAGCCCGGTTTGAATTGGAAGTGGAAATCACCCGGCAGGAAGCCAATAGTATTTGGGCTGTCACGCGCGGTGAAGAGGGCGGGCGTGCCAGCATGCTACAAGCGGAAAGCCAAATCACCTTGCACCCGCAAGGCACGGGCACCCAAGTGCATTACCAGTCTGAGGTTTCGGTCACCGGCAGGCTGGGGCGCTTTGCGCTGGGCATGATGCGCAAGCAAGCGCAAAACCTGGGCGAACAGTTTGCCTGTAATTTGCAAAAGGCTTTGCAGTCCTTGACGGACACTAAAGGCCTGGTGCAAGACGCACCCGCTACTTCCTAGGAACGCGTATGTTGCAAGGTTTTTTTCTCCCTGAAACCGTGGACCAGGCTACCGCATTGCTGGCCCAGGACCCCGAGGCCAAACTCATGGCCGGTGGTGCGACGCTGGTTGCGATGCTCAATGCCCGCGTGATCGAACCGGCAGCGCTGATCAGTTTGTCGGCGATCCCCGAAATCCAGGGCATTTCGGTATTGCCCGATGGCCGCATCCGTATCGGCGCCTTTACCCGCCATCGGGAAACTGCGCAGTGCGCTTTGCCTTTAGGCGCCGCTGCGGTGCTGCGTCATGCCGCATCGCAAATTGCCAATGCCACGGTGCGCAATATGGGCACCATCGGAGGCTCAATCTCGTTTGCCGACCCTGGCCTGGACTATCCGCCCGCCTTGGTTGCCGCGCAGGCCGAGGTGGAAATTGCCGGCAGCGCTAGCCGCCGCGTACTGGGTGCCCAAGATTTCTTTCAAGACTGGTATCTCACCGCGCTGGAGCCCGGCGAAATGGTCACCGCCGTTTTGTTGCCGGCAGCTGAGCAAGGTGCCCATGGGGTCTATATCAAGCATGCGCGGGTCGCTGGCGATTACGCCACCGCCTCGGTCGCAGCCTGCGTGTCGGCCAAGGGGCGCATCCGTGTGGTGGTGGGTGCCTGCGGCCCCGTGCCTATCCGCGATGATGCTGCCGATGCCCTGCTGAGTGAAGACCGCAGCGACAGTGCGCTGGCGCGTGCCGCGGCGCTCTTGCAGGCGCGGGCCGATCCTTTGGATGATGTGCGTGGTAGCGCGGACTACCGGCGTGCCCTGATACCCCGCTTATTGCTGCGCGCTGTGCGGCAATTGGCACTGCCAACCGGAGCCGTGCAATGATTGCGTCGCGTCAAGCCCTGCAACTGCAAGTCAATGGCGCCGATGCTGAGGTGCGGGTCGGCCTGCACGACAGCTTGCTCACCGTCCTGCGCGACCAATTGCAATTGACCGCGGCCAAACGCGGTTGCAACCAGGGTGTTTGCGGTGCCTGCACCGTAGTGCGCGATGGTTGGCCGGTGCGTGCATGCTTAAGTCTGGCCCAGGGCTGCGCCCATTCGGAGATCCAAACCCTGGAAGGGCTCAACCAGCAAGCGGCGATGCAGACATTGCAAAAAGCTTTTGCCGATGAGGGTGCGTTTCAATGCGGGTTTTGCACGCCAGGGATGTTGATCAGCGCACACGCCTTGCTGTTGCACAACCGCAACCCCGATGCCGACCAGGTGCGCGCGGCCATGTCGGGCAACCTGTGCCGCTGTACCGGCTACGCGCCTATCGTGGCGGCCGTGCTGCAAGCGGCTGAGCACTTGCGCGCACAGGAGATTGCACCATGAATTGCGCAACCAAACGAGCCGATCCACTGCCCGAGGGCGCGGTGGGGCAGTCGGTCAACCAGCTCGAAGGTGACGAAAAACTCACCGGCCAGGCCCAGTACATCGCCGATATGTACCGACCCGGCATGCTGCATGGTGCGCTATTGCAAAGCCCCCATGCGCATGCGCGCATAGAGGGCTACGACTTCAGCGCCGCCCAGGCGCTGCCCGGGGTGCGAGCCATCGTCACTGGTCTGGATTTAGACCCTGCGCACCGCATGGGCGCTTTCATCAAAGACGAGCCCGCGTTGGCCTTGGGCAAGGTGCGCTATTGCGGCGAAATCGTAGCGGCGGTGGCCGCCGATACCGAAGCCATTGCGCGCCAGGCCGCGCGGATGATAAAGGTGTTTTATGCAGTGCTGCCTGCCGCGTTAGACCCGGCCTCTGCCCTTCACGATGGCGCGCCACTGGTACATGAGAACACCGACAGCTACATCAAAGTATTCGATGCGGGTACCCAGGGTAATTTGTGCTCGCGCACCTCTATGCGCGAAGGCGATGTGGAATCAGCCTGGGCGCAATGCGATGTGGTCGTGGAAGCGGTCTACCACACGCCCGCGCAGGCGCATGTGTCCTTGGAGCCCTGTGGCGCATTGGCCGAGATTGATGCCTCCGGGCGCATCACGCTGTGGTCAGCTAATCAATCGGTGTTCCGGGTGCAGGCCAATGTCTGCGAGGCACTGGGCCTGCCCATGACCAAATTGCGTTGCCTCACGCCCCGCATCGGCGCAGGCTTTGGCAACAAAATGGAAGCGCATGTACAGCCTGTGGTGGTAATGCTGGCCATGAAGGCGCGCAAGCCGGTCAAGCTCATTTTGAGTCGCGAGGAAGACTTTGAAACCGTGCGCGCGCGCCATCCGGCCACCATCCGCATGAAGACCGGTGCGCGCCGCGACGGCACCTTGATCGCCCGCGAAACCGAACTGCTACTGGACGGCGGTGCCTATGGCGACGACAGTCCCGGTGTGCTGGGCTATGCCTTGCTGATGAACTGTGGCCCGTACAACATCGCCCATGTGCATGCCCATGGCCGCGTGGCCTACACCCACAAGATGCGCTTTGGCGCGTTTCGTGGTTTTGGCGTGCCGCAGGTGACCTTTGCCTCCGAGCAGCAAATCGATGCGATTGCGCGCGAGCTGGGCATGGACGCATTTGCTATCCGCCGTTTGAACATGAAGCGCGACGGCGACCGCTGGCTTGGCGGTCAATCCATTTTTTCCAATGGCTTGGCGCAATGCCTAGATGCGGTGGAGCAAGGCAGCCACTGGAAGCAGCGGCAAGCGCAGACTAGCAGCGATGCAGCCCATTGCGAAACCCGCAGCGGCTTAGGGCTGGCGATCTCGGCGCACATCAGTGGTTTGCTGGCCACTGGCGCCATCGTGCGCATGCTCGAAGACGGTACGCTGCTACTCAATACTGGCGCGGTGGACATAGGCCAGGGCAGTAACACCGCGCTGGCCCAAATGTGCGCGCAGGCGCTGCAAGTGCCTATGGACCGGGTGGCTATTGCCAGCCCGGATACCGATGGTTCGCCCTACAACTGGGGCACAACCGCCAGCCGTGTGACGTATATGACCGGGCGCTCGGTCGTTGCCGCGGCCGGCGAAGTGGAAAAGCAAATTAAAAAATACGCCGGTGCGATGATGGAATGCGCACCTGAAGATATCGAGCTGCGCCAGGGTGGCAGCGTCGGCATCAAAGGCGTGGCAGCGGCCAGTCTGAGCTTTGCCCAGGTATCGGGCTATGCGCACTGGGCTGCCGGCGGCCCCATCATCGGCAGCAACAGCTGGGTCTTTGATCAAAAAACCGTGGACCCTAAACGCGCCGTTGTCTTGGGCTTGCCCTTTGCCAATATCGGTGTGTTTAGTTTTGTGGCGCAGGTGGTCGAGGTCGAGGTCGATACGCTCAGCGGCAAAGTGCGGGTGCCGCGCGCCTGGACGGCTGCGGACGTGGGGCGGGCCATCAACCCGGCCATGGTGCGTGGCCAAATCGAAGGTGCACTCGTGCAAGGCTTGGGCTATGCGCTGACTGAAGAGCTGGTATGGGATGGCCCGCGTCTGGCAAATCCCAGCCTCATGGATTACAAAATTCCCACCATGGCAGAGGTGCCCCAATCGCACGTCATTTATGTCATCGAGGCGCAGGAGCCCACCGGCCCGTACGGTGCTAAGAGCGTGGGCGAATTGGGTATCAATGCGGTGGCTGCCGCCGTAGCTAACGGCATCGTTGAAGCCACCGGTACCCGCCTGACCCAGCTCCCGCTAAGCGCCGAACGTGTGTACCAGGCGCTTTACCCGCAGGACTTTACGTGAGCCTCGTGGACCACTACCCGGCCCAAGAGCCCATGTCGCCCCTGGGCGCGGCCTACCAGCGAAAAATACTTGCGCTCGGCGAGGGTCTGCGCGGCCAAAGCCATGCTTACGGCCCCGGCCCCAACCAGACGCTGGAAGTCTTTCCCAGTGCATTCCCTAGTGACGCGGTACTGGTTTTTTTCCATGGCGGCGGTTGGACTAACGGCTACAAGGAATGGATGTATTTCATGGCCCCCGCCTTGCAGGCAGCGGGTATTCATTTTGTCAGCGCCAGCTATCGCCTAGCGCCAGCGCATGTGTTCCCTACCGGCATGGACGATTGCGCCGATGCGCTGGCCTATGTGTTGCAAGGCCGGCTCGGCCTACCGATACCTGGTGGCGCACCGGTGCGCGTGTTTGTGGGCGGGCACTCGGGTGGAGGGCATTACGCCGCCCTGCTGGCAGTCACCTCAGCATGGCGCAGCGCGCGCGAGCTGGCAGCGCAGCCTCTGGCCGGATGCTTGCCGGTGTCGGGCGTGTACCTACTGGGCGAGGGCAGTGGCTTGTCACAACGCCCGCGTTTTCTGGGGCCGGCGGTAGACGCTGCGCATGATGCGCAAGTGGAGCGTAGCGCATCGCCCCTGCACCTGATAGAGCCCTGGGCCTGCCCGCCGTTTTTCATGGCCCATGGCGAGCGCGATTTTCCGCACCTCATCGCCCAGGCCGCGCAAATGCGTGCGGCACTGCGAGCGGCCGGTGTGCCCACGGAGTTAGAAATTCTCGAAGCATGTGACCACTTCGAGGCCAGCGTCGCTTGCGGCGATGCCACCCGTCCCTGGGTGGCACGTGCAGCGGCATGGATGCACGGTCCTGGTCGTTCAACTTTTTCCTGAAGCACTGGAGTAATGACATGAAATTTTCCTTTTCAAACCGCCGGGCCTTTGTCAGCGGTATCACGGCAGCATTGCTCGCATTGACGGCGGGCATAGCCTCAGCACAGGCGGACAAACCCTTGCGCATCGGCTTTTCCATGGCGCGCACCGGCATGTTGGCCAACGCCACGCCTTCGCAAATGAATACTTATGAGCTGTGGCGCGAACAGACCAATGCCAAAGGCGGCATGGATGTGGGCGGCGTGCGGCGCAAAGTCGAGTTTGTGGTGTTTGACGACCAGTCCAAGCCAGAGCAGGCGGTGCGCATCTACGAAAAACTCATCACCGACGACAAGGTCGATTTGTTGCTCGCGCCCTGGGGAACGCCTTTTCACTTAGCGATTGCGCCGGTGCTCGAAAAGTTTAAATTCCCGATGGTTGGAAATACCGCTGCATCGGTGGCACTGCGCCAGGTCAAACCTGGCTACATCTGGTTTCCCACCTCGGCGATTCCTGACCGCATCGGCGCAGAGTTGACGGCGATGCTGAAAACGCAAAACGTTAAATCGGTTGCGGTCTTGTCCAACGTACTGCCTTTTACCAAAGAGATCAAAAATTTCCTGGAGCCTGAGCTTAAAAAGGCCGGCATCGAAATTAAGGTCTCTACCGAGTACCCGCCAGATATCAGCGACATGACCTCTACGCTGACCCAGATCAAGCAGGCTAATGTGGATGCGGTCTTGGCCTTGGCCTACCCCGGTGACTCGGTGCTCTACGCCAAGCAGGCTAAAGAGTTGGGCCTGAATCAGCCCTTCCAGTTTGTCGCCATCGGGCCGAGCGATGCCTTCTTCCCCAAAGCCGTCGGCGCCGCCTCGGCTGAAGGCGTGGTGACGATTGCCCACTGGTCACCACGTGCTGAGTGGAAGGGTTCTCAAGCCTTTTATGAGGCCTACGTGAAAAAGTTTGGCGAAGACCCGGATTACCTCAATTCGGCCCTGGCCTGGATGTCTTTAGAAATCTTGGAGACCACTGTGGCCAAGACGGGCTTGGACAAGGCGAAAATGCGCGACATGATCAGCAGCACTACCTTTGAAACGATCAATGGCAAAGTCAAGTTTGAGGGCGTGCAAAACGTGATCACACCGACGGCCTTTGTGCAAACCCAAAAAGGCAAGCTGCAACTGGTCTGGCCAGCGTCCATGGCCAGTTCCAAGTTCGAAGCCAAAAAGGGCTGGTAACGCCGACATGACGGTGCTCGAAACCCTGCTTTCGGGCCAGTTATTGTTTGCGGCCCTAGTCACCGGTTCGCTCTATGCCTTGATTGCGCTGGGGCTGAACCTGGTCTATGGCACCATGCGCTTACTGAATGTGGCGCATGGCGAAGTCGTTATGTTGGGGGCTTATGCCGCTTATTGGGCCTTTAGCGCATTTGGCCTCTCTCCCCTGCTGGTAGCGCCGGTGGTGGCCGCCGCCGGGGGCTTGTTGGGCTATGCGCTGTACCGGGGTATTTTCAAAGGCTTGTTGGCCGATAGCAGCGCTGCCCAAGTGCAACGCATGGAGAGTAATTCGCTGCTGCTTTTTTTCGGCTTGTCGATTGTTTTGCAAAACGCCACGGCTTTGGTGTTCACACCCAATAACCGCGCCTACAACTACCTGGGTACGGTCTATCACTGGGGTTCGGTATCCATGACGGGCAACCGCCTGGCTGCGCTGTGCGTGGCAGGCACTTGCTGCCTGCTGGTTGCTGTATTTTTAGGCCGCAGTGTTTTTGGTCTGGCTACGCGCGCGGTCATCGAGCGGCGCGAAGCGGCCTTTATTGTGGGTGTCAACGTGGACCGCGTGCAGTGGCTGAGCTTTGTGCTGGGCTTTGCATCTGCGGCACTGGCCGGGGTGCTGGTATCCATGCTTGGCCAGTTCTCGCCCTTCTCGGGTTTCCCGTACACGATTGCCGGTTTTATCGTCATCATCTTGGGCGGGCTGGGCAATGCCATGGCCGGTTTGCTGGCCGCTTTACTGCTCGGTGTGATCGAGACCTATGGCGTGGCGCTGACCTCGGCCAATATGCGTTCCATGCTCTTGTATGGCGCATTTGTAGCGGCCTTGCTGCTCTTTCCTAACGGCGTGTTTGCGCGCCGCGCGGCTGCCCGCTAGCGCTATGCGTGATTTGTTTCCCAACCGCTGGTGGACCATTTTGTGGCTGTCCTGTCTGTTGCTGCTTGCCGCCTTGCCATTTATCGCCAATGATTATGTGGTTGGCATCGGCCTGAGTGTGCTGATGTGGCTGGCCCTGACACAAAGCTGGTGCTTGCTGTCCAAAATGACCGGTTATGTTTCGCTGGGGCATGTGGTGTTTTACGGCCTTGGCGCGTATTTGGTCGTTATTACCTGGCAGCAAATCCCCTTGCCTGTGGCTATTGTCGGGGCAGGCGTGCTGGCCGCATTGCTGGCGGCGCTGGTGGGTCTGCCCGTATTGCGGGTGCGTGGGCCTTACTTTGTAATACTGACCTTTGGTTTGGCCGAGCTGGTGAAGTACACCATCACCTGGGCCGAATCGGCCAGCGGCATGGCCAGCCGCATTTTGTTTGGTGCGCCGGATTTACAGGTGATCTATTTCTGCATGTTTGCCCTGGCCGTCATTGCGGTGGTCATGCTCACCTGGGTGGGCAGTTCGCGCTTTGGTCATGGGCTGCGCTCCTTGCGCGAAAACGAGGAGGCGGCTGAAACCCTGGGCGTGCCGGTGGTGCGCTACAAGCTGATTGCCTTTGTGCTGGGCGCGGCCATACCCGGCATGGTCGGTGGCGTGATGGCACTGCGCTCTACCTACTTTGTGGTCGGGCAGGTGTTTGATCCCATGATCTCGGTCACCGTCATCGCCATGGCCATTTTGGGTGGTGGCGACAACGCGCGCGGTCCCTTGCTCGGTGTGTTGTTCTTGTCGCTCCTGTCTGAACTGTTGTGGGCCAATGCGCCCTTGCTGTATATGGTGATTTTGGGTCTGGTGCTGATCGTCTTTGTGCTGGTTTTACCGCAGGGGATCATGGGTTTGCTGGAGCGCAAAAAAGCCCCAAGCGCCCAGATGCCGAAAGACGCAGCGCCTCCATCCCCCAAGCGTGGCGGCGCACCATGAGTGCCTTGTTGCACATCCAGGGAGTAGGCAAGCGCTTTGGTGGCTTGCAGGCGCTCGATCAAGTGTCATTCGAGGTGCAAGCCGGGCAAATCGTTGGTGTGATGGGTGCCAATGGCGCAGGCAAGACCACTTTGTTTGCATTGATTGCAGGCAATACCGCACCAAGCACCGGCAGCATCCGTTTTGGTGGGCGCAGCTTGGCCGGACTGCGGGCCGACCAGATTTGCCGCTTGGGCATTGCCCGTACCTTTCAAATTGTTAAGCCCTTTCCCATGCTCACCGTGCTGGAAAACTTGCGCACTGCGGCGCTGTTTGGCAAGGCGCAAGCGCCTGATATGGCCAGCGCCGATAAAGCGGCTTGGCAGGTGTTGGAAGAAGTGGGGCTGGCGCCTATGGCTTTGCAGCCCGCCCACACACTGACACTGTCGGGCCAAAAGCGCCTGGAAATTGCACGCGCGGTCGCCACCGGTGCGCAACTCGTGCTGCTTGACGAAGTGATGGCCGGCCTCACGCCTACCGAGGTGGCGCAGATGCTGCAAACCCTGCGCAAACTGCACGCCACGCGTGGCTTGACGCTATTGGTGATTGAGCATGTGATGCGCGCGCTGATGGAGTTGTGTGAAGAAATTGTGGTGCTGCACCACGGCAGCCTGATTGCCCAAGGTAGGCCGGCACACATTGCGCAGGATCCGCAGGTGCATGCCGCCTATTTCGGAGAAAGCCCATGAGTGTGGAATCCATGCTGCAGGTCCAAGACCTGGCTGGCGGCTATGGCGACACGGCCATACTGCATGGCGTGGATTTGCAAGTGCACAGCGGCGGCGCCACTGCCTTGCTGGGCGGTAACGGTGCGGGAAAAACCACGCTCATGAAAACGCTGGCGGGCCTATTGCCGGTGCGCCGTGGACAAATTCGTTTTTTGGGCGAAGACATCAGCCGCCTCGATTGCGACAAGCGGGTACTGGCTGGGCTGGTGCTGGTGCCCGAAGGGCGCATGGTTTTCCCTAGCCTAACGGTGCAAGAAAACTTGCGCCTGGGTGCCATCAACCCGCGCGCCCGCGCACATTGGCAAAGAACGCTGGAGCACGTGTACCACGTCTTCCCTCGCTTGCTGGAGCGCCATACGCAATATGCGCTCACGCTGTCGGGCGGCGAGCAGCAAATGCTGGCGATTGGCCGGGGCATGATGGCCATGCCGCGCCTGATGTTGCTCGACGAACCGACTCTGGGCTTGTCGCCTTTGATGGCGCAGCATATTTTTGGCCTGGTGCACACGATGGTCGAAGACGGATTGACGCTGCTACTGGCCGAACAAGACGTGCGCAAAGCGCTGCAGGCCTCCAACCATGCTTATGTGCTGGAAAACGGGCGTGTGGTGATACAAGGTGGAGCTACCGAAGTGGCCTCGGACCCCCGCGTGCAGTCTGCGTATTTGGGTTTATAAATTCGGGGGCGGCCAGTGCGCCACGTTTTCATCAGCAAGTAAGGCCATTGTGGACAGCCGCCGCGCCCCTTTGCTGGCTGGTAAAGAGCCGCGCGATATTGCCGAGCCGGTGGCCCGCAGTCTGGTCAGCCTAGGCGCACAGCCCGGGCATTTGCAGCAACTGATAGACAGCATTTCCGCACTGCATAAAGCTTCCTATATCAAATCATTGGAAGCGACGGTGGCGCAAGTGACGCTTGGCGATATCGCGGCCATCCGTGCGCCGGTGCATTTTGTGGTGGGAGCGCACGACACGCTCACCCCTGTGGCCATGCACCATGAAATGGCGGCAAAAATCGGCCATGCCCCGGTGAGCGTCTTGCCCGATGCCGGCCACCTTAGCAATATTGAAAACGCGCCGGCTTTCAATCGTGCCGCACTTGACTGCTTACTTGCGCATGCGGGACTGGGTGGCAAGCCGAGCCATTGGCCTGGCGCTTGACTGTAGCTAGTAAATACGAACCTAAAGCCTCGCGAACCCCAGCGCATCGTCCGCCAACACCACCGACTGCCCGTGCGGTTTGGCTTTGGAGGCGTGGCTGGACGCCTATGAAAGGCACCAGGGAAGGTCTGCACAAGTCCGTCATCGCGAGGAGCGGCCTTTAGCCGCGAGGCGCTTGCGCCGTGGCGGGACGTGGCGATCCATAATTGTTTGATTGACAAGCAAAAATAGATTGCTTCGCTACGCTCGCAATGACGGGTTTGGACTTATGCAGAGCTTCCCTAGATGTTCAGCGCATCAGTTAATGTCAGAAATATATCGAGCCTAAAGTTAATCTTCGAAGCCATACTATACAAAACTAGATTTATTCAAATTCTCTTTCACAAAGAAATTAAATGCGAGTTAGTATTGAATCTCGTCCTAGAACGACCGCGCACCAAAAGGTGGTAAGCGCTTTATCCATTTAGGAAATAATTATGAAATTGTTTGGAATATTAATTGCCATTTCAGTATTGGTCGGATGTGGTGGCGGTGAATCTGTAGATGGTACAGGTACAGGTACAGGTACAGGTACAGGTACAGGTACAGGTACAGGTACAGGTACAGGTACAGGTACAGGTACAG
>CAMBFN010000026.1 GCA_945865425.1 Comamonas sp. lk | reverse complement strand
AGCGTGCGCGAACACACCATCGCAGCGGTCCAAGCCAGCGGCCTGCCATTTCATGTGGTCGAAGCAGCGCACACCGCCCACATTGATCAGCCGGGCATGGGCGACAGCATTGCCGCCGGCGTGCGCGCCTGTGCCCAGGCCGCAGGCTGGTTGATATTGCCAGCCGATTTGCCTTTGGTGCAGCCCACAACCCTACGCGCCGTGGCCCAGGCCTTGACCCATCACACGGTAGTGCAAGCGGTGTACCAGGGCCAGCGTGGCCACCCGGTGGGTTTTGCCGCCGACTGCGGCCCGGCATTAATGGCCTTGACCGGCGACCTGGGCGCACGCGCCGTGGTGCAAGCAAACACGCCGTATGCCCTTGCGGTGGAAGATGCCGGTTGCATTCATGATGTGGATACGCCCGAGGCGCTCGAGGCGGCGCGGCGATTGCTGGCGCAGTCGTTTTAGACCCGAATCAACCGCGCCTCGCTGCTGGCAGGCATCATCAACGCGCTGCGCGTGAGCAACGGCGTGCGGGGCAGGCGGTGATTGCGCACGACTAAAGCAAGGCCTTAGCGCCGCCAGCCAGGGTGCCAGAACACCGTGGGTGCCCACCTTTTAACAATCATTAACAATTGCGTTAGTTTGATGGATATGATGATGACATCCGCACACTGGGCACTTGACCCTGCGGGCTTTCAGGGACGGCATTGCATCCATGGCGACATTGATTCCGGCGATAGGCACATCGGCGTTTGACAGCACAGGCGAGCGGCGGCTTGCAGAGCGGCTGGAGCAAAAGCTTGATGCTGACTACCTGCTTTGGCACAACATTCCCATTGGCCCCAAGCAAACTCACCCTGACTTTGTGGTGCTGAACCCCCGGCATGGGCTGCTGGTGTTGGAGACGAAAGACTGGCACCCCAGCACCATCCAACGCGCCACCCGACAGACCTGGGATATCTTGGCTGACGGGATTCCCAAAACAGTCATCAACCCGCTGGCACAGGCCAGGCACTGCGCGATTCAAGTGGTGAACGCGCTGGAGCGTGACCCGCATCTGGTTCACGAAAGCGGGCCGCACAAGGGCAAGCTGGCTTTCCCTTGGGGCCATGGCGTCGTGTTTACCCGTTTCACGCGAAAGCAGTTCGAGGACGCCGGGTTGGGCGAAACGATTGAATCGCACTACGTGATTTGCCAGGACGAAATGCTGGATACCGCGGACCCGGAAGCTTTCCAGCAGCGGTTATGGAATATGTTTGCACACCGCTTTGGTGGGTCGATGACCCTGCCGCAAATGGACCGCGTGCGTTGGATCATGTTTCCGCAGGTACGTGTGCAAACCCAGGGCGCGTTGTTTGACGACAAGGATGCAGACGCCCAACTCCCCCACATCATGCGCGTGATGGACATCCAGCAAGAGCAATTGGCGCGCTCTTTAGGTGAAGGCCACCGCGTGATCCACGGCGTGGCAGGTTCGGGCAAGACCATGATCCTGGGCTACCGGGCAGAGTACCTGGCCCAGGCCAGCACCCACAGCAGCAAACCCATCCTCATCCTCTGCTTTAACGAGCCGCTGGGCGTCAAACTGCACAGCGTCATGCAGGCCAAGGGCTTGGGTGGCCGGGTGCATGTGCGGCATTTTCATAAATGGTGCCGCGAGCAGCTCGTGGCGTATGGGCAGACACTGCCCGGCCAAGGCAGCAGCCAGCAATATGCAGACGAATTGGTGGACCGGGTCATCCGGGCGGTAGACCGCAAGCAAATTCCCAGCGGCCAATACCAAGCAGTACTGCTTGACGAGGGCCACGACTTCGCGCCCGAGTGGCTCAAGCTGGTGACGCAAATGGTGGACCCTACCACCAACAGCCTGCTGGTGATGTACGACGACGCGCAAAGCATTTATGAGCGGGAGCGCAGCAAAAACTTCAGTTTCAAGAGCGTGGGCATTCAAGCGCAGGGGCGCACCACCATCCTGAAAATCAACTACCGTAATACGCGGCAAATTCTTCAAACCGCCATCCTGGTGGCTGCCGACCTGCTCACGGCAGACGATAAAGACGACGACGGCATACCACTGGTGAAACCCGTGAGCTGCGGGCGCGAGGGGCCAGCTCCCGTCATCATCCAACTGCCCACGCTGCGCGACGAAGCTTTTGCCATTGCCGACCATTTGGCAAGCGCCCACCAAGAAGGCTTTGCCTGGGGAGATATGGCGGTGCTGTGCGCAGACTGGAAAACCAGGGACGTATGCGCCAGCGCCCTGGCTCAACGCAAGCTGCCTCACCATGTGCGCAAACGCAGTGGTGATTACCAGCCCGGCGCAGATGCTATTCAGTTGATGACCATGAAGGTCAGCAAAGGACTGGAATTCGCTGTTGTGGCGCTGCCGGGGGTGGGGCATATGCCTGCTCCGGGGGAGGATGAAAAGGAAGCGGCGCGGGTTTTTTATGTAGCGGCTACGCGGGCTACGCAGAGGCTGGTGATAGGAGTCGGTGGGGATGGGCGTTTTGGAGGCCTGGTCGGACCATGACAAGCAAATCACGCCACCTAATTTGTCGCAATACCCCTTGCGCGCCACTTCAAGTGGCGCGTTTTCCAAACGACGATGCCGCTCTGCAAACAGAACTGACCCGCTTGTACTGGTCTGTCGGGCATCGACTGCTTTGTGTCGACACTGTCGGCAGAATTGAGCTGGCGCAAAAGGCTGCGCTGTACGGGGTACAGACCAACTCCAGCTTGCGCGCAAGCTGCCTGCACCATATGCATAGAATTGGGTCACCCCACGGAACCTTCAACATCGGCCCTGCCCCCATGCCCACCACTCTTTTTACCCTCGGCTACGAGGGTTTGACCATCGAAGCCTTCATCGCGCGCCTGCAAGACGCGCAGGTGAAAACCGTTGTGGACGTGCGAGAGCTTCCTCTGTCGCGCAAGAAGGGCTTTTCAAAAACTGCTTTTTGCGCGGCTTTGTCGGCTCATGGCATTGCCTATCTGCATGTCCCCGCCCTGGGTTGCCCCAAGCCCATACGCAACCAATACAAAGTCGACGGTAACTGGCAAACCTACACGCGGGATTTTTTGAAGCACATCCAGACGCAAAATGCGTCTCTGCGCGAGTTGGTCAAGATAGCGCAAGCCACCCCGGCCTGTCTGGTGTGTTTTGAGGCGGACTTTTCCACTTGCCACCGTACCTATGTGGCCCGCGCGGCGCGCCAGTTGGGCGGGCCAACTATTACGCACCTTACTGCTAAAACAGCCCTGCCTGATTTGGGTTTTCAGCAGGCGGCTTAGGTGGGTAGATCAGGCTGATCAGCAGCCATTGGCCGGGAAAGCGGTGAATCGTCCCCAGCAAAAACATCAGGTCTTTTGACGGCAAATCCTGCTCCAGTTTGGCGCGGAATGCGGCCTCCCAGTTATCGCCATGCTTGCGGTGAACGTTGCGGTACAGCGCGCCAATCTCCCAGTCCACCAGTTTGTGGCGGTACGCAAAAGTTTGGCCGTCAAGCTCGCATTCATAGCGGTAGTGAAAGTCATACGGCAGCTTTTCCAGCAGCCTAATTTGTTTGCCTTCTTCCACCTCGTCAAACAGTTCGAATTGCCGCTGTAGTCGTAGCAGTTTTTCTTTCTCTTCATCCGTCCAAGTGGGGCTGTCGGCCTTTTTGATGTCCAGTCCAATGATCCGGGCTGGTCGCAGCAACGCCAGAGTGGCACCGCCCGCCGCCCGGAGCCTCTCAATTTCTGCAAAGTCCGAATACACGGGCAGCTTTGCCAGCAACTCTGCGCGTTGTGGCCAGCCCTGTTTGCCCGCTGGGAGAGGATCAGCGTCACACGCGATAGTGTCCACAAAAACGCGGTGGCTTTCTGGCCGGTGGTCGTCACGCGCTTTTTCAAAATGGGCTGTGATCCATTGCCATTTTTTGAACTGCTGATCGTCTGCCACTAGGCGGAAAGGCACAGGGTAAAGCCGAATTAGCCTGCCGTCTTCGGTCATGCCTGCCACGCAAGATGTTTCGGCGTACTTGGCGCTGGGTGACGGGTAGGTTTTACAGAGTATGAGAACCCGCTCAGTAAATGATGCCATTGTTGCCCCCTTGGAACCATGTTGATTTGCTGTGCAGAAACGTCTTGTGCGTTCTTTGTTTTTAGTTCCAACCGAAAAATTTTATGTCATCCGTGCAATTGCGACCTGGCATCCAACAGCTTCAAAAGGGCCATCGATGAGATAGACAAATCTATCGACCATCTGCAAAAAACCAAAGACGCACTGCTGGGCACAGACCGAAACCTGCGACTCGCCAACGACAAGTCAGAGGTAGTTGCGACGGCGTGGGGGCTTTTCGGCAAACATGCGGCGTATTCACCGCTATTTATGCGGTGAATGTGTCATCTATTCACGGCAACCAGCGGATCAACCGGCACGGCCTGCGTATCACAGCGCCGCATAAACGGTTTTGCCGATTTGTCTGGCGTTTAGTCCGCAAAAAAATGCACCGGCAGGCCGGGCACATCTACCCGCATGGAGAAGACACATCCTGAATCCGGGTAGCGCTGCAATTCCTCTTCTTTGCGGCCATGGCGGGCGCTGGTGATGAACAGCGTTTTCAAATCGTCGCCGCCAAAGCAAGGCATGGTCGGGCACTGCGCCGGGGTGGCGTAGCTGGCAAGCAGTTGGCCTTCGGGCGAGAAGCAGCAAATACACGCCCCTTCAAACATCGCCAGCCAGTAGTTGCCCTGGCTGTCCACCGCTGCACCATCGGGCCGACCCTGGTAGCTGGCGTCGCCGCTGGCCCAATCGCCGGGTTTAGGGCTAAATTGCAGGTGTGTTCGGTGCGCGCTCAGCGTGTGGCTCGCAGGCGCATAGTCCCAGGCGTGCACCAGGTGGCGCGGTGTATCGGCCCAATAGGCACTGCGTCCATCCAGACTCCAGCCCATACCGTTACCGGTTAATGCGCCCTCGGCCATGGTGTGCACTACCGGCGCACCGCTGCGCGCATCAATGCTGTACAGCGCAGCCGCGTTGTGCGCTTTGGTCTCGTCAATCGTCCCTACCCAAAAGCGCCCCAAGGCATCGCACTTGCCGTCATTGGCGCGCACGGTTAGCGTGTCATACGGTAAGGTGACGAGATGCTCCAAAGCGCCGCCCCAGGTCTGCGCCCGAAACACGCCATGGCGCAGCGCGATCACCAGCCCGCCCTGGGCTGCCGGGGCGATACAGCCGGGCTCGCTGGGCATGTCCCAGCTCTGCAAGTCACTGCCGTCGGCGCTGGCGCGCAGAATTTTTTTACCTGGAATATCAACCCAGTAAAGACGCGATTCCTGCGGATGCCAGAACGGCGATTCGCCCAGTTCATAGGGCTGGGGGTGCAGGCGAGACCAATTGGCTTGGCGCAGTGTGCTTGTCATCGTGAACTCTTCCAAGAGGCGTTTGCGGGTGGCTGTGATTGTCGCCGGCTTGGTTTGCGGCTTTGAAGCCTTGCCTATGGATGGTCTGCATAAGTCCGTGATCGCGAGGAGCGGCCTTTAGCCGCGAGGCGCTTGCGCCGTGGCGGGACGCGGCGATCCATAAGTGCTTCATTCGCAAGCCGAAGTGGATTGCTTCACTTCGGTCGCAATGACAGGTTTGGACGTGTGCAGAGCTTTCCTAGCGAAAGTAAAAAAAGCCCCGCAAACGAGTTGCGGGGCTTTTTGAAGCAGCTTGCGCTGCTTAGCGGTTTCCAGGAAGCACCAACTGCTTGGTACTTAACGGCCGTAAGCACTCTCGCCGTGCGAGGTAATGTCCAGACCTTCGCGCTCGTCTTCTTGGCTAACCCGCAGACCGATAGTCATGTCCACGATTTTGAAAGCGATGAACGACACGATGCCAGACCAGAGGATGGTGACGCCCACCGCCTTGGCTTGTACCAGCACCTGGGCTGCAATCGAATAGTCGGCGGCGGCGATACCCGTTGCCGTTACCCAGTCAGCGACAAAGCCGGGGCCACCCAGGGCGGGCGAGTTGAACACGCCGGTCAAGAGCGCGCCCAATATGCCACACACACCATGTATGCCAAACACGTCCAGCGTGTCATCTGCGCCCAGCATTTTCTTCAGGCCATTGACACCCCACAGACCAGCAAAGCCCGACAGGAAGCCGATGATCAAAGCGCCACCGATGCCCACATTGCCGCAAGCGGGAGTGATGGCGACCAAGCCGGCCACTGCGCCTGACGCAGCACCGAGCATCGACGCTTTACCGCGCATCATCGCTTCGCCGATACACCAGGCCAACACGGCAGCAGCGGCAGCACCAAAGGTGTTGATAAAGGCCAGGGCAGCAAAACCATTGGCTTCCAGTGCCGAGCCGGCATTGAAACCAAACCAGCCCACCCACAACAGCGCAGCGCCGACCATGGTCAAAGTCAGGCTGTGCGGCGCCATGGCTTCTTTGCCGTAGCCGATGCGCTTGCCGACCATGTAGGCACCCACCAAACCGGCCACCGCGGCGTTGATGTGGACCACGGTGCCGCCGGCAAAGTCCAGCGCGCCCATTTGCCACAGGAAGCCAGCTTTGGCGTTCATCGCTTCGACCACCTCTTTGCTGGCGTAAGCGTCAGGTCCCATCCAGAACCACACCATATGGGCAATTGGCGCGTAGCTGAAGGTGAACCACAGGGCGCTGAACAACAGCACGGCGGAGAACTTGATGCGCTCGGCAAACGAGCCGACGATCAGCGTGCAGGTAATGGCTGCAAAGCTAGCTTGGAACGCCGCGAACACGATCTCGGGGATGTACACACCTTTGCTAAAAGTCGCTGCGGGCGCGAAAGTGCCGGCGGCGTTATCCCAAACGCCTTTCATCATCAGCCGGTCAACTCCGCCGAAGAATGCGCCGCCTTCGGTAAACGCAATGCTATAGCCGTAAATAAACCACAGCACCACGATGAGCGAGAAGGTCACCATCACTTGCATGAGTACTGAAAGCATGTTTTTGCTGCGTACCAAGCCGCCGTAGAACAAAGCCAGCCCGGGGACCGCCATCATGATCACCAGCAAGGTGCAGACCATCATCCAAGTGGTATCGCCTTTGTTAATCACCGGCGCCGGGGCTGCTGCCGCTTCTACCGGAGCAGCGTCGGTGGCTGGCGCGGGCGCAGCTTCAGAGGCGCTGGCAGCAGGCGCTGCAGGTGGGTCTTCGGCCAACGCGAAGGAGCCGACGCTCAGCAGGCCTAAACCCAGCGCCAGAGAGATCAGAAATTTTTTCATGGTGGTATTCCTTTTTTTTAGTGCCTGAAGTCAGAGCGCGTCATTGCCGGTTTCGCCGGTACGAATACGAACGACTTGTTCCAAGTCATACACAAATACTTTGCCGTCACCGATTTTTCCAGTGCGTGCTGCGCCTTCGATGGCTTCGATCGCGCGGTCCAGCAAAGCGGAGTCAATGGCGGCTTCGATCTTCACCTTGGGCAAAAAGTCCACCACGTATTCAGCCCCGCGGTACAACTCGGTATGGCCTTTCTGGCGGCCAAAACCCTTGACCTCGGTGACGGTGATGCCCTGCACCCCGATAGCCGACAAAGCCTCACGGACCTCATCGAGCTTGAAGGGTTTGATGATGGCGGTAACTAACTTCATGTGTGCACCTCAGCTTTTCAAAAGTTGATAGCAGACGCAGGGGCTGCGCCGCTGCTCCGCGGAATCGGGAGACCAAGGCATTTAGCAGAAGGCGTGCCAAGTTCAATTGCAAAAAATTGTGGTCTTGGTGCGACAAGCGCTTTTTTGCAGGCCTTGACTGCGCTAATATGACTGTGTAAAAACACAGTACGCACCTGCTTGGTGCAAATGCTTGGATTTGGCGCAAAAGCTGCGCACTGTTTCAGGGAGTCAATATGGGTTTATCTTTGGTACAAAGCCGCGCATTGCTCGGTTTGGAGGCGGTGCAAGTCACCGTCGAAGTGCATATGGCCAATGGCCTTCCCAGCTTCACCCTGGTGGGCTTGGCCGATGTGGAGGTGAAAGAGGCGCGCGAGCGGGTGCGCTGCGCTATCCAAAATAGTGGCCTGGAGTTTCCCCACAACAAGCGCATCACCGTCAATTTGGCCCCGGCAGACTTGCCCAAAGACTCGGGGCGCCTGGATTTGCCGATTGCCCTGGGCATTTTGGCCGCCAGCGGACAAATCGAAGCTTACCGGCTGGCCGAATACGAATTTGCTGGCGAGCTATCGCTCTCGGGCGGACTGCGCCCGGTGCGCGGCGCGCTGGCCATGGCACTGGCCCTGCACCAGGCCAAGGTGCACACCAGCCTGGTACTGCCGCCGGGCAGCGCCCAGGAGGCGGCGCTGGTGCCGGACGCGCAGGTCTATATGGCGCGTACCCTCATCGATGTGGTGCGCCAATTTATGCCCGAAGGCACCCAGCCTTCCATTGCCGAAGCGGGCAGCGGTACGGTTGAAGAAGGCTGGGTCCGACTGCAAGGTGCCAGTCTCGGCGGCGCCTCTGAACTGCCGGATATGGCCGACGTCAAAGGCCAGTTGGCCGCCAAGCGAGCACTGGAAATTGCCGCTGCCGGCGGGCACAGCCTGCTGCTCGTGGGGCCGCCCGGCGCCGGTAAATCCATGCTGGCGCAGCGTTTTGCGGGATTGCTGCCGCCCATGGATACCGACCAAGCCTTGCAAAGCGCAGCCATTGCCAGCCTGAGCGGGCGTTTTGATATCCGCCGCTGGGGCCAGCGGCCTACCTGTAGCCCGCACCATTCGGCCAGTGCGGTGGCTTTGGTCGGCGGTGGGTCACCGCCGCGCCCGGGTGAAATATCGCTGGCGCACCACGGCGTTTTGTTTTTGGATGAGTTGCCTGAGTTTCCGCGCCAGGCGCTCGAAGCCCTGCGCGAGCCTTTGGAAACCGGCAGCATCACCATCGCCCGTGCTACCCGGCGGGCCGAGTTTCCGGCGCGCTTTCAGCTGATCGCGGCCATGAATCCCTGCCCCTGCGGCTATTGGGGGGCGCCGGGCCGCAATTGCCGCTGCACGCCCGACCAGATCAGCCGCTATCAGGGCAAGCTCAGCGGCCCGCTCATGGATCGCATCGACTTGCATGTGGAAGTGCCAGCGCTGGCCAGCGAAGATTTGCTGCAGGCCGCTGCCGGTGAGGCCACGCACAGCATCCGCGCGCGCTGCAACCAGGCCCATGCGCGGGCGCAAGACAGACAGGGAAAAAACAACCAGGCCTTAGTTGGGCAGGAAATCGACCAGCATGTGCATTTGGAGTCTGCAGCAGCCAAGTTTTTACAAAGCGCAGCGCGGCAACTGGGTTGGTCCGCGCGCGGCACCCATCGCACCCTCAAGATCGCGCGAACGATTGCCGATCTGGCCGACTCCGATATCACTGCGCTGGGCCATGTCGCCGAAGCCATGCAGTACCGCCGAACGCTCAAAAGTGCTTGAGTGCAGGCCTGGCGCGCAACTTGTGCCGGAGTTAAATTTGTTTGTGGTGGCTCAGCGCATTGCTCACCAGTTTGGCCGTGATGTCCACGATCTGGATCATGCGGTCATAGGCCATGCGCGTGGGGCCGATCACGCCCAGCGTGCCCACCACCTTGCCGTCCACTTCGTAGGGTGCGCTCACCACCGACAGCTCTTCAAAGGGCACGATTTGGCTTTCGCCGCCAATGTAAATACGTACCCCGGCGGCCCGGTCGGCAAAGTCCAGCAAGCGCATGATTTGGGCTTTTTGCTCAAACAACTCAAAAGCGCGGCGCAAATTGCCCATGTCATTGGAAAAGTCGCTGAGCTTGAGCAAATTGCGCTCGCCGGAAATCACCACCTCGTCCTGCTCTTGCGCCACCGCTTCAGAGTTGACATTGACCGCAGCGGCCATCAGGGTGGCGATCTCCGAGCGCAGGCTTTCCACCTCGTTTTGCAAGCGGCTTCGCACTTCCTCGATGTCCAGACCCACATAGTGGCTGTTCAAAAAATTCGCCGCTTCGATCAATTGCGACTGCGAATAATCGACTTCGGTAAAGATGATGCGGTTTTGTACATCGCCATCGGCCGAGACGATGATCACCAGAATGCGCCGATCGGACAGACGCAAAAACTCCATATGCCGAAAAGCGTTGGTGCGCCGCGGCGCCATCACCACGCCTACAAATTGCGACAAATTGGACAAAAGGTTGGCGGCGTTGGAGATGACTTTTTGCGGTTGGTCCGGCGCCAAGCTGTGGGACGCAAATTGCTGCGGTTGCACCGTGAGCATGGTGTCCACAAAAAGCCGGTATCCGCGCGTGGTAGGCACGCGTCCAGCGGAGGTATGCGGGCTGACAATCAGGCCCAGGTCCTCCAAGTCGGACATGACATTGCGGATGGTCGCCGGTGACAATTCCAGCCCGGATGCTTTGGACAAGGTACGGCTACCCACCGGGTGCCCATCGGCGATATAGCGTTCAACCAGCGCTTTGAGTAACAACTTGGAGCGATCATCGAGCATCAAAACATTTTAGTGATGTAATTTGCCTATGAACCCCCGCCTGAACCCGCAGTTCCGCCAGGTTGCCATTACCGGCAAATACCTGTCCAGCCACGCTCCAACTGCGATAGCCGCCGCGCGCGCCACGCTGGACGGTATCGCCCATTTCCTGATGGACCAGGGTTGCGAGGTGGTGCTGGAGACCGACACCGCCGCCAAACTGGGCCTGGGCGGCTATGCGGTGATGGATATTGAAGCCATAGGGCGCCACTGCGGCTTATGCCTGGTGGTCGGCGGGGACGGCACCATGCTCGGGGTGGGGCGCAGGCTGGCGCCTTTTCAGGTGCCGCTGATCGGTATCAACCAAGGGCGTCTGGGCTTTATCACCGACATTGCGTTGGACCGCTATGCCGAAACCCTGGGCGCCATGCTGGCCGGTGCCTACGAAGTCGATGACCGCAGCCTCATGCAGGCCCAGGTGATGCGCGGCGGGCAATGCGTGTTTTCCGCGCTTGCGATGAACGATGTGGTGGTCAACCGGGGCGCCACTTCGGGCATGGTGGAGTTGCGGGTCGAGGTCGATGGCCATTTCGTGGCCAACCAGCGCGCCGACGGACTGATCATCGCCACGCCTACCGGCTCGACCGCCTACGCCTTGTCGGCCGGCGGGCCAATGCTGCACCCCTCCACGCCGGGCTGGGTGCTGGTGCCCATTGCGCCGCACACCTTGTCCAACCGGCCCATCGTGCTTTCGCACAGCAGTGAAATCGCTATTGAAATTGTCTCCGGGCGCGACGCCAGCGCCAACTTTGATATGCAGTCCCTGGCTACTTTGATGCACGGCGACCGCATCGTGGTGCGCCGCTCAGAGCACGGCGTGCGCTTTTTGCATCCCAAGGGCTGGACTTACTTTGACACCTTGCGCCGCAAGCTGCATTGGAACGAGGGGGGGAGTTAAGCGGTGGGCCTCAAACGCAGTGCGCTGCGCGACTTTGTCATCGTTGCCACGCTGGACTTGGAACTGGAGGCCGGCTTTACCGTGCTCACCGGCGAGACTGGCGCGGGCAAATCTATCCTGATTGACGCCTTGCAACTGGCCACCGGCGCCCGCGCCGATGTGGGACTGATCCGCGAAGGCGCCCCACGCACCGACGTCAGCGCCGAGTTTGATACCCCAGCGGCCTTGCTGCCCTGGCTGGCCGAAGCCGGTTTTGAGGGCGCGGACAGCTTGCTGCTGCGCCGCAGTGTGGACAGCACCGGCAAGAGCCGGGCCTGGATCAACGGACTGGCCGCTACCGCGCAGCAACTGCGCCATGTGGGCGAACAGGTGCTCGATATCCATGGCCAGCACGCCTGGCAAAGCCTCACCCGGCCCGACGCAGTGCGCGCCCTGCTGGATGACTACGCGCGCATTTCCACCAGCGTATTGAGTGCTTTGTGGCAAAGCTGGCGCGCGGCGCAAGCCGCTTACGACCAAGCCCTGCAAGCACAGGATCTGCTGCAGCGCGATCGCGAACGCCTGGCCTGGCAGATTGGCGAAGTGGACAAGCTCAACCCCGGTCCCGATGAATGGGACGAACTCAATGCCGCGCACAGCCGCTTAGCCCATGGGCAAACCCTGCTCGATGCCGCGCACAGCGCATTGGCGCTACTGAGCGACGACGAGCCCTCGGCTTTGCGCAGCTTGCACAGCGCCTTGCAGCAGATCCAAAGCCAAACGCATTTGGATGCCGAATTCCAAGGCCCGGCCGAGGTGCTGGCTTCGGCCATCGCGCAGGTGGAGGACGCGATACACAGCCTGCGCGCCTACCAGCGCCGTGTCGAGCTAGACCCGGCGCAACTGGCTGAGCTCGATGCCCGCATGGCGCTTTGGGTATCCCTTGCGCGCCGTTACAAACGCAGCCCGCAAGAATTGGCCGCCACGCATGCCGCTTGGAAGCAAGACCTGGCGCAGCTTGAGGCCGCTGCCGACAGCGCCCATCTGCTGGCGCAGGCACAGCAGGCGCAAGCCGCTTTTATGGCCGAGGCGCGCAAGGTTTCCAAAGCGCGCCAGCAAGCAGCGCCCAAGCTGGGGGCCGCCATCACCCAGGCCATGCAAGGCCTGGGCATGCAAGGCGGGCAATTCCAGGTGCAATTGCAGCCTACCGAGCAAGCGCAGCAAAGCGGTCTGGAAGAGGTCTTGTTTTTGGTGGCCGGCCACGCCGGCAGCACGCCGCGCCCGGTGGGCAAAGTCGCCTCGGGCGGCGAGCTCTCGCGCATTGCGCTGGCCATTGCCGTGACGGCCAGCCAAGCGGGCGGTGCGCAGACGCTGATCTTTGACGAAGTCGATGCTGGCGTCGGTGGTGCAGTGGCACACACCGTGGGCCGTTTGATGCGCAAACTCGGTGGCGACCGGCAGGTATTGGCGGTCAGCCATTTGCCCCAAGTGGCCGCCTGCGCCGATCAGCACTGGGTGGTGCGCAAACAGCTGCAAGGCGGGCAGACGCTGAGCGAGGTTGCGCCGGTGCAGCAAGCCCAGCGCGAGTCCGAAATCGCGCGTATGCTGGGCGGCCAAAGCAGTTCGCTAACAACCATGGCGCATGCGCGCGAAATGCTGGAGCAAGCCCGTGTCTGAACGCCAACTCGAATTAGTCCTTATCACCGGTATGTCTGGCTCTGGGAAGTCCGTGGCCCTGCATGCTTTGGAAGACGCAGGCTATTACTGCGTGGACAATTTACCACCGCCCTTGCTCATGGATTTCATCGCTTTGCAAAGCGGCGAACATTTCACACGCGTCGCCATTGCCATGGATGTGCGCAGCGCCAAAGGCTTGCCGTTGGTGCCAGCGCAACTGGACAAGCTGCGCGCCCAGGGCATAGGCGTCAAAACCGTGTTTCTCGATGCCAATACCGAAACCTTGGTGCGGCGCTATTCCGAAACGCGCCGCAAACACCCTTTGTCCCAAACCGATACCCAGCCAGGCGACGAACGGCGCGCCCTGGCCGATGCGATTGAACTGGAGCGCAATTTGCTCGCCGATATACGGGCGCATTCTTATGTGATTGATTCGAGCATGATTCGCTCGGCCCAATTGCAGGCCCACGTCAAAAGCATGATCACCGCGCCGGTAGCGCAGCTCACCTTGGTGTTTCAGTCTTTTTCTTTCAAGCGCGGCGTCCCTTCCGATGCGGACTTTGTGTTTGACGTGCGCATGCTGCCCAACCCCCACTATGAAGCGCAGCTGCGTGTGCTTACCGGCAGAGATGCGCCGGTGGCCGCATTCTTGCGCACCCAGCCCGAAGTGCTGCGCATGGAGCAGCAAATAAGCGACTTTTTAGATAGCTGGATGGGCGCTTTGGTGCTAGACCATCGCAGCTACGTCACCGTGGCCATTGGTTGTACCGGCGGCCAGCACCGCTCGGTGTTTTTGGTGGAGCAACTGGCCGTCCACTTCGCGCCGCATTGGGTCACCTTAAAACGCCATCGCGAACTGCAGCACCAAGCCGATCTATAGCTTGAGGCCTAGGCCTTTCGCTGGCCCAGCAGTGTCCAAGAGTTTGCGAACAGGCGCCGGCAAACCCAAGGCGTGCCAGTCTTGCTGGGCAATCCAGCGGCCTTCCAATCCGGGCAAACGGCGGCCCGCAGTTAAGCGCACATAAAAGGGGTGCAGGTGCAAGTCTTTGTGCGTGAGCACATGTACAAAGACTTGTTGCGGCTGCAAACTTTTGCGCGTTGTTGCGGGCAGGGCATCGCGCAATTGCGCTTCGCCGTCAAACACCGGCAGGCAGTGCAGGCCCGCCCAGACGCCCGGCGCAGGCCGTCTTTGCAGCCATACCGCGCCACTGGCGTCTTGCGCCCACAAGAGCCATAGCGACTGGCTGCTGCGCTTTAGCTTGCGGCTACGTACTGGAAACGCTTGCATCGTGCCCGCAGCGTGTGCGCGGCAATCAGTCTGCAAGGGGCATTGGCTGCATAGCGGTTTGCGTGCCAAGCAGACGGTGGCGCCCAAGTCCATCATGCCCTGGGTATAGCGCGCCATGGCCTTGGCGCCCGCCTGTTCATGGGGCACTAAGTCCTGCGCCAAAGCCCATAGGGCGCGTTCCTGCGCCACTTGCGCCAGATCGCCCTCAAAGGCCAGCCAGCGCGTCAGCACGCGTTTGACGTTCGCATCCAAAATCGCCACGCGTTCGCCAAAACACAGGGACGCGATCGCCGCCGCAGTAGAGCGCCCAATACCGGGCAGGGTTTGCAGCAGCGCGGCCTGTTGTGGGAATTGCCCACCGTGTTGCTTCACCACGATTTGCGCGCAGCGGTGCAGATTGCGCGCCCGGCTGTAATAGCCCAGCCCACTCCACAAGCCCATCACTTCATCAGCGCTAGCCCGGGCCAAATCGGCCACGGTGGGCAGTCTGCGGGTAAAGCGTTCGAAGTAGCCGCGCACCGTGGCGACCTGGGTTTGCTGCAACATGATTTCAGACAGCCAGACGCGGTAAGGGTCTTGGGTGTTTTGCCAGGGCAGGCTGTTGCGCCCATGGCTTATTTGCCAGCGCACCACTTGCTCCGCCACGCCAGGGACAGCCTTGGCACTTAGGGCTTTTGGCATACCGGGCAAAAAAATGTGGACCTTTGACCTTGGCGTATCGCTTTGATGGAGGTGCCGCAGGCACGGCAGGGCAGGCCTTGGCGCCCGTATACCGCTGCCTCGAGTTGGAAATAACCCGATTCGCCTTTTGCATTGGAGAAGTCTTTGAGCGTGCTGCCGCCGATTTGCACCGCCCGCGCCAGCACGGTGCGTATGGCTGCGTGCAATCGGCTGGCGCGCGCCAGGCTGATGCGTTCGGCCCGGGTGCTCGGGCGGATGCCGGCCATGAACAAGGCTTCGCTCGCGTAAATATTGCCGACGCCTACTACCAGCTCGCCACCCAACAGCACTTGCTTGACCACGGTTTTGCGCTTTTTTAGGGCTTTCCAAAATTCCAGCGCTTGGAAATCGTCGCCCAAGGGTTCTACCCCTAATTTGCCTAGTAATTTGCGGGCCTCGGGGCTGGCCTCTGAAGGCGAAAACACTACGGCGCCAAAGCGGCGCGGATCGTGCAAGCGCAGCGTGCCATGGGTGGTTTGCAAGTCCATATGGTCGTGTTTGCCGGCTTCGCCCGGCACGCGTTCAAAGCGCAGGCTACCTGACATGCCCAGGTGCAGCAGCAGCAGGCCTTGGTCTAAATCCAGTAACAGGTATTTGCCCCGGCGGCGCACGCCAAGCACCTGGCGGCCCGTCAGCGTCTGCGGTTCACAGCCCAAGGGCCAGCGCAAGGCTTTACCCATGCGCAGGGCCAGGATGCGCGAGCCGGCAATTCGATCGGCAAAGCTTTGGCGCGTTACTTCAACTTCGGGTAATTCGGGCATGGGTGGGGTAGGTTAAGCAAAGCCAGTGCAGGGGCATGGGCCTGGACCGGGGGTCGATTGCACGGGGCTTGGATTATTATGGCCTCATGTCACGCACCCCTTTTTTGTTGGCCCTCGCGCTGCTCGGTTTTGTTCCTGGTTCGCGCGCGCAATCGGTCAAAGCACCGGTGCCCCAAGCCATTGCCGCAGAGAAAGCGCCCGAGCGCTCGGCACTGAATGCCTCTATTTTTTACCAGGTGGTGCTGGCCGAGCTGAGCTTTAACAATGGTGATATCGGCGCGGCCTACAGCCTGATGTTGCACGCCGCGCGCGAGTCCAAAGAGGGACAACTGTTTCAGCGCGCGGTGGACATAGGCTTGTCCGGGCGCGATGCCAATGCCGCAGTAGGCGCGGCCAAGGCCTGGCAACAGGCACTGCCGCAGTCACCAGACGCGGACCGCTACCTTTTGCAATTGCTAATTGGGCTTAACCGCCTGCCCGAAACCCTGGCGCCTTTGCAGCGCAGCGTGGCCCTCGCCCCGCAAGCCGAGCGTGCCGCCCTGATTAGCGCGCTGACGCGCTTGTATGCGCGCGCTAGCGACAAAGCCGCTGCCGCCGACCTCATCGAAAAAGCCTTGGCCGCAGAGCTGGGTAATCGCAGCAGCGGGCCGGCCGTCTGGGCCGCTATTGGCAATTTACACCTGGTAGCTGGCAATCGCGCTGCGGCACTGCTAGCGGTGCGTAAGGGCGCTGCATTGGACTCTTTGTCGGACGATATTGCATCCCTGGCCATCAACCTGCTTGACGGCAGCTCGCAAGATATGGATGCATTGCTGGGCGCGTACTTTGCCGCCAGCCCAGCAGGCAAAGTGCGTATGGGCTATGTGCGCAAATTGATCGACTTGCAGCGTTATCCCCAAGCCCTGGCGCAGGCGACGCAGCTAACGCAGGCGCAACCGGACTTTGCCGATGCCTGGCTGTTGCGCGGCTCAATTGAGTTTCAAAACCAAGACCTGCAACAAGCCGAGCAGTCTTTGAATCGCTACTTAGGTGCTTTGCCGCCAAACCGCACGCAAGAGGACCCGGATGAGGACGGCCTTACGCCGCGCGGCATCGTGCAAGCCTACTTGGTCCTATCGCAAATTGCAGAAAAGCAGGGCGATTTTGCGAAAGCGCAAAGCTTTCTCGCACGTATCAACAGCCCGCAAGATATCGCCAGAGTGCAAATCCGCCGCGCGATCATGTTTGCCAAGCAAGGACGCTTGGAAGAAGCCCTGGCCTTGGTGCGCAACCTGCCCGAGGACGATGCCGACGAAGCGCGGACCAAATTGCAGGCGCAATTGCAATTGCTGCGCGAAGGTCGGCGCGAAGAAGAGGCCTATGCCTTGCTAACCCAAGCGACCCAAAAAGCGCCAGACGATGTGGACTTGTTGTACGAACTGGCCTTGTCCGCTGAAAAACTTGGGCGGGTTGATGAGATGGAAAAAACCCTGCGGCGCGTGATCACGCTGCAAGCCGATTACCACGCGGCTTACAACGCCCTGGGCTATTCACTGGCCGACCGCAACCAGCGTTTACCCGAGGCCCGCGCGCTGATTGAAAAAGCGCTCAGCTTAGCCCCCAACGACCCTTTTATTTTGGACAGCCTGGCCTGGGTGGAGTTTCGCAGCGGCAACAGCGCGCAAGCGGTGAGCATCCTACGCGCCGCTTTTAGCGCCCGCCCCGACGCCGAAATTGCAGCCCATCTGGGCGAGGTTTTGTGGGCTATGAATTTGCGCGAGGAGGCTAATGCCGCCTGGGCCAAAGGGCTGGAGCTCAACCGCGATAACGACACGCTCAAGTCCACCATCGTGCGCCTACGCGGCAGCTTATGAGTCACAGGCGGGCCATGGCCGGGCGCCTGTTTGCAGCCTGTCTGGTGCTCCTATGTGCGCTGCTAGTGTCTTGCAGCACGCCAGCGAAACGGCAGGAGTACGTCACCCCCAACGATGTCTGGGAGGGCCGTTTGTCGGTTCAGGTCGCAGGTGAACCGCCGCAACGCATTAGCGCGGATTTTTTTCTGGAGGGCACGGCCCGCCGCGCCAGCTTGACGCTCAATTCGCCATTGGGCACCCGCCTGGCCCACATGCAGTGGGACGCCACTTCGGCCACGCTTGAGGTAGGCGATCAAAAGCGTAGCTTTGAATCGATCGATGCCATGAGCACCTACAGTCTGGGCAGCGCCCTGCCCATGCAGGCCTTGTTTGCCTGGCTGCAGGGGCGGCCCGAAACCGCGCCGGGCTGGGAGATTCAAACCCTGGACATGCTTCAAGGCCGCATCCGCGCGCGCAGTGTGGACCAAACGCCCGCAGTGCAAATTGACCTGGTGCTCGAGCCCAGATAATCCGGTCATGCAGTCGCTCTACGACATTCCCGCCCCGGCCAAGCTCAATTTGTTTTTGCACATTACGGGGCGGCGTGCTGACGGCTATCACCTGCTGCAATCGGCATTTATGTTGATCGACTGGTGCGACCAACTGAATTTTGAGTTGCGCAAGGACGGGGACATCAGCCGCGAAGACCTGACCTGGGCCCTGCCCGAAGATGATTTATGCCTGCGCGCGGCCAAAGCGCTGCAAAGCGCCAGCGGCTGTCCTTTGGGCGCGCACATTGGCATTGCCAAATCCGTGCCTGCCCAGGCCGGCATGGGTGGCGGCTCGTCGGACGCAGCTTCAACCCTGCTGGCGCTCAACCGCTTGTGGA
>CAMBFN010000025.1 GCA_945865425.1 Comamonas sp. lk | reverse complement strand
CGGGCGCCGCCGGCACTGTGGAATGGGCATGTGCCCGCTTCTGCGATTTGACTCATGGATGATCTCCTTGATCGGTTACTGAAAACAACTAAAAAAATTATTCGGGTGCAAGCACCTTAGCTAGACGCGGCCTTAAAAATTGAGGATGGAAAAATACACACACTGAACCCAGTGCCCGAACCCTTCAGGACTTGCGACTCGCCCATTCTGTGCCCAGCTATCAACTTTACTAATTGATTGTCTTAATCTATCAAATAGCCAAGTTTAATTCCGCTCTGCCATCTTACCTGCGCCCCGTGATGCATGTCTTGGAAAAGCCCAATTGGGCAGGCGTGGACAAGATTACCCGGGGAACATGACACTTGCTTTTCACACCGCCACCAGTCTGCCGGGTGGACTGTAGGTCTGGTGTGGCAGCCAAAAAAAGCCCCACAAACACTGGTTCTGCGGGGCTTTTTGCAGACCGGGTCGGGTAATGCCCGCAAATTCAATCTTCGACAAAGGCCTCTTCGCGCTTGGCCTTGATCGACGGCAGGAACACAATGCTCAGGAGGATGACCGCTCCAAGCAAGAGGCTCGCCGACAGCGGGCGGGTAATAAACACCGACCAGTCGCCACGCGAGAGCAGCAGCGCCCGGCGCAAATACTCTTCCATCATCGGGCCCAAAATAAAGCCCAGTAGCAAAGGTGCAGGCTCGGTGCCCAATTTGATAAAGATGTAGCCGATGCAGCCGAAGATAGCCACCATCCAAATATCGAAAGTAGTGTTGTTGGTGGAATACACACCTATGGCGCAAAACAAGACGATCGAAGGAAACAACCAGCGGTAAGGCACGGTGAGCAATTTGATCCAGATGCCGATCAACGGCAGATTCAAAATCACCAGCATCAAGTTGCCGATCCACATCGAGGCAATCAAGCCCCAAAACAACTCGGGGTTGCTGGTCATCACCTGCGGGCCGGGCTGGATGTTGTGGATGGTCATAGCGCCCACCATCAAGGCCATCACCGCGTTTGGCGGGATGCCCAGGGTCAGCAGTGGAATAAACGAGGTTTGCGCGCCCGCGTTATTGGCCGCCTCTGGGGCGGCCACGCCACGGATATTGCCTTTGCCAAAAGGCACTTCGCCGGGGCGCAAGGCGGTTTTCTTTTCCAGGGTGTAGGCCGCAAACGCCGCCATCACCGCGCCACCGCCGGGCAAAATACCCAGCAACGACCCCAGGGCAGTGCCACGCAAAACCGCCGGGATCATATTGCGAAAATCTTCTTTCGTTGGCAATAGGCCGGACACCGAGGCAGTGAAAACCTCGCGCTCGTTTTCGTTTTTGGACAAGTTGCTGATGATCTCGCCGTAACCAAAAACCCCCATGGCAATCACAATAAAACCGATGCCATCGGTCAGTTCGGCCACATCCAGACTAAAGCGCGCCACGCCCGAGTTCACGTCGGTGCCGACCATGCCCAACAGCAGGCCCAGCACAATCATGGCCACCGCTTTAATGAGCGAACCCGAGGCGAGCACCACCGCACCAATCAGACCCAAAATCATGAGTGAGAAATACTCTGCAGGGCCGAATTTGAAGGCCAACTCGGTCAGCGGTGCCGCAAAGGCTGCCAGGATCAAAGTGCCTACGCAACCGGCGAAAAACGAGCCCAAGCCCGCTGCGGCGAGCGCGGGGCCTGCACGGCCGTTGCGCGCCATCTGGTAACCGTCGATCACGGTTACCACCGACGAAGACTCGCCCGGCAGGTTGACCAAAATCGCGGTGGTGGAGCCGCCGTATTGGGCGCCGTAATAAATACCGGCCAGCATGATCAGCGCCGCCACCGGGGGCAGCGCATAAGTGGCAGGCAACAACATGGCAATTGTGGCCAGCGGCCCGATGCCCGGCAAGACGCCGATCAGGGTGCCCAAGAGGCAGCCGGTAAAGGCATACGCCAGGTTTTGCAGCGTGAAGGCGACCCCGAAACCCAGAGCTAGGTTATTGTATAAATCCATGGCAGTTCCTTAACGGGTCAAAAAGGTAGGCCAGACCGGGAACTGCAACTTCAGCAGCATGATGAATGCGCCATAACTAAACACGGAAAGAATGATCGCAAGAATCAAAACTTCTTTGAGTTTAAATTCATCGCCTGCATTACTGGCCACAAAAGTCAGGGCAAAAATCCCAAAAATCAAACCCATGGGAGGAAGGCCGATGCTAGGCAGACCGCCAATCGAGGCGCCAAACACCAGGTTGCCCGCAATGATGAAGACCAGGGGCTTCCAGGCAATATTGCCCACTGGGTCACCGCCGGGCGTCTCCACGACCAGGGCGGTGATGGTGACAATCAAGCCCAAAACCGCTAAGAGCACGCCCAGCACCATAGGGAAATAACCCGGCCCCATGCGCGCGCCCGTACCGATGGAATAACTTCCTGCACCCCACGCAAATGCCAGTCCTACCAGCAAAAACATGAGCCCCGCAAAGAAGTCCTTTTGACTTTTGATACGCATTCATTGTCTCCTGAACGTCAATTTGAGTGGCGCGATTCTGCACTAATACGTAAATGCTTAAAAAAGCGGCAATTAAGCTAGGGTATCCAGCTTTACAACAAGCCGCCAAGGCGCGTTGCGCCGGACAGCAGCCTCGCCACCCGGCGTACCAAGACGCTTATCAGCGCTTTTTAAAGGCCACCACCTTCTGGTGCTGCTCACCCAGACCGTCGATACCCAAGGCGATGGTGTCGCCAGCCTTCAGGTAAGAAGGCGCGAATTTGCCATTTTTCTTCATGCCCATGCCCACGCCGGGCGGCGTGCCGGTGGTGATGACGTCGCCGGGCATCAGGGTCATAAACTGACTCACGTAGCTCACCAGCTTGGCCACGGTAAATATCATGGTTTTGGTGCTGCCGGTTTGCATGCGCACCCCGTTGACATCGAGCCACATGCCCAGGCGCTGGGGCTTGGGCACTTCGTCACGGGTGACCAGCCAGGGGCCGATGGGGCCGAAGGTGTCGCAACCCTTACCCTTGTCCCAGGTGCCGCCGCGCTCGATTTGGAATTCGCGCTCCGACACGTCATTGATGGTGCAATAGCCCGCCACATAGTCCAGCGCACGCGCCTGGGACACATGGCTGGCGCGGGTACCGATGACCACACCCAACTCCACTTCCCAATCGGTCTTGACCGAATTTTTTGGCAGCATCACATCGTCGTTAGGGCCTTGTACGCAGCTATTGGCCTTCATAAACACCACCGGCTCTTGAGGGATCGGCATGTTGGACTCGGCGGCGTGGTCGGCATAGTTCAGACCGATGGCGATGAATTTACCCACCTGGCTGATGGGGCAGCCCATGCGAGGCTTGCCGCGCACCAAAGGCAAGTTGCCGGTCTTGATGCGGGCCAGTTTGGCCAGCGCTCTATCATTTAAATGATCGGGCGTGAGGTCTTGGATATGTCCGGACAAATCCCGTAATTTGCCCTCGACATCGATAAGGCCCGGTTTCTCACGACCGTCTGCGCCGTAGCGTACTAGTTTCATACTTCCTCCTGTTAAAAAATTTAAACGACTGGTTTAAATACCCGCACCCATTGCCGCGCCGGCAAGCCCCATTGCTCTTGAATGTAATCGCCGCGCGCAGCCCAGATAGCGCGCGCTGGGCGCGAGGCAGTGCGCTGCGCCAGCACCACGGTATTGCCCTGGCGCGTGGCCTTAAAGGCCCAAATCGCATCGCGTCCGAAGGCGCTGGCAATGCGCTCTACGCTGCGCTCAAAACTAGAGCTGCGGCCAAACAAATTCACCGTCATGCAACCGTCCTGCGTGAGGGTGCGGCGGCAGTCGGCGTAAAAATCCGGGCTATCGAGCACCGGTGCTGCCGCCTCATGGTCGTACAAGTCGACGTGCAAGGCATCGACCACGCCCTGCCAGCGTTTTTGCCGTATTTCTTGGGCTGCATCGGCCAGAACGACTTTCATACGCGGGTTATCCATAGGTAAATGAAACCAGCCCCGGCAGGCGTGCAGCACCTGCGGGTTGAGTTCGATGGCGGTGCTGCGCATGCCCATTTCCAGCGCGCAAAACTTGGTCAGCGAGCCGGCGCCCAAGCCCAATTGCAAAGCCTGGCGCTTTGCGGCGGTAGACGGGTCGATGAGCATCAACCAGGCCATCATGCGCTGGATGTATTCATGTACGAGCGCTGTAGGCTCGTCCATCAGCATGGAGCCCTGAATCCAAATGCTGCCCAGATGCAGGTGACGGATAGCCCCTTCTTCCGAAAAATTCACTTCGGGCAGTTCGTCGTATGCAGAAGGTTTCAAGCGGACACCAAGAGGGCAGAGAAGCGCTGGTTATACCAGTGCGGCGATTTTGGGCAGCGCGTCCAGCGTGTTGCGCCACACAGCACCGCGCAAATCCTCCAGGTCGAGGCCGCGCAAACCGGCCAAGACTTGCGCAATGCGCGGTACCTGTTCGGGCGCATTGCGGCCCTGGGCTAAGCCTTTAGCGCGCTCTGCGGCTGTGCGGTACAGCCAGTGCGGCGGTATGTCGGGCGCATCCGTTTCCAGCACTAGCGCATCCAGCGGCAGGCTTAGCGCCAGCCTGCGCAATTGCAAGGCGCGCTCAAACGTGATCGCGCCGCCAAAGCCGAGTTTGAAACCCAACTCCACAAAATGCTGCGCCTGCGCGCCGCTGCCATTAAAGGCATGGGCAATGCCGCGCCATCGGTAGCCGCCTTGGCCCACTGCACGCAAATATTTCAGCAGCCGATCCGCGCTGCGGCGCACATGCAGCACCACGGGTAAATCATGCTTGCGAGCCAATGCCAGTTGTGCACGGTAAAAAAACTCTTGTTTCTCGCGCAAGGCGGGGCTGCACAGAGTGGGCACAAAAAAATCTAAACCAATTTCGCCGACCGCCACCAATCGCGGGTCTGCGCGCTGCGCGTCCAGCGCATCATCAAGCGCCTGCAAATCCGCCACATCAGCCTGTAGGACATACAGCGGATGGATGCCCAGACCATAGCTATCGCCCTGGGCATGGGCCAGGGAACGCACCGTGTGCCAATTGGCGCGTTCAACCGCTGGAATAAAACAATGTGCCACACCCGCTGCGCGCGTTTGGACCCGCACTTGCGCACGGTCTGCAGCAAACTCAGATGCATCCAGATGGGCGTGGCTGTCGATCCACATGCCCAAATTACCTGCGCTAGGGCTGAGATTGCTCAAGCAGCACGCCGCCTTCCAAACACAAACGCCGACTGCATTTAGCGGCCAGCGTGTGGTCATGGCTGACCAGCACAAATGCGGTGCCCTGCTCGCGCGCCAGTTGCAGCATCAGGTCAAACACGCCGTCGGCGGTGCTGCGGTCCAGGTTGCCTGTCGGCTCATCGGCCAGCACGCAGTCGGGCTGCGTGACCAAAGCGCGGGCGATGGCCACCCGCTGGCGCTCGCCCCCGGACAATTCGGCCGGACGATGTGCCGCACGATGCGCCAGGCCCACTTTATCGAGCATCGCCAAAGCGGCTGTGTGTGCATCGGCCGCCTTGCTGCGGCGCAAGGTCAATGGCATGGCCACGTTGTCCAAGGCGCTGAACTCAGGCAGCAAATGGTGAAACTGATAGACAAAGCCCAAATGCCGATTACGCAAGCGCCCTTGGGCCGCTGCGTTCAGCGAAGCCAAAGCCTGGCCGCATAAGCTAACGCTGCCACTGCTGGGAGCATCGAGCCCACCGAGTAAATGCAACAGCGTGCTCTTGCCCGAACCCGAGGCGCCCACAATGGCCACCGTTTCACCCCGGCGCACTTGCAAATCTACGCCGCGCAGCACCGTCACGTCCAAGCGCCCTTCGTGGAAACGCTTACCCAAGCCGCTGCAACTGAGCAGCACATCGCCGGACAATTGCACAGCCTCACTCATAACGCAGCGCCTCCGCGGGGTTCACTTGCGACGCGCGCCAGCTAGGGTAAATAGTGGCAACAAAAGACAAAAGCAAGCTGATGATGGCAACGGGCACGATGTCGCCGGCCTGAGGATCGCTAGGCATACGGCTGATGAGATAAATATCTTTGGGCAAAAAGCTGGCGCCCAGCGCTTGTTCGATAGCCGGGACGATCACGTCGATATGCAGGGCGACACCCAAACCGAGCAGTAATCCGCTCAAGGTGCCGATGACACCCACCATTGCCCCTTGCACCACAAATATGCCCATGATGCTGGCCGGGCTGGCGCCCAGGGTACGCAAGATGGCAATGTCGGCGCGCTTGTCGGTCACCGTCATCACCAGCATGCTGACCAGGTTAAACGCCGCCACCGCCACGATGAGCGTAAGGATGATGAACATCATGCGTTTTTCCACCTGTACCGCGGCAAACCAAGTGCGGTTTTGTTGCGACCAGTCGCGCACATAAACCCCGAGTCCCATGGTCGCTTGCAGTTCTGCCGCCACTGCGCGGGCCTGGTGCAAATCGTCCAGCTTCAAGCGCACACCGCTGGGTCCTTCCAGTCGGAAGATGCGAGCTGCGTCTTCCCAATGCACCAGCGCCAGTGTGGAGTCGTATTCAAAATGCCCGGAATCAAAGGTGCCAAGCAATTCCATTTGTTTGAGGCGCGGCACGACTCCGGCGGGCGTGAGCTGGCCGCTAGGCGCTATCAAAGTCACCGGGTCGCCCACGCGCACGCCCAAAGCCCGCGCCAGTTCACTACCCAGCACTACGCCAAACTTTCCCGCTTGTAGGCGCTGCAGTGCAGCGCGCTGCTCGGGCTTACCCAGTTCGGTGACCTCGGGCTCAAATACCGGGTCAATGCCGCGCACCAGCACGCCGCGCATGTCTTCGCCACGCGCCAGCAATGCCTGCGCAGCAATAAAAGGCGCCGCGCCCACCACCTGCGGGCTTTTACGCGCTTGCAAAAGCGTCTGCGCCGCATCGGGCAAAGCCGCGCCGTCCTGGGCATAAATCTCGATGTGCGACACCACGCTGAGCATGCGGTCACGTACTTCGCGCTGAAAACCATTCATGACACTGAGCACAATAATCAGCGCCGCCACCCCCAGCGCAATGCCCAGCATGGAAACGCCGGAAATAAATGAGATAAAGCCGTTGCGCCGGGTGCTGCGGCCCGCACGGGTATAGCGCCAACCGATGCGCAATTCAAAGGGAAGGTTCATGACGGGCGGATTGTGGCAGTTTCCCAAGGCGGCGCTCCGGCAAGCGAACCAAGTCGTGCAGGACAATCGGGACATGCACATTGTGATTTCCCACGCCGCAGCCCCCGGTCCGCGCTGCCGCGCCGCCAACGCCGCCTTGAACCTGCCCCATTTGCAAACACTGCTGCAGCGGATTGCGGCGCAGACGCTTCACGCCGGCAGGCCAGAGAGTCTGACGCCGCTGGCTGAACATATGGCTAGCGGCCAAGCCTATGGCGACGGCCTGGTGCCCTGGGCCGCGTGGCTGGCGCAAGCTAGCGCTTTGTACGAGGGCGGTCAGCACTGGGCGCTGATCAGCCCCTGCCATTTGCAAATTCACAGCGACCATGTGGCCATGCAAGACCCTGACCTTTTGCAATTGAAAGAAGAAGAATCACGCATCTTGCTGGCGGCGATGCAGCCTTACTTTGAACAAGACGGCATCGCCCTGCGTTGGCACAGCGCCTCGACCTGGTTGGCACAAGGTCCGGTATTCCAGGATCTGGCCAGCGCCTCGCTCGCGCGGGTGCGCGGTCAGCCCGTAGATTCCTGGATACCCCGCCAGAGCGCAGCGCAAGGCCTGCGGCGCTTGCAAAACGAAATGCAAATGCTGCTCTATACCCATGCGCTCAACGACGCGCGTAGCGCACGCGGCCAAGCGCCGGTCAATGGTTTTTGGATCAGCGGCACCGGCACGCCTTTGGCCACCAGCGCGGCGCCTCATTTGACAGCAAGTCCCTCTCTTGCGCTGTTTCCCCCCACAAGCGGCTCCTTCGGTTTGATCAGCCCGCATGCGATATACATCGAAAAACTGAGCGAAAGCGCGCTGCGCGATGATGCGCGAGCCTGGACGCAAGCCTGGCAAGACCTGGACACCGAAGTTTTTGCCGCCCTGGCCGCACAGCATCCAAGCGATCCCAGCCACGGCCTGCGCATCACCTTTTGCAGCGAACAAGGGGCACGCACTTGTGTCTTGGGCCGCGCCTCGCTCTGGCAGCGAATCAAGCAACTATGGAGCGCACCTGCGCTTAACCACTTCGTACACGACTTATGAAAATCATCCCTCGCGATATCCCGCCGCGCAGCGTGTATGTGCTGGAACAGGCCGGCGTTCACCCCTTGCTGGCGCGCTTGTATGCGGCGCGCGGCGTCACCGGCACCGACGAAATTGACGACAGCCTGGCCAAGCTATTGCCACCTGTGGGCCTCTTAGGCATAGACGCTGCCGCGACTTTATTGGCCGATGCCATAGGCCAGGGCAAGCGCTTGTGCGTGGTAGCCGATTACGACTGCGATGGTGCCACCGCCTGTGCACTGGCGATGCGCGGCTTGAAGTTGCTCGGCGCAGCGCACCTGGGTTATCTGGTGCCGGACCGCGTGGTCGATGGCTACGGCCTGACAGCGCCGATTGCCGATCGCGTGAAAGCCCAAGGCGCTGATGTGCTCATTACCGTGGACAACGGTATCGCCAGCGTCGAAGGCGTGGCGCATGCCAAAGCGCTGGGTCTGCAAGTGCTGGTGACCGACCACCATCTGCCTTCCACCGAGCGGCCCGACGCCGACGTCATCGTCAACCCCAACCAGCACGGCTGCAGTTTTGCCAGCAAAGCGCTGGCCGGTGTGGGCGTGATGTTTTATGTGCTGCTGGCGCTGCGCTCGGAAATGCGTTCGCGCGGTGTGTTTGATGCTGCCACCCAGCCCAAGCTGGACACGCTGCTGCCGCTGGTAGCGCTGGGCACGGTGGCCGATGTAGTGCGCCTAGACGCCAACAACCGCCGCCTGGTGGCCCAGGGCTTGAAACGCGTGCGTGCCGGGGCTATGCCTGCGGGCATGGAGGCTTTGTTTCGCGCAGCAGGACGCAAACCGGCCATTGCCACCAGCCAAGACTTTGGCTTTGCGCTGGGGCCGCGCATCAATGCGGCGGGGCGCTTATCGGATATGACGCTGGGCATTGAATGCTTGCTCACCGACGACCCGGCGCGTGCCGACGAACTGGCGCGTGCGCTGGACGGCATCAACCGCGATCGCCGCGTCATAGAAGGCGATATGCGCGACGTGGCCATGCAAGTAGCCGAGTCCTTGTTCGACGCCGACGACGAAGCGCCACCTGCCATTTGTGTGTTCGACCCCGAATTTAATGAAGGCGTGGTCGGCATCGTCGCGGCACGCATCAAAGACAAGTTTCACCGGCCCAGCTTTGTCTTTGCCGCCAGCCAGGCGCCGGGCAAGGAGCATGAACTCAAGGGCTCGGGCCGCTCGATAGCGGGCTTTCATTTGCGCGATGCGCTAGACCTGGTGGCCAAGCGCTTTCCCGGCGTGCTGCTGCGCTTTGGCGGCCACGCCATGGCGGCGGGCTGCACCATCAACGAAGAACACCTGGACACTTTTGAGCAAGCCTTGAGCGAAGTGGCACTCGAATGGCTGGACAAGGCGACCTTGCAACGCCGTCTGGCCACCGACGGCCCACTCGCCCCCGAGTACCGCCGCGTGGACTTGGTGGACACGCTGCACAAAGAAGTCTGGGGTCAGGGCTTTGCCACACCCACCTTTAGCGAAGAGGTAGAAGTGCTGTCGCAGCGCATCGTCGGTGAAAAACATTTGGCGCTGAAACTCAAACATCAGGGCGAACCGGTGGACGGCATTTGGTTCGGCCACACCGACCCCCTGCCCGCCAAAGTCACTATGGCCTTTCGCCTAGACGCCGATGAATGGAACGGCGTGCGGCGGGTGAAGTTTTTTGTGGAGGCGGTACAGGATTGAATTCCCGGCTCATGCCGGAAAAGCCCGCGCCCGCTTGTAAAAACCCAAGTTTTCCGCTTCAGTAAAGCGCACGCCCGGTTTTTCGTACAAAGAAAACACCGCCACCAGGCGTTCCTGGTCGCCGCCAACGGTGGTCACGCGATGTGCCGTGTTGCGGCCACGAAAAACATTCAGGGCGCCGGGCTCCAGGTCTGCGCTTATCACTTCGGGGTCCTGGCCGGTGAGCATGCGGGCCACGCCCTCGTAGTTGGGGTCGCTGTCGGTACGCAAACCGCGCCGGTACTGGAACATACCGTCCTTGCCAGCCCGCTGCAAGAGCAAGGTGGTGGTGAACTCGGACCTGTCGAAATGCCAGTTCAGCGCTTCGCCAGGCCGGTAGCTCAAGACGTTCACGCGGGCCAACTCGTCGTCCATTACATGCAACACGGGTAATTGCATGGTGGCTGCGATAAATTGCCGGAACTGCGGCCACTCATACACCTGGGTCAATGGGGTATCGCGCAGTTGATCGGCGCACAAGGTGTGGTTGATGGTCGTGATTTTTTGCAGTGCCGGGTGGTCCTCGGGCAAGCCCTCCACCCGGTCCAGAAAATAAATATTGTGCTCGCGCCGAATCTCTGCCGACGCGCTCGCCATGCGCGGCGTAATCGTCGCTACGCAATCGGCCAGCGCTTGGGGCTTGAGAAAACCGGGCAATTCAAACATCCCCGCCGCTTCCAAGTCAGCCCGGCAGCGTTGCACCAAGGCCAGCCACGTAGGTGAATCGGGCTGGGCCAGCGGGTAGGTTTGCAGGTCGATCAGGGCGGATATGGCAGAGTTCATAGCACCATGATAAATAGTTACGGCGAGAGGGCGACATGCGCCAAGACGCAGCGCGTGGCTGTCGCTTTTGGGGAGAGGGGCCAGGCTTACAAGGCCAAATAGCTGGCCCATACCAAGGCCATCGCAGCCACTATCGAGGTCAAAGCGCCGATGAAGTTACCCGCAAACACCAGCTTAGCAGTCACAGGCCCTTGGGAAGACAAGCCCCGGTGTCCTAGGACGGGCGCCAGCGTCAGCGCCACGACAAAAGCATAAGACGAAACTATCAAGGCCAGCGCGATGGTCCACTGTACGGACGCAATGTCGGGCAGTACAGGCAGTAGGCTTGCCACCACCCGCATCAGGATTGCTCCAATAGGAAGGCTGGCGTGCGCAACCCGCCAGGAATGCACCACATTGCGCTACAGTAGTCCGCAGCGCCCTGTTCCTTAGCTGCGGTGCATCGCAAACAAAGGAATTCACCATGTCGATTACCGGTCGTTGTTATTGCGGGGCGATTGCCTATGAGGCAACGGGCGCGCCGCAGTTGTCGCTGCAATGCCATTGCCGCGAATGCCAATACATTTCCGGGGGCAACCCCAATGTGGCGATGGTGCTGCCTTTAGAGGGCTTTCGCTTTACGCGTGGCGAACCCAGCACCTACCAACGCAGCGATTTGGAAAGCCCGGTTACGCGCTTTTTTTGTAGCCACTGCGGTACCTCGCTAGGCACCCAAAGCCCGAAGCGGCCCGGCGCCATGATTGTCAAAGTGGGTACGCTGGACGACCCTTCCATATTCAAGCCGACCGTAGCTATTTTCACCATCGACAAACAGCCGTTTCACCACATCCCCGACGACTTGCCGGCCTACCAACGCCGACCGGGCTAGGCTAGCGCGCGCCTTGCGCTCACCCTACTTCCACCTTAGCGGCTCGATATCGACCGTAGTGCTGGCATCGCCCAAGGTAAGCACACCTTCTTGCACAGTGGCCTGCAATTGCATGCTGCGCTGGGCCAGGGGAATCAGCGCTTGTGAAGCCAAGGTAGGTACACGGTACACGCGCAGGTTTTGCGGGCGACTGAGTTTGCTTTCCATGCCGCGCCACCACACTTCGGCAGCGTGGTTAAAGCAGTACAACAACACTTGGTCTGATTTGCCGCAGGCTTTGATAAGCGGCTTGTCTTCGGGCTGACCCACTTCAATCCAGACGCGGGTGCGGCCGGTGAAATCGCGCAGCCAGACATCGGGCTCGTCCGGGTCGGACAGGCCGGCGCCAAAGGCCAAGGTGCCGTCGCCATTGCATACGCTGTTCAGGGTATGCGCCTGCAAGGCCAGCGCGCACAGGCGCACCATCATGCGCTCGTCGGTTTCGCTGGGATGGCGGGCCAGCGTGAGCGTGTGATCGGCGTAATAGCTGTTGTCGATGTCTGCAATTTGCAGGTTTGCTTTGAAAATCGTTGATTTGAGAGCCATGCGCCGATTGTGACCGAGCGCTGCACTGCGCCCCACCCTGCCAAAATCAGCCTAGCTCTTACCCTTGGCGATTGAATCTATGCAACACACACTCACCATCTTGACCGGCGCCTCGCGTGGCATGGGCCTGGCCATGGCCCAACAACTGCTGCAACCCGGAGCGCTGCTGCTGTGTATCTCCCGCCAATCCAATGCATCGCTCGATGCCTTGGCCGCCCAGCGTGGCACAACGCTGGAGCAATGGCAAGCAGACCTGGCCGATGCGGCGCCGGTTGCAGCGCGCTTAAGTGCTTGGCTGCAAGCGCAAGACCCTGCGGCCTTGCAATCGGCCACGCTGATCAATAACGCGGGCGTGATCTCAGCCCTGGCCCCGGTGCGCGACGGGCAAGCGGCTGACCTTGCCAATGCCTTGCGCGTCGGCCTGGAAGCGCCCCTTCTTTTATGCGCCGCGTTTTTGGGCGCGACGCGCCACTGGGCAGTGCCGCGCAAGGTGCTCAATATTTCTTCGGGTCTGGGTCGGCGCGCCATGGCGTCTTCGGCCAGCTACTGCGCCGCCAAAGCGGGCCTAGACCATTTCAGCCGCAGCCTGGCCATGGAAGAGGCGCTGCAAGCCCACGGCGCCAAGGTGTGCTCGCTGGCGCCGGGGGTCATCGCCACCGATATGCAGGTGCAATTGCGCAGCGCCGACCCACAAGCCTTTCCCGATATCGGCAATTTTCAGGCCATGCACGCACGCGGCATGCTCAGCAGTCCGGATCAGGCCGCGGCGCGCATCCTGGCCTACCTGGAGCGGGCGGATTTTGGCACCGAGCCGGTCGCCGACGTCCGTGGCTAAGCGCGCTAATCAAGCGCTCGCAGACATCTCAATCGCCCTGAAAACCTGTAGCGCGCAAGGTCACCACCAGCGTGTCGCGGTAGCCGCCGACTTGCAGGGGTTGGATAGGCGTGGACTCGTGAATCACGCGGGCATCGTCCAGCAAGAGTACCGACCAGGCTTCGTCCAATGTAAAGCGCTGGCCGTTAGGCCCATCAGCCTCAAACACCCGCGTCTCGCCACCTTTGATACCTTGGCGGGCGAGCAAAAATACCGCTACCAGGTCCACGCCATCGCGATGGGCGCCTTCGGGCGTGGGACGGCCGATACCGTCGGTGGTGTCAATGCGGAACTGGTGGGCCTCGGCATACCAGGTTTGCGCGCCGCGCAAGTTGCTGGCCACGCGGCCCAGCCATTGCAATAAGGCCAGCCAGTCAGCGTGCGTTGCCATGGACTGCGCCATAGGCTCGAAATGGCGCTGCATACCGCCGTGCAGCGCGTTGTATTGCAAAGGTTGCCAATGCGGCCTATGCGCAGCCTGTCGCACGTTGCCATCTGCTCCGACAACGAAACAACTATGCCTCCTGCGCCGGTAGCGCCCGCCGTCTTTCAAATAGCCATCGGGCGGCAAGTCGTCCCACAGCGCACCAAAACCCTGCAAGCGGGCGCCTTCGGCCTGTGCCAGCGCGCGCACATCCGTCGCCGACAAGACCGCGTAGCCGCGTGTGCGCAAGTTGCTGTCTAGTTCGGCGGGTTGGGTTAAGGGAGGGTGGAAGGCGGAGGCGGACATGGGCGATAGGATACAAATAAAGGGACGCAGCAAACGAACTGCACTGGGAAGCATAATTATCGGCGCCGCTTTATCGCGGCGACCAGCAAGGCTTTGTCGCTTCGGTAACCCACGCCGCCGCACACTGCCACTAGCATCCGCTCTTTCCCCAACCGCCCCCATAAGGCTCACTTTATGTCCGACACCGCTGTATCCACCCTCACCAACCACCAATTCCGCCTGGCCTCGCGCCCGGTAGGCCTGCCGACGCGGGACAACTGGAGCGCGAGCACCGAAGCGGTGGCCGAGCCGGGGGACGGTGGTGTGGTGCTGCAAACGCTGGCTTTATCGCTAGACCCGGCCATGCGCGGTTGGATGAACGAGGGGCGTAGTTATATCCCACCGGTGGGCATTGGCGAAGTGATGCGTGCCAGTGGCGTGGGTCGGGTGATTGCGTCCAAGAGCGCACATTTCGCAGTGGGCGATATGGTAAGCGCAGGCTTTGGCGTGCAGCAGTATGTGCGTCTGGGAGCCGACGAGTTCAAGCGCAATGGCATGGTCAAAATCGATTTGCGCATGGGCAGCTTGACGCAGTGGCTGAACGTGCTGGGCATGCCCGGTATGACCGGCTACTTTGGCCTGATGGACGTGGGCCAGCCCCAGTCCGGTGAGACCTTGGTGGTGTCCGGCGCAGCCGGTGCGGTGGGTCAAACCGTGGGCCAGGTGGCCAAAATCAAGGGTTGCCGCGTGGTGGGCATTGCTGGCGGAAAAGCCAAGTGCGACTGGGTGGTGAAAGAGCTGGGCTTTGATGCCTGCATCGACTACAAAGCCGGCCCCGGTGCGGTGCGCGAAGGCCTGAAAGAGCATTGCCCTAAGGGCGTGGATATTTACTTTGACAACGTGGGCGGCGAGATTTTGGACACCGTGCTGGCCCGCATCAACCGCAAAGCCCGCATCATTATTTGCGGCGCTATCAGCCAGTACAACGCCACTACGGCCATTGCCGGCCCCAAAAACTACCTGAGCCTGCTGGTCAACCGCGCGCGCATGGAGGGTATTGTGGTGTTCGACTACGCCGACCGCTACCACCTGGCGGTGTTAGAAATGGCTGGCTACCTGAAGGACGGTCGCATGAAGAGCAAAGAGGATGTGGTCGAGGGCATCGAGCACTTCCCCGAAGCTTTGCTCAAACTATTTAATGGCGAAAACTTTGGCAAATTGGTGCTGCAAGTAGCGGACCAATAGCCAGACTTTACACAAGCGTTTTGAGCGCATCAGCACGTGGATTGCCACGGCCTGCGGCCTCGCAATGACGGCCCAATTGCCTGCGGCCTCGCAATGATGGCCCAATTGCCTGCGGCCTCGCAATGACGGCCCAATTGCCTGCAGCCTGGTAATGAGGCGTTTTTTTCGATAGTCCGATGACCTCACTTCCGTCACTGCGAGGAGCGAAGCGACGCGGCAGTCCATGGCGGCATGAAGTCATGGATTGCCACCTAGTCGCTGCACTTAGCTGATCATCGCCGCATACACCATGTTGCGAAACAAGGGCCGGTAGTACTCGCGCTGGTTGGGCGCCTGGATCATGAGGATGGCAAACATATCTTCTTTCGGGTCCACCCAAAACGTGGTGCCGGCGATGCCGCCCCAAGAGTACAGGCCCACACTGCCGGCAAGCGTATCGAGGCCACCGGCCAAGCGGACAGAGAATCCCAGCCCAAAACCCGTTCCCGGCGCCAGCATATTGCCTGCGTTTTCGGTGCGGTTCTGGCCTATGCGGCCCAGGTGGTCTGCCGTCATGAAGCGCACGGTATGGGGGCTAAGCAAGCGCTGCCCGTCCAGCTCGCCGCCATTGAGCATGCACTGGCAAAAACGCGCATAGTCAGCTACGGTGCCGCCGAGTCCGCCACCGCCGGACTCCAACTTCGGCACCTCCGTCAAATCAATCAGTTCCATGGGAGTGCCGCCATCGGGGTCGTGGGCAAAGGCCTGCGCGATACGGTGCTGCTTGTCGGGGGGCACATAAAAAGCAGTGTCCACCATGCCCAGCGGTCCCAGCACCTGCTCTTGCAGCAAGCGGCCCAAACTTTGGCCCGAGACCACTTCAAGCAGCGCGCCCAACACATCGGTCGAGCGGCTGTATTCCCAAAGGCTGCCGGGCTCGAACATCAGCGGCAGGCTGGCCAGAAGTTCCGCAAATTGCGCATTGCTATGGCCGCGCGTAGTGGTGCGCAGGCCTGCTTCGTCATATATTTTTTGCACCGGCGCCTGGCCCAAAAACTCATAGGTCATGCCTGCCGTATGGCGCAACAAGTCATAGACCGTGATGGCCGCGCGGGGCGGGCGCAGTTGCATCTGGCCGTTTTCCATATGCGCCACTTGCACCTTGGCAAAAGCGGGCAGGTAGCGCGCCACCGGATCACTTAGGAACAAACGTCCTTGCTCCACCAGTTGCATAGTTGCCACAGAAACCAAGGGTTTGGTCATGGAGTAAATGCGAAAGATCGCGTCTTTGTGCATGGCCGCGCCGCTGGCCGGGTCGCGCTGACCGATGGCCTCATGCAAAACCACTTTGCCATTTCGGGCGATCAATGCCACGGCGCCGGGCAAGCGACCTTTGGCCACTTCGGCCTGCAAAATGTCCAAGAGGCGGCTGGCGCGCGCCGGGTCAAAACCCTGCGTTGCGAGCGCTGCGGTGGGAAGTGGATGCGATGCCGTCATAAAAAATTCTTTTCACCTTAAAGAGGATGGTTTTCGTGCGCTGCGCTGCGGGCTAACTCTTGCTCTTGCAACCAGCGCCACATCACCTTACCAGCGCCACTTTTGGGTAGCGCCTCTAAAAATTCGACAGCGCGCGGCACTTTATAGACCGCCATATTGTCGCGGCACCAGTCGATGATGTCTTGCTCGCGCACTTGTCCCTTGTGCGTGCCGCGCAGCACCACCATGGCTTTAACCGACTCGCCGCGATAGGCATCCTGGGTGGCAATGATGCAGGCCTCTTGGATGGCCGGGTGGCGGAACATCAGCGCTTCTACTTCTGCTGGCCAAACCTTAAAGCCCGATGCATTGATCATGCGCTTAAGCCTATCGGTCATGAAAAAATAGCCGTCTTCATCGACCCGGCCCAGATCGCCCGACCGGAAATACACATGCCCGTCCACCTCCACAAAGGCCTGGGCCGTGGCCTCAGGCCGGCGCCAATAGCCCTTGAATATTTGCGGGCCGCGCATGATGATTTCGCCGGGCTCGCCAACCGGCATGTCACGCAGCGTGTCAGGGTCCACCACGCGGGCATCGACGCCGATAAACGGAATGCCCAGGCATTGCTGCTTGGGCGCATCGGGCGGGTTGCTGTGCGAAGGCGCTGCGGTTTCCGTCAGGCCATAGCCCTCGGCATAGCGCAGCCCGTATTGCTCGAGCAAGCGCTGCGCCACGGCTTGGGGCATGGCCGCGCCACCACCACCGATATAGACCATGCTGGAGAGGTCAAAACTATCCACATTCGGGCTGCCCAGCAGGTCGATCACCATGGTGGGGATATTGGTCCAGTGCGTCACACGCCATTGCGCGATCAGGCGCGCAGCCAGCTCACGGTCCCAGCGTGGCATCAGCACCATGGTCGCGCCGCAATAGATATTGGTATGCATCAGGCTAACCATGCCAGTGATGTGGAACATGGGTACCACCATCAAGGTGGTGTTTTCCATGCTGCCGTTGCCCCACATCGCGCTGCTAATGGCGTTGTGCATGATGCTGGCGTGGGTATGCATGCAACCTTTGGGTAGGCCGGTGGTGCCACTGGTGTAGGGCAGCACGGCCAAATCCTCCGGCCCGACTTGCAGCGCGGGCGGTGCATCGGTGCAGGCTAGCGCATCCGCCCAGGCATGCACCTCACCACCCTCCAGCGCAGGCAAAGCATGGCGCGTCAGCAACCAGTCGGCCCAGGCGGCGGGTGGCGTGTCGTCGCCCTCTCCCGGGTTAAAGGCCTCGGTGAGATGGCTGACCACCACATGCGCCAGCCCTTGGCCCGCTGGCAGGGCATTGCTGGCGGCAGCCAATTCGCCGGCCAGATCGGAGGTGGTCACCGCCACGCGGGCCTGTGGGTCCAGGATGTAGTGCTTCAACTCCTCGGCCCGGTTCATGGGGTTGACCGGCACCACCACTGCATTGGCGCGCAAGATGCCGAAATGCGCGATGACCAGTTGTGGACAGTTTTGCATCAGCAGCACCACACGGTCGCCGCGCTGCACACCCAGGCCCTGCAAATAGGCGGCAAAGGCCTCTGTCTGCGCCATCAACTGCGCGTAGCTGGTTTGTCGGCCAAAGAAACTGATAGCGGTTTTGCCGGGATAGCGCCGCGCACTAGTGGCCAGGTTGTCCCACAAAGCAGTCTGCGGCGGCGTAATATTTTTGGGCAGGCGTTTGGGCCAAAAACGGTAATGCGCTTTATCAACAGAATCGGTCATGCTTGTCTCTTGTTTAACTTATCGCTGCGCTACTTTGCCGGCGCTGCGCAGCTGCAAAGAGTGGCTAACCATAAGGCGCGCGGTCCACCAAGGCAATGCCCGTTGTCACGCGCGAGACGGCAAGGCGCAACGATCTGTTTATTCATTTGCCATTCCAAACCCAGGCTGGTAAGGCTATATTCGCGCTGTGGGGCACAATAGCGGCTCCACTTCCCTTGCGCTTGCAGGCAGTAAAGCCTGGAGCAAACCCCATTTTTTTGGAGCATTCAACATGAAATTCAATCCCTTACACGGCCTTGGCGCTGTGTTTACTGTTGCAGCCTTACTCGCTGGCGCACCTGCCCACGCAGGGAAAACCCTTGATTCCATCAAGGCGCGCGGCCAAGTCGTTTGTGGCGTGCATACCGGACTGGCCGGCTTTAGCGCCGCCGACTCCAATGGCAAATGGTCTGGCATCGACGTGGACATCTGCCGCGCCGTC
>CAMBFN010000024.1 GCA_945865425.1 Comamonas sp. lk | reverse complement strand
CTATACGAACCCCGCACAGAGCAAGCACTGGTGGAGAGGGCTGGATTCGAACCAGCGTACTCGTAAGAGGGCAGATTTACAGTCTGCTGCCATTAACCACTCGGCCACCTCTCCAAACGTGAGCCCGCGATTATGCCACGGTATCGCCTCGATGAGCAAGCCAGCCCCTTAAACCAAACCTCTGGCGCATATCCTCAGGTTTGCTGGTGTTCGGCGCACCATTTTTGTGCACGAGAGAAGTGGCCGCAGCCAATAAATGGCGCTGGACTGCGCAGCGCTGACAAAGGCGAGGGGTGGTTGGCGCTGAGTACCAGGTGCTCGCTTTCATCGATCAGACTGCGTTTTTTTTGCGCCGCAGCACCCCAGAGCATAAAAACGACGCGCCGGGAACTGGCCGATACCTGCGCGATCAAGGCGTCCGTCAGAACTTCCCAACCTTTTCCTTGGTGGCTGTTGGCCAAGCCTTCCTCCACCGTCAGGCAGGTATTGAGGAGCAAAGTGCCTTGTTGCGCCCATGCAACAAGGCTGCCGCCGGGCACCGGCATGACGGGCCAGGATTCGCCCAAGTCGCGCTGGCGTTCTTTGAAAATATTGCGCAGGGAAGGCGGCAGCGCGTGGCCTGGTGCGACCGAAAAGGCCAAGCCCTCGGCTTGGCCTGTTCCGTGATAGGGATCCTGCCCCAGTATGACGATGTGCACTGCCTGCAAAGGGGTCAGCTCCAAAGCCCGCAGCGGCTGAGGCGGAAATATCACCGCGCCTTGGGCTATTCGGTGCTTCAAAAAAGCAAGTAGCGCTACGCCCTGGGCGCCCTTGAAAAAGCGATCGACCACCGGGCGCCAGTCCGTCGCAACCGGCCAGTCACCGGGGTCCGATGTTTGCAAATACGCCTTGGCGGCTGTCTCGGGGAATAACTCCACACGCTTAGCCGAACAAGGCGGCCAGAGCCAGGCCAGGATCGGGTGCACGCATAAAGGCTTCGCCCACCAAAAACGCATTCACCCCAGCGGCGCCCATGCGAAGCACATCGTCGCGCTGCAAGATGCCACTTTCAGTCACCACCAGCCGGTCGGCGGGCACCAGGGCGCGCAACTGCAAGCTGGTGTCCAGCGAGACTTCAAAAGTTTTGAGATTGCGGTTGTTTATACCAATCAGCCGGGTTTTAAGCCGCAATGCGCGCTCCATTTCCGGCTGGTCATGCACTTCCACCAGCACACCCATGTCTAGACTGCGGGCGGTGGCTTCGAAATCTTGCATTTGCGCATCGCTCAGGCAGGCAGCGATCAAGAGTACGCAATCGGCACCCATGGCGCGAGACTCGTAGATTTGATAGGCATCGACCATGAAATCTTTACGCAGCACCGGCAGGTGGCAGGAAGCGCGGGCTTGCTTGAGGTAATCCACGCTGCCCTGAAAAAACTGCACATCGGTGAGCACCGACAAGCAGGCCGCTCCGTGCTCGGCATAGCTTTGGGCAATGTCGGCAGGAATAAAGTCCTCACGCAACACACCTTTGGACGGGCTGGCCTTTTTCACTTCAGCAATCACTGCGGGTTTGCCTGCAGCAATCTTGGCGCGCAGGCTGCCTTCAAAGTCGCGGGTAAGCACCCGCGAGTGCGCGTCGGCGCGCACCGCCTCCAGTGGCTTTCGTTTTTGCGCTGCGGCGATCTCTTCGCGTTTGACCGCTACGATCTTGTCCAAAATGTCACTCATTGCTACTCTCGCGCAGCCGTGGCCGCAATAGGGTTAGATACAAGCATGGCCTTACTGCGCCGACTTAAGCGCCGACCACCTAAAAGGTTTTTGAAAACGCGACAAGGGCCTGCATTTTCGCCTTGGCCTGACCGGAGGTTATGACGGCGCGGGCGCGCTCAACGCCTTCGGCCATCGTGTTGGTCACATTCGCTGCATACAAAGCGACACCGGCATTGAGGGCCACGATATCACGTGCTGCGCCGGGCTGGTTGTCCAGCACCGACATCATCATGGCCATGGACTCCTGGGCGGTTTCCACCCGCAAAGCACGGTTACTGGCCATTACCAGACCAAAGTCTTCCGGGTGGATTTCGTACTCAGTAATCTGCCCGTCGCGCAATTCGCCGACCAGGGTGGCTGCGCCCAGGCTCACTTCATCCAAGCCGTCGCGGCCATAGACCACCACGGCATGCTCGGCACCCAGTCGTTCCAAGGCGCGCACCTGAATGCCGACCAAATCAGCGTGAAAAACGCCCATCAGAATATTAGGCGCAGAGGCCGGGTTGGTGAGCGGGCCCAGGATGTTGAAGATAGTTCGAATACCTAGCTCGCGCCGCACCGGGCCGACGTTTTTCATCGCCGGATGGTGATTGGGCGCAAACATAAAGCCGACCCCGTGGGTCTCAATGCATTGGGCAATGGCAGCCGGGGGCAAATGGATATTGAGGCCCAGCGCTTCGAGCACATCGGCGCTCCCGCTTTTGCTGCTCACGCTGCGCCCGCCATGCTTACTGACTTTGGCACCCGCAGCGGCAGCCACGAACATGGAACAGGTGGAGATGTTGAAGGTGTGCGAGCCATCGCCGCCCGTGCCCACGATGTCCACCAAGTGTTTTTTGTCCGCCACTTCCACCTTGGTGGAAAACTCGCGCATAACCTGGGCCGCTGCAGTAATTTCGCCAATCGTTTCTTTCTTCACGCGCAAGCCGGTAATCAGGGCCGCCATCATGACCGGCGACATCTCCCCCGACATGATTTGGCGCATCAAGTGCAGCATTTCGTCATGGAATATCTCGCGGTGTTCGATGGTGCGCTGCAAGGCTTCCTGCGGCGTGATTTTGGTGGGGACTGCGGGAATGGGGGACATCGTAAAACTCCTAAGACGTAGAAGGCGCATCCGATAGCGCCAATTGAATACCAAAAGCCATAAACATACAGGCCGCTACACCATCTAGCACGCGCAAGGCCGACTGCAACCGCGCGGCGCGGCGCGCCATCCAAGCCGCGCCCCAGGCATAGGCGCTGCTCACCAGCAAACCATTGGCCGTAAACAAAATACCCAGGGCCCAAAAGTACAGCGGCTTATCAGTGGTATCGGCGGGAATGAACTGCGGCACAAAGGCCAGAAAAAAAAGTGCCACCTTGGGGTTGAGCACATTGGTGCCAAAGCCTTGCAAGAAAACACTGCGCGCACTGATCATGGGCTGTAATAAAGCGTCGGCGAAAAAAGACTGCGGTACAGGCGCCAGCGCAGAACGCAAAAGGCCCCAAGCGACGTACAAAAGATAGGCCGCACCCAGCCACTTGAGTAGGGCAAAAGCCTGGCTGGAACCTGCCAGCAGTGCACTGAGGCCCCAAGCCCCCGCGCTCACATGCACAAGGCAACCCGCCGCCACGCCCAACCCGGCGAAGCACCCAGCGCGTGCGCCACTGCGCAAAGCATGACGCACCACCAGCAGAACATCCGGCCCGGGCGTCAGGTTGAGCACAACGCCCGCGAGTACGAACAAAACAAGGTGATGGCTTTGCATGGTGCGAAGCGGGGGCGCTGCGGTATTAGGCCTTGAAGAAACTGCGGATGGCCCCGATGGCTTTTTCCACCCCGGCAGCATCCACATCCAGATGGGTCACAAAGCGCAAGCGGTAAAGACCGGTGGCGCGCACACCGCTTGCCTGCAAGTGGGCCATCAAAGCCGCCGACTGCTGGCGCGCTGCGCCTTGCAAATCTACAAAAACAATATTGGTCTGCGGCGCTTCTACCGCCAGGCCTTCCATCCCCTGCAAGCCTTGGGCCATGCGCTTTGCCAGTGCATGGTCATCGGCGAGTCGCTCGATATGGTGCTCTAGCGCATAAAGGGCCGCCGCGGCCAGTACGCCGGACTGGCGCATGCCGCCGCCGAGCATTTTTCTTACTCGGTGCGCCCGGCCAATGAATGCCCGGCTGCCGCACAACGCCGAGCCGACCGGTGCGCCCAAGCCCTTGCTGAAACATACCGACACGCTGTCAAAACACTGCGCGATACGACGCGCCTCTAAGTGCGGCGTGCTACCTAGCGCCGCCGCTTGCGCCACGGCTGCATTGAACAAGCGCGCGCCGTCCAGGTGGCGGTACAAGCCCTTGTCCTGCGCCAACTTGGTGGCCAATTGCACATAGTCCAAAGGGAGCAACTTGCCGCCCAGGGTGTTTTCAAGACACAGCAGGCGCGACTTGGCAAAGTGCGCGTCATCGGGTTTGACGGCGTCTTCAATCTCTTGCAAAACCAAGCTGCCGTCAGCTTGGTTTTGTAAAGGCTGCGGCTGCACACTGCCCAAGACGGCAGCACCACCGCCTTCCCAGCGGTAGCAATGCGCCAACTGGCCGACGATATATTCATCGCCGCGCTCGCAATGGGCCATGATGCCGCACAAATTGCTTTGGGTTCCAGTGGGCACAAACAGCGCGGCCTCAAAGCCAAGCATGCCAGCAATGCGCTCCTGCAAAGCATTCACCGTGGGGTCGTCGGCAAACACATCGTCGCCCAAAGGCGCAGACATCATGGCCGCGCGCATTGCGGCAGTAGGCTGGGTCACAGTATCGCTGCGCAAATCAACAAAGGGGATCATGCTAAAAACGTCCTGACGGTGGTGCAAAGGCCGACAATCTTATAGGAGCGGCTTGGTGCGGGTGCTACTGCAAAAAATTGCGCAACATCGCATGGCCATGCTCAGTGAGTATGCTTTCCGGATGGAATTGCACACCTTCCATACGTACGTCCGCCGCCAAGCCGGTGTGACGCACACCCATGATTTCGCCATCCTCGGTCCAGGCCGTCACCGCCAACTCTTTGGGACAGGTTGCACGGTCGATCGCTAGCGAGTGGTAACGGTTCACGGTAAAGCTTTCCGGCAGACCGGCAAACACGCCCTCACCGGTGGTCTGGATGACACTGGTTTTGCCATGCATCAGTTGCCGTGCGCGCACAATGTTTCCACCCAGTGCCGCGCCTATGCTTTGGTGGCCCAGGCACACGCCCAAAATAGGTAGTTTGCCCATAAAGTGCTGGATTGCCGCCACCGAAATACCCGCCTCTGCCGGAGAGCACGGACCTGGCGAAATCACCAAACGGTCCGGCGCTTGATCCGCGATGCCTTGTAGGGTGATTTCATCATTACGAAACACTTGCACCTGGGCACCCAGTTCGCCAAAGTACTGCACGATGTTGTAGGTGAAGCTGTCGTAGTTATCGATCATCAATAGTTTCATGGTGCCACTCCCTGGCGTAGGCGTAAAAATTCTTGTTCCTCAAAAGCAATTGATTGCTCGATCAGCGCCTGGTAGGCTGCCTGCGCGATCTGTGGCGGGAAACCTTGCGCCTGCATAGCTTGGCCCACGCGCTGGACGATGTACTGCACACGCTCGTTATCGCGCACCTGGTGCTGGTGCTGTTTGATACGCGCTGCCTGCGTCATATAGCTGCTGCGCTGGGCCAACAGCGCCACAATTTGCATATCCAAATCGTCAATGCATTGGCGTACTTGCTCCATGGTGCTGCACGCAGTAGGGCCCGTGTTTTGCATCGCTTCCATTACAAACCCTCCAATCCGGATTCGACTAGCTCGGCCGCGCGCAGCAAGGCGCGGGCTTTGTGCTCGGTTTCGGCCCATTCCATTTCAGGCACGCTGTCGGCCACAACGCCGGCTGCCGCCTGCACATACAAGGTCTGGTTTTTGATGATGCCAGTGCGTATGGCAATGGCCACGTCCATGTCGCCGGCATAACTCAGGTAGCCGCAGGCACCCCCGTAGATTCCACGCTTTACCGGCTCGAGCTGGTCAATCACCTCCATGGCGTGTACTTTGGGCGCGCCAGTCAGAGTACCTGCAGGGAAGCTTGCCTTGAGCACATCCATGCTGCGCATGCCTGGCAACAAGCTACCCTCGACATTGCTAACAATATGCATCACATGGCTGTAACGCTCCACGCAAAACGCATCGGTTACTTTGACGCTGCCGGTCTGCGCAATGCGTCCTATGTCATTGCGCGCAAGGTCAATCAGCATGACATGTTCGGCACGCTCTTTGGGGTCGTTCACCAGCTCTTCTTCCGCCGCTTTGTCCAGTTCGGGCGTGGCGCCGCGCGGGCGCGTGCCCGCCAGCGGGCGGATAGTTACTTTGGTCTGGCCATCGGCAATTTCCTGGCGCACCAAAATTTCCGGGCTGGCGCCGATCACATAAAAATCGGGCGCGCCGTCCGCCGTGGCGCCGCTGAAGTTGTAGTAATACATATAGGGGCTGGGGTTGAGCGAGCGCAAAGCGCGGTACAAACTCAGTGGCGACTGGGTGTATTTTTTCTTGATGCGCTGGCCAACTTGCACTTGCATAAAGTCGCCACCGGCAATCAATTCCTTGGCCCGCACCACAGCAGCCAGATAGTCCTCTTTCGAGAAATCACGCACCGCTGCTTGCGGTGGGCTAGGCACCACCGCCGGTATCTGCACCGCTTGCGCCAGCTTGGCTTTAAGTGCGGCCAGGCGTGCACTGCCTTGTAGATAGGCATCGGGTACTGCCGGGTCCACATAGACCATGAGGTGCAATTTGCCCGACAGGTTGTCAATCACTGCCAGCTCTTCACATTGCAAGAGCAAGATGTCTGGGCAGCCGATTTCATCGGGCGGGCAACTGGCTTCTAACTTCTTCTCTATATAGCGCACCGCGTCGTAACCGAAGTAGCCGGCCAAGCCGCCGCAAAAACGCGGCATGCCCGGGCGCAGCGCCACTTTGAAGCGCCGCTGGTAGGCGGCAATAAAGTCCAGCGGATTGCCCGCTACGTTTTCCACCACCATGCCATCGCTTAGCACTTCGGTCCTGGCATCCGCGCCAAAACCACTGCTGCGCAGCAAGGTGCGCGCGGGCAAACCGATAAAACTAAAGCGCCCAAAACGCTCGCCGCCCACCACCGACTCCAGCAAAAAACTGTAGGGCGCATCGCCAGTCAATTTCAGATAAAGCGAAAGCGGCGTTTCCAGGTCCGCAAAGGCCTGGGCCGTCAAGGGGATGCGATTAAATCCCTGGCGCGCCAGGGCGTAAAACTCTTCTTTGGTCGTCACAAATTTCACCTTCCCGAATACTTAGGTACAGCGCGGCCCGGACGTGGTATTTGCCACAAACGCCGGGTAAAGGCGCTGGCCGCAGGCGCGGCGCGATCAATCAAACAAAAGGGGGGAGGTGCGCAACAGTCCCGCGCAAAGCGCTAAGGGATCAACCCAGCAGCGAAGACCAGGACCGGCGCATAGCAGTACGGGTACGCCAGGGCCAGGCTCCCCGGTCGCTACGACCTGTGATGCTGTTACGGTGAGTGAACATGGGAGTGAGTGTAGCAAAGGCTTTGTACGGGCTGAAACCGCTAAACCCCGCGCGCGCGGTCAGCATGAAACTGCGTTACAAAAGCACCAAAGCGTCCAGCCTCCAAGGCATCGCGCACTTGCTGCATCAGGTGCAGGTAATAGTGCAGGTTGTGGATGCTGGCCAGCATAGGCCCGAGCATTTCGCCGCAGCGGTCCAAATGGTGCAGGTACGCGCGACTGAATCCCTCTCGCCCACCGTCCTCCCAGCAAACACCACTGCTGCCGGCGCAGGCATAGCAGCTGCAGCTGGTGTCTAGCGGCTGGGCATCGCTTTTGTGGCGGGCATTGCGGATTTTCAGGTCGCCGTAGCGGCTAAACAAAGTGCCGTTGCGGGCATTACGGGTGGGCATCACGCAGTCAAACATATCGATGCCGTTTTGCACCCCCGCAATCAAGTCCTCGGGCGTACCCACGCCCATCAGGTAGCGCGGTTTGGGCTGCGGCAGGCGTGGAGCAATGTGCTCCAGAATACGCATCATGTGATCTTTAGGCTCGCCCACCGACAGACCACCCACGGCAATGCCCGGAAAGTCCAGCGCCTCTAAACCGGCAAGCGACTCCTCGCGCAAGTGCTCAAACATGCCACCTTGGACAATACCGAACAGTGCGTTCGGATTTTCTAAGCGCGCAAACTCGGTCTTGCAACGCTGCGCCCAGTGCAAGCTGAGCTCCATGGACAAGCGCGCTTCGCGCTCGGTCGTGACCTGGCCTTTGGTAGCTGCTTCCACCGACAAATATGGGGTGCATTCGTCAAACTGCATGACGATATCTGAATTGAGCACCGTCTGGATTTGCATGCTCACTTCGGGCGTCAAAAACAGCTTATCGCCATTGACCGGCGAGGAAAAACGCACGCCCTCTTCGCTAATTTTGCGCATCTGGCCCAGGCTCCAGACCTGAAACCCACCCGAATCGGTGAGTATGGGCTTGTCCCATTTTTCAAACTGGTGCAAGCCGCCGAACTTTTCCATCACGTCCAGCCCTGGCCGCATCCATAAGTGAAAGGTGTTTCCCAAGATGATTTGCGCGCCCATGTCGTGCAGGCTTTGGGGCATCACCCCTTTGACCGTGCCATAGGTGCCCACGGGCATAAAGATGGGGGTTTGCACATAGCCGTGGTTCAACCGCAAACGCCCCCGGCGCGCCAGACTGCCCAGGTAGTGGCCCTCGGGGCGGGCGGGATCTCGGGCAAGCACGTCAAATTCAAGCATGGAGCAATTCTAGGTCGGGTACTTGCGGCAACACTGTGCTTTATTTATACTTTGCTTTACTTTTTATAAAGTAAAGGGGGGAGAAATGTCGAAAATATCAGAAGTAAAGGCCATTATCTCTAGCAAAGGCCAAGTCACCTTGCCCGCCGCTATGCGCGCCAAGCTGGGCATTAAGCCCGGCTCGCACATCCACTTTGAATTGCGCGGCGCTGAATTGGTTATCAAGCCGGAATTGCCCATCAGCGCTTACCGGGGTATTTTGAAAGGCTATGACCTGGGTGATATCGAGCCTGAAAAAGAGCCGGATCGGGAGTTTTAAGTGAACTTGGTTGACTCTTCAGGCTGGATTGAGTATCTGCAAGACACGCCGCGCGCCGATTTGTTTGCAGACGCAATCGAAGACCGCAACTCCCTGCTGGTGCCCACCATCGCCCTATTTGAAGTCCACAAAGTACTCAGCCGCCGCCTGGCTGCCGATCTGGTGGAGCGCTGCCTGAACGTTATGCGCCTGGGCCGCGTACTGGATTTCACCGACGCCCGCGCAGTAGCCGCATCGCAGATCGCGGTGCGCCATCAACTGGCCATGGCCGACGCTGCGATGTACAGCATGGCGCAGGAATTCGGAGCCACTTTCTGGACGCAGGACGCCGATTACCAAGGCTTGGTGGGGGTGAACTACTTCCCAAAGACCTAGGCCGATGCTTGCGTGGCCCGCGCCAACAGCATCGCGTCGCCGTAACTGAAAAACCGGTATTCCTGCGCTATCGCGTGGCGGTACAGGGCGCAGATGGGCTCGTACCCGGCAAAGGCGCTAACCAGCATCATCAGGCTGGATTTGGGCAAATGAAAGTTGGTCACCAACAAGTCCACCAGCTGAAATACAAAGCCCGGCGTGATAAATATCTGCGTATCTCCCTGCGCCTGACCGGTCGCCGCCCAGGACTCCAGGCTACGCACCGTGGTCGTTCCCACGGCCACCACCCTGCCGCCACGCGCTTTGCAATCGGCAATCGCTTGCTGCGTCTCGAGTGGCACCTGGTACCACTCGCTGTGCATACGGTGATCGGCCAGATTTTCGGTTTTTACCGGCTGAAAGGTGCCAGCGCCCACATGCAGCGTGACGTAAGCCATACGCACCCCTCGTGCTTGCAAAACTGCCAGCAATGCCACGTCAAAATGCAGCGCCGCCGTGGGCGCAGCCACCGCGCCGGGCGCTTTGGCAAATACCGTCTGGTAGCGCTCGGCGTCCTGCGCTGCATCGGCGTTCTCGCCTTGCTGCTGGCGCTCAATATAGGGAGGCAAAGGCATATGACCGTGGCGCTCCATCAGCGTGTAAGGGTCATCGCCCGCATTATTCGACAGCACGAAACGGAAAAGCGGCCCATCCGCATCCGGCCAGCGTCCGAGCAAGGTGGCACACAAACCATCGGCAAAACCAGACGCGCTATGCAAAGCCACGGTAGCCCCGATCTCGGGCTTTTTGCTCACCCGCATATGCGCCGCTACCTGGTTGCCACCCAGCACCCGCTCTACCAGTAATTCCAGCTTGCCACCAGTGGGCTTTTCGCCAAACAAGCGCGCCTTGAGCACGCGCGTGTTATTCATGACCAGTAAGTCGCCGGACGCAATCAAGTCAGGCAGGTCGCGAAAAATCCGGTCCGCCGGCGGGCTGTGGCTTGCGTCCAACAACCTTGAGCCGCTGCGTTGCGGGGCCGGTTGCTGCGCAATCAAATGCGCGGGCAAGTCAAAATCAAAATCGCTGAGGGTGTGGGTCGATAGCACGGTGCTTGAGGGCCGGACGGACCCGTTCCAAGTAAAGAGGGCGCGATTGTGGCATGGGGTTCATACTGGTCGCCTGCTCTGCTATTGTTGCCCCATGAGCCCCCCCGCCGACCGTAAAGCGCAAGCGCCTGCGCCCAAGTCCGCGCCGCAAAAGGCGCTAGAGAAGCTGGGGCTGCTGCGCGATATCGACCTGGCCTTGCACCTGCCGCTGCGCTACGAGGACGAGACGCGCATCCTCAAGCTGCGCGACGCGCATGAGGGCGATACGCTGCAAATCGAAGCGCAGGTGACGCACCAGGAGGTCAGCTACCGCCCGCGCCGCCAGCTGGTGGTAACCGTGGACGACGGCTCGGATACCTGCGCGCTGCGCTTTTTCAACTTTTACCCCTCCATGCAAAAAGCCCTAGCGGTGGGCCAGCGGCTGCGCGTGCGCGGTGAAGTCAAAGGCGGCTTTGCTGGTTGGACCATGCTGCACCCCACGGCGCGGCCGGCCGGCGGCGAGCTACCCGCTGCACTTACGCCGGTATACCCCACGGTGGCCGGTCTGCCGCAAGCCTATTTGCGCAAGGCGGTACTCGGCGGCCTGGCACGCGCCGAACTGTCCGACACTTTTTCACCCGGCGATCTGAGCCCCCTTAACCCACAAGCCCTAGGCGGCTTGTGGACGCTGCACGAGGCGCTGGCGTTTTTGCACCACCCGCGCCCGGACGTGGCCATCGACACCTTGATGGACCATAGCCACCCCGCTTGGCAGCGCCTGAAGGCCGAGGAATTGCTTGCGCAACAGCTCTCGCAACTGCAAGCCCGCCGAGCCCGCGCTGCCTTGCGTGCGCCCGTGCTGCTGCCCGACACCACCCCCGGGGCGCTGCGCCAGCGCCTGCACGCCGCCCTGCCTTTTGCCCTTACCGACGCGCAGGCACGCGTCAGCGAGGAAATCGCTTTCGATATGGCGCGCCACACGCCGATGCACCGTCTGCTGCAAGGCGATGTAGGCGCGGGCAAAACCGTGGTGGCTGCGCTCGCGGCAGCGGTTTGCATCGACGCAGGCTGGCAGTGCGCGTTGATGGCGCCCACCGAAATATTGGCTGAGCAGCATTTCCGCAAACTGCTGGGTTGGCTGGAGCCCTTGGGCATTACCACCGCCTGGCTGACCGGCACGCAAAAGACCAAAGAGCGTCGCGCCATGTTGGAAATCATCGAAAGCGGCAAAGCGCAGTTGGTAGTGGGTACCCACGCCATCATCCAGACCAAGGTGCATTTCAAAAATTTGGCGCTGGCGGTGATCGACGAGCAACACCGCTTTGGCGTGGCCCAGCGTCTGGCGCTGCGCAGCAAATTGCAGCACGAAGCCATGGAGCCGCATTTGCTGATGATGACGGCAACGCCTATCCCGCGCACCTTGGCCATGAGCTATTACGCCGACCTGGACGTATCGACGCTGGACGAGTTGCCGCCGGGACGCACACCCATCGTCACCAAAGTGCTGGCCGAAAACCGGCGCGCCGAGGTGATAGAGCGCATACGCGCGCAGATCACGCAAGGACGTCAGGTGTATTGGGTATGCCCACTGATTGAAGAGAGTGAGACGCTGGACCTCAGCAATGCCACTGCCACCCATGCAGAACTCGCCGAGGCCTTGAACACGCCCGATGGCGAACACACTGTCGGCCTCTTGCACTCGCGCCTACTGCCGGAAGAAAAAAAAGCCGTGATGGCACAGTTTGTGGCCGGCCAAATCGCGGTGCTGGTCAGTACCACGGTGATTGAGGTGGGCGTTGATGTACCCAATGCCTCGCTCATGGTGATTGAAAACGCGCAACGCTTTGGCCTGTCGCAGCTGCACCAGCTGCGCGGACGCGTGGGCCGCGGCGCAGCTGCCTCGGCCTGCTTGCTGCTCTATTCGACCGGCGATGCACCGCGCTTGGGCGAGGCCGCACGCGAGCGCCTCAAGGCCATGGTGGAAACCAGCGATGGTTTTGAAATCGCCCGCCGTGACCTAGAGATTCGTGGGCCGGGAGAATTTTTAGGTGCGCGCCAGTCGGGCGACCAAATGCTGCGCTTTGCCGACCTGGCGCAAGACGCGGCGCTGCTCGCATGGGCGCGCAAAGAAGCCCCCTTGCTGCTGGAGCGCCACCCGGCGCTTGCCGTCAAGCATGTGCAGCGCTGGCTGGGCAGCAAGGCTGAATTCCTGAAGGCCTGAAAGCTGAAGGCCGCCGTGGCCCTGCGCGGATAATGCGCGCATGACGCTGACCGAACTCAAATACATCGTGGCTGTGGCACGCGAACGCCACTTCGGCAAGGCCGCCGAAGCCTGTTTTGTGTCCCAGCCCACATTGTCGGTCGCCATCAAAAAATTGGAACAAGAGCTGGACGTCAAGCTCTTTGAGCGCAGCGCCAATGAGGTCAACGTCACCCCCCTAGGCGAAGAAATCGTGCGCCAAGCGCAAAGCGTGCTGGAGCAGGCGGCGCATATCAAAGACATCGCCAAGCGTGGCAAGGACCCACTGGCCGGTGCACTCAAGCTGGGCGTGATCTACACCATCGCCCCCTATTTGCTACCCGACCTGGTGCGCCAGGTCATCACCCGCACGCCGCAAATGCCGCTGATGCTGCAAGAGAACTTCACCGTCAAACTGCTAGAGTTGCTGCGCACCGGCGAAATCGATTGCGCCATATTGGCAGAACCCTTTCCCGATGCCGGTCTGGCGATTGCGCCTTTGTACGACGAGCCTTTTTTTGCCGCCGTACCCAGCAGCCACCCGCTGGCAAAAAAAGACCACGTGACAGCGCAGGAGTTGAAAAACGAAACCATGCTGCTGCTGGGCAACGGCCACTGCTTTCGGGACCATGTGCTGGAAGTCTGCCCAGAATTCGCGCGCTTTTCCAGCAACACGGAAGGTATACGCAAAAGCTTCGAAGGCTCCTCGCTAGAGACCATCCAACACATGGTCGCCGCCGGCATGGGACTCACTTTGGTGCCGCGCCTGAGTGTGCCCGCGCAAGCCTTGCAAGCGCCCAAGCGGCGCGACGCCAAATTGTTTGTCAAATACCTGCCAGTGCAGGACGGCAAAGGCATCGCCCCACCCACCCGCCGTGTGGTGCTAGCCTGGCGGCGCAGCTTTACCCGCTACGAAGCCATCGCCTCCCTGCGCAACGCCGTCTATGCCTGCGAACTGCCAGGTGTGACGCGGCTGTCTTAAAGAACCAGGCCCGCACGCCTGCTACATCTATGGACACCTCTGAGCTGATGCCCACATCCCCCCACTGGCGTGAACGCCAGGCTGTGTACCTGGACCTCATCCGCTGGAACCGACCCGCAGGTTGGTTGCTGCTGTTGTGGCCCACGCTAAGCGCTTTGTGGCTGGCTAGCGGGGGATTTCCGGGTTGGCATTTGCTGCTGGTGTTCACGCTGGGCACGGTGCTGATGCGCAGCGCCGGGTGCTGCATCAACGACGTGGCCGACCGCGAGTTTGACCGACATGTGCGCCGCACCGCGCAGCGTCCGGTAACCAGTGGCCGGCTGCAAGCGCGCGAAGCGCTGGCGGTGGGCGCGGTGCTGGCCTTGTTGGCCTTTGGCCTGGTGCTGACGACCAATACCGCTACCGTCTATTTATCGTTTGCAGCCCTGGCGGTGGCAATTGCCTACCCGTATGCCAAACGTATCGTGTCCATGCCGCAGGCTGTGCTGGGGGTTGCGTTCAGCTTTGGCATTCCCATGGCCTATAGCGCAGTGCAAGGCGCGGTACCTTGGACGGCGGCGCTTTTGCTCTTAGGCAATTTGTTTTGGGTGCTGGCCTATGACACCCAATACGCTATGGTGGACCGAGATGATGACTTGCACATCGGCATACGCACATCAGCCATCACTTTGGGGCGCTGGGACGTGGCAGCAGTGATGTTTTGTTATGCCGCTTACCTTGGCATTTGGGGCGCAGTGCTGGCGCAGGCCTTAACTTATCCCGCTTGGATCGTCGGCTTAGCCGTCGCAGCGGTGCAAGCGCTTTGGCATTACCGGCTGATTCGCTTGCGCGAGCGCGATAACTGTTTTACCGCTTTTAGACAAAACCACTGGCTGGGCTTTACGGTGTTTGTGGGCATTGCGCTGAGCCTGCCTTGGTAGCTCGGTTTTGCATTCAAACGTACCGCACACCGTCAAACCACCCTGTATCTACAGACGCCGCGCTGGGTAGATCCCCTACTCAAGCATTTACACGCCAAAGATACGCGCCATGCGCACGCCAAAACCTTGTATCCACGGCGCTACATAGCGCAGGCGCGGACGCTTGGCTTCGCAGGCCTTCACGATAGCGGCGACCACCGAATCCGTGCTTTTGGCTTCCAAAAAGCTGAAAGTGCGCTTTTCCTCGGCCTGCATTTTTTCTTTCTGCTCATGAAAGTAGGAATCCGGGCCCATCCAGGCGTATTTGCTGGCGGTCATGCTTTGGTTAAACCCGGTGTGGATGGCGCCGGGCTCGACCACGCTGACCGCAATACCTTTACCCAATTGGTCCATTTCGGCGCGCAAGCCCGCTGCCGCAGCCGATAGCGCGAACTTGGTCATGGAATAAGGCATCACAAAGGGAAAAGGCACGCGCCCGGCTATCGAACTGATGAACACCACGGTGCCGCGCTGGCGCGCAATCATGCGGCGCAGCACAATCTGTGTGAGCGCCAGGGTGGAAAACAAATTCACCTCAAAAATGCGGCGCACCCGGTCGATGTCTACTTCGGCCAGTGAGCCTGATTCACCCAGGGCGGCGTTGTTCACCAAGGCATCGATGTCGCGCCCAGCAATCAGCGAGCGGTCTTGCGCATCAGTGATGTCCAGCTTGAAGACTTCCATAGATACGGCGCGCGTAGCGCACTCTTGGCGCAAGGCCTGGGCCTGGTCTTCATTGACCGTGGTGGCCAGCACTTGGTGGCCGCGTGCGACCAGGGCAAACGCGGCGTCATGACCAATGCCCGTACCCGCGCCGGTGATAAGAATAGTCTTGCCCATGGTTTGGAGTTCCTAGAAATAAGAGCAGCGAGGCATTTGCATGCGCCGCTGCTTGGGGGGCACCTAGCGACGGGTGCCGCAAGGTAAAAATCGTGTGCTGTCCAGAAAAAGGCGCTTTGACCCGCTTAAGTCCCTTTATCAAGGCTTAAGCAGATCCTGTGCGCTTGCTGCGGGATTTATTTAGCCTTCAGACACTCGCTCATGAATTTTTTACGCTCATCGCCTTTGAGGTCTTTGGTCTTGGCGTCGGCGTTACAGGTCTTCATTTTGTTTTGCTGGGGCGTGCCAGCTTCGGATGCGGCAGCTGCGGGTGCCTTGGCGCTTAAGCACTCGCTCATGAATTTTTTGCGCTCGTCGCCTTTGAGCTCTTTGGTTTTGGCTTCGGCATTGCAGCTGCCCATTTTATTTTGTTGGTCACTGGCGGCAACTGCGCTGCCTGCGGCAAAAGTAAGGCAAAGGGCTAGCGCTATAAAACTATTTTTCATACAAACCTCCTTGAGTTAAATCAACAAACCGCTTGCGCGGCGACAGCAATCCTCGCTGCCGCCTCCAGCATACAACGGCGGCATAACAAAGCACAGGGTCGCTGACACCCAGGCTCCTAATTCTTGATGGCGCACAAGCAAAAGCCATATCTATCGGCCAGCGCCGCCCAAGCGGCAAGGACCTCCCCCTAAAATCGCCACCATGCCCTCCGTCAAATCCGAACTTCTGGCAGCACTGGCCGCTTCGCTGGAAACCCTGCTCCCCGGCGCAGGCAGCCAAGCCGCACTTGAATCGCCCAAAGTCGCAGCCCATGGCGACTTCGCCAGCACCGCCGCCATGCAGTTGGCCAAACCCCTCAAAAGCAATCCTCGTCAGGTCGCCGAACAATTGCGCGCCCTGCTCCTGACGCAAGCCGCTTTTGTGCAGTGGGTGCAAGACATTGACATTGCCGGGCCCGGCTTTATCAATATGCGCCTGCTCCCTAGCGCCAAGCAAGAAGTCGTACGCGATGTTTTGCAAAGCAAAACGGGGTTTGGCACGCACCAGCCAAACGGGCAGCGCGTGTTGGTGGAATTTGTGTCAGCCAATCCGACCGGGCCTTTGCATGTCGGCCATGGCCGCCAGGCGGCGCTGGGAGATGCAATTTGCAATTTGCTGCACACCCAGGGCTGGGATGTGTACCGCGAGTTTTATTACAACGACGCCGGCGTGCAAATCAACACCCTGGCCACCAGCACCCAACTGCGCGCGCGCGGCCTGCGCCCGGGCGACCCAGGTTGGCCCACCGACCCCGAGGATCCAGCGAGCAAAGGTTTTTACAACGGCGACTACATCGCTGATATTGCTGAAGATTTCAAAGCCACTAAGACGGTGGTGTCTGATGACCGGCAATTTACTGCCAGCGGCCATATCGAAGACTTAGATAACATCCGCGAATTTGCCGTGGCCTATTTGCGCCGCGAGCAGGACTTAGACCTCAAAGCCTTTGCCCTGCACTTTGACAACTACTACTTAGAAAGCAGCTTGTACAGCAGCGGGCGGGTAGCGGCCACAGTGGAAAAATTGCAATCGGCTGGCAAGACCTATGAGCAGGACGGCGCACTTTGGCTGCGCTCGACAGACTACGGCGACGACAAAGATCGCGTCATGAAAAAGCGCGACGGCAGCTACACCTATTTTGTGCCGGACGTGGCCTACCACATCGCCAAATGGGAGCGCGGTTTTAGCAAGGTAGTCAACATCCAGGGCACAGACCACCACGGCACGATTGCCCGCGTGCGCGCCGGTTTGCAGGCGGCCGGAGTCGGCATACCGCAGGGCTACCCGGACTATGTGCTGCACACCATGGTGCGCGTGGTGCGCGGTGGTGAGGAAGTCAAGATTTCCAAACGCGCAGGCAGCTATGTCACTTTGCGCGACCTGATTGAATGGACCAGCGCCGATGCGGTGCGCTTTTTCCTGCTCAGCCGCAAGCCCGACACCGAATACACCTTCGATGTGGACCTGGCAGTGGCCAAAAACAACGACAACCCGGTTTATTACGTGCAGTACGCGCATGCGCGCATTTGCTCGGTGCTGGCAGCCTGGGGCGGCGACAGCGCGCAGTTGGCGAGTGCCAACCTGGGTCCACTGACAAGCCCACAAGCCCAGGCGCTGATGCTGCTGCTGGCCAAATACCCCGATATGCTGGGCGCTGCCGCGCTGGACTTTGCGCCGCACGATGTGACTTTTTACCTGCGCGAACTGGCCGCTTGCTACCACAGCTACTACGATGCCGAGCGCATCTTGGTGGACGAGGAGCCGGTGCGCCTGGCGCGGCTGGCCCTGGTAGCCGCGACTGCGCAGGTATTGCACAATGGCCTGGCAGTGCTGGGGGTAAGCGCACCGCGCAAAATGTAGTTATTCAAGGTAGCAAGACATGCAAAGACAACGCGGCGGAACCTTTTTGGGTTTTGTATTGGGACTGGTGATCGGCCTGGGCATTGCCTTTGGCATAGCGCTTTACGTCACCAAAGTACCCCTGCCATTTTTGAGCAAAGGCCAGACCCGCAGTGCCGATCAAAACGACGCTGAAGCCAAAAAAAACAAGGACTGGGACCCCAACGCCCTGATTAGCGGTAAGCCGGCGCCCAAAGCCGCTGCCCCTGCAGATGCAGCGAGCGGCGGCGTGCCGCCGGCGCCCACATCGGCACCGGCACCAGCCACGCCGACCACCACCGCAACGCCTACGCCGCCAGCGGCCGCCGACCCCATCGGCGCACTGGCCGCCGCCAAAGCTGCGTCTGCGGCCATGCCAACGGGCCAAATTTTTTATTACGTGCAAGTGGGCGCATTTCGATCCATGGACGATGCACAAAGCCAGCGCGCCAAGCTCTCACTGACGGGCATAGAAGCGGTGGTGACTGAGCGCGAGCAAGGCGGGCGCCCGATTTACCGGGTGCGCGTGGGCCCGTTTGAAAAGATCGAAGATGCCGAACGCAGCAAAGACAAATTAGACAAGACCGGCACCGACACCGTGCTGATCAAAGTGCAGCGCTAGCAGGGGCGCTGCCACAATCATTATTTTTCGGAGTTTGTATGACACCCACCCGACGTAATTTTGGACAGCAAGCGATGGCGGGTTGGATCGCCTTGCAGGCACCGTCCATTGCCTTAGCCCAATTCAAAAAGCCGGTGGCCGGCACGGACTACCAGGTGCTCGATGCGCGTGCGCCAGTGGAGGCGCCGGCCGGAAAAATCGAAGTGGTGGAGTTCTTTTGGTACAACTGCACGCACTGCAATGCTTTTGAACCCATGCTAGCCGATTGGGTAAAAAAACTGCCCAAAGACGTCGCTTTCCGGCGTGCGCCGGTGGCTTTCAATGACAGCTTCGTGCCGCAGCAAAAACTGTTTTACACCCTGGAATCCTTGGGTCTGCTCGACAAGCTGCACGCCAAGGTATTTGCTGCCATCCATGTGGAAAAGCTCAACCTGTC
>CAMBFN010000023.1 GCA_945865425.1 Comamonas sp. lk | reverse complement strand
AAGAAGGCGTCATCTGGGTGAACTAGCAAGGATTAGCAAGATCGTGTTTTTGGGGCTAAAAAACACCCCGGAAAATGAACAAAGGTGTGTAGTGAGTGTGTAGCCGATTTTTAGGCGTAAAAAAAGCACCTACATCTCTGTAAGTGCTTATTCTATATAGATATTTTGGTGGGACGTGCGGGGGTCGAACCCACGACAAACGGATTAAAAGTCCGCTGCTCTACCAACTGAGCTAACGTCCCGTCAATAAGCTTGAGACTTACTGCCAAGCCTTAAATTATAGCCTTGTTTTTTTCGGCTATTTGTTCAACTCTGCGAGCTGGTTCATAACCCAGCCTGCCGCGCACATACCAAAGCTGGCGGTCACAGCGACGCTGGATCCGTAGCCATGGCAATTGAGGTTGTTGTCCGTTTTTTCCAGCGCTGTAGTCTGCGCCGCTTGCACGGCTTCGGCGCTATAAACACAGCTAAGTTGCATCTTCTTGGGTTCGCGTGCGGCGCCATGGTATTTTCGTAGGCGGTAACGCACTTTTGCAAGCAGTGGATCGTGGGTGCAGACACTCAAATCTGCCACCGCTACCTGATGGGCCATACGCTTTCCACCGGCAGCGCCGACGGTGATGAAAACCGTGGCCGTCTCGATAGCCCACTGGGCCATTGCGGTCTTGGCGAGCACCTGGTCGCAGGCGTCTATCACCGCATCCGCATCGGGCGGCACTAGCCGCGCCCAATTGTCAGGACTTACAAAATCATCAATTCCTTGCACCTGGCATTGCGGGTTAATCAGTGCAATACGCTGGGCCATGGCTTCAATTTTGGCGACACCCACCGTGCTACTTAGGGCCTGAATTTGGCGGTTGATATTGGACTCAGCAACATGATCCATATCAATGAGCGTAAGCCGCTCGATACCGCTGCGTGCCAGCGCCTCAGCCGCCCAAGAGCCCACGCCTCCGAGCCCGACCACCACCACATGAGAGCGTCGCATTGTGCCGGCCGCTTGGGCGCCATACAGGCGATCCAGCCCGCCAAAGCGCCTATCGGCATCCACAGGCGGGTAGAGATCGGGTTCAGCCATGGTGTGGCGATGGCAAAGCGGTCAATCTGACGATTGAGCCTGTTGCTGCTATTTCATGCGCGCAAGACGCTCTTTGGCAATATCGGCCGCCTCACTTTGCGGGAAATTGGCTACCAGGTCTTCCAATGTTTTGCGTGCTGGCGCCAGGTCTTTGAGTTCGAGTTGGCAATTGGCAATCGCCAACCAGGCTTCGGGAACACGGGCGTAGGCGGGGCTGCGCGCAATCATCTTGCGAAAGCTAGCAACAGCAGCCGGGTAATTCTTCAGAACAAACTGGGCATTACCCAGCCAAAACAAGGCAGAACTACCGTAGCCGCTTTGGGGGTAGCGCCCTAGAAAATCTGCAAACGTATTTTGCGCGGACTCAAATTCGCCGCCACGAAAACTCGCCAATGCGGAATCAAACATCCGCTTTTCAGCGGACTCTGCCAAAAATTCGACCCCTTCGTAGCTGACCTTGATGGGCTCCAGCCGCTGCATACGTTCTTCCAAACGTTTGATTTGCTCGGCTTGACGCCGCTGGGCTTCATTCATTTCGCGCCCGAGCTGCTCACCTTGGCCCCGGATTTTGGCGGCCTCTCCGTTGGCCGCTTCCCACTGATTTTGCAAATCAAGCAAGCCACGGCGCAGGCTGACGAGTTCTTCGGCCTGGCGCTTGGATTCTTCTAGCAATTTTTGGTCAGTTTCCCGACGCAGCGCTTCTATTTTTTGACGTAGGTCCAAAATAGCACGGCGTGCTTCGTCATCATCAAACAAACCAGCACTGGCCGTTCCGGCCAATAACAATGCGGCCACCAGCAGTAAAGACTGCCGCCCAAAAAATCCAAGCTTTGGCATCACCCTACTCACCGGATAACGATCTCAGCACGGCGATTTTTTTCCATTGCCATTTCGCTGTCGCCGGTTGATGCAGGTTTTTCTTTACCAAAGCTCACCGATTCCATTTGCGCATCGGCAACGCCTAGCAAGGACAAGGCTCTGCGCACCGCATCTGCACGTTTTTGGCCTAAAGCCAGGTTGTATTCGCGGCCCCCACGCTCATCGGTATGGCCGTCAATGCTGATGCGTTGGTTTTTGTTAGCCTTCAAATTGCGCGCCTGGGTCTCGATGATGGCCTGGTACTCCGGGCGGATGGCAAAGCTGTCGAATTCAAAGTAAATGGTGCGCGCATTGGCAGCAGCCAAGGCGTCCGAACCGGTCGCACTCTTGGCACCTGCTGTGGTGTCAAGCGTCGCAACGTTAGATTTTTTGTCACCTGCAGCTGCAGTCGTTGCAGGCGTCAGTGTTTTCATCGCCACACTGGCTTGCCCCGACTTATCCTCTACGCTCACTTCATTGAGCTTGATGGGTGAACTGCAGGCAGCGATCGTAGCCGCCAGGGCCAGGATCAGGATCAACTTATACATAACTAACTCCTTATTGAAAATACCGAGGGTCCAACAAATTTCACTGGGCAATCAGCGGTCCCCAATCGGGCTCCCGCAAATCACCGTTTTGGCCTGCCAAGCGCGCCTTGACTTTGCCGTCAATCGTGGTGGTCATAAGTGCTTCGCGCCCTTGCTGCTGGGTCGCGTAAATAATCATCCGGCCGTTAGGAGCAAAGCTGGGATTTTCGTCCGCCATAGTTTCTGTCAAGGCCAAGGCCTGACCGGAGCTGAGGTCTTGGACATGCAGCTTAAAGGCACCGGAGACCCGCGAGATGTAGGCCAACCAGCGCCCGTCAGGGCTGAGGGTGGGCGAAATGTTGTAGCTGCCCGTAAAGGTGATCCGCTCGGCATTGCCGCCTGAGGCGGGTATTTTGTAAATCTGGGGCGAACCGCCGCGGTCACTGACAAAATAAATAAAGCGCCCATCGGCGGTGAAAACGGGTTCGGTGTCGATAGCGGTGGAGGTCGCTAAACGACGGGGCTCGGCGCTGGAGTTGCCAACATCGAGCAAAAATAACTGCGAACCGCCGTCGCGGCTGAGCGTTAGGGCCAGCGTTTTGCCGTCTGGCGACCAGGCTGGGGCGCTATTGGAGCCTTTGAAATTGGCCACCAGGCGGCGCTTACCCGTGTCCACATCATGCACATACACCACCGGTTTACGCGATTCGAAGGACACATAGGCCAATTGATTGCCATTAGGAGACCAGGACGGGGAGATGATGGGTTCCACGCTGCGCAAGGCCGATTGCGCGCTCTCGCCGTCTGAATCGGCTACCCAGAGGTTGTAAACCGAGGCGCTTTTTGTCACATAAGCGATGCGGGTCGCAAAAACGCCTTTTTCTCCAGTTAATTTATCGTAAACAGAATCGGCACTGCGATGGGCCACGCGGCGCAGTTCGGCGGCGGGGGCTGCGTGGCTTTGGCCTCCCAGGTCTTGCATGCGCACGCTGTCCCATAAACGAAATCGCAGCTCATAGCGGTCATCACCGACACGGGTGACGCTACCCGTCAACAAGGCATCGGCGCCTTGTTTGCGCCAGGTTGGCAGGTCGGGGCGCGAATTTTCGTCCAGCACCGCACCAGCTGCGTCCACGCTACGAAACTGCCCGCTGCGCTCAAGATCAGCCTGCACAATCGCGGCAATTTTTTGCGTCATGCCCTCGTTGCCCTTGAACGCTGCGATAGCAATAGGCAATTGCGTCAAGCCGGTTCCGGAGACCTCAACACGGAATTGGGCGAAGGCATGGTTGCCCATGAACAAGATTGCCAAGCTGATAAGAATTTTGGTCATACCCCCCTATTATCCCCAACTATATGAAGGCTCCGGATACCAGAAGCTTCAATAGCCCAAGGGACTTTCCGCTTTTCCCCAGGCTAGGCGGTTCCAGGCAGGGAGACATATGTTTTGGAATAGACTCATATGGTCAGGAGATGCGCCTCCGCGCGTCCGAAATTTTGCAAGGTACAACGATTGATGAGCCAGATATCGGTCTACATCATTGCCTACAACGAAGCTGAAAAAGTTCGGGCCACGATCGAAAGCGTGCTTTGGGCGGACGAAATCATTGTCGTGGACTCTTGGAGCACCGATGGCACCGCGGATATCGCGCAGGCTTTAGGCGCCAAAGTAGTACAAGTGAAATTTAACGGCTTTGGCAACTTGCGCAACCACGCCCTGGCTGCCTGCTCCCACGAATGGATTTTCAGCCTGGACGCCGATGAGCGATGCACCGCACAAGCGGCGCAGGAAATCCGCGCCATCTGCGCTGACAGCGCATCGCTGGATGTTTACCGCGTCCCTCGGCGCAACTACTTTATGGGCCGCTGGATCCGATATTCCGGCTGGTACCCCAACTACCGCCAGCCCCAACTCTTTCGCAAAGGCAGCATGCGCTACGACCAAAAGCCGGTGCACGAAGGCTTTGAGATTTTTACCAGCAAACCGATTGGACACCTGAAAAACGCTATCTGGCAATTCCCGTTTAAACATTTGGGCGAGGTGATGCACAAGGCCAACCGTTACTCCACCCTGGGCGCGGAAAAAGTAGTCCACAAAAAAATCAGCATGGGAACGGCGCTGGCGCATGGCCTTTGGGCCTTTATCAAGCACTATATTTTCAAACGTGGCGTGTTGGACGGTTGGGCCGGCTTTGTGATAGCTTTCGCCTACTTTGAACAGACCTTTTACCGGTATGCAAAGGCATATGAGATGCAGCAGGGGGCCAACTGGATGAGTCCAGAGGGTGAAGAAATAGCCCGAACTGCGGCTACAGAGCCAAAGGTTCCCATTGAGGCTCAGGCTGCTCACGATTTGCACTCCAAATGACCTTGCTTGCAGCAGCTACCCCCTTGCGTCCTTGGCAACTTGGGCTCATGTTTTTTGTCGCACTTTCACCCAGTCTGGGAACTGCCGTCGCCGCCTTGGGAAGATTGGTCTTGATGCTATGGGCATTGTTGGTGCTCTTAAAGCCCAACAAGACCCATGGAAACAGTGAAGCCTGGTCGCTTCACAGGCCTATTACGGTAAGTATTTTGTTGGCCTGTTTTTACATGGCGCTGAGCACCTTGTGGTCGTCAGCAGACACCGAGCGCACTTGGTTTTCTTGGATCAACCACGCACGCCTACTCACAATCCCATTGGTGTTTTACCTTTTGCGTGATCCTGCGCAAGCACGGCAAGTACTGCGCGTTTTCATAGGCACACAAATTTTTGTCGGATTTAGCTCATGGTTGCTGATCGCGGGCTACACCCCACCTTGGATATCCGCAATAGATTCGCAAACCACTTTTGCGTCCTATGGTAGCTACCTGGAAGAAAGTATTGTGCAAGCGACAAGCGCTGGGCTTTTATGGTTTCAAAGAGATTGGATCTTTGGGCCCAAGGGCCGGTGGTTTGCCATCGCTATGGCACTTAGCTGCGCCGCCTTAAGCGCCGTATATTTACAGGGTCGAAGTGGCCACATGGTGCTGCTCGCATTGAGCGCATTAATTGTGTTCCAAGTCTTACCCAAAAGAATGCGCTGGCTAGCCTTGTTCGCACCGTTTTTAGTAAGCACTTTACTGTGGTTTAGCGCACCCAATTTCAAGCAACGCCTGATGTCCGTTTACACAGAAGCGGTCGGCTTTAGCCAGCAAGCGAACGCAGCCAGCTCTTCGGGTTTGCGCCTTCAGTACTGGAAATCGTCCTTACAGTCCTACGCAGAAAATCCTGTCTTAGGCCATGGCGCAGGAAGCTGGAATAGTGAATTTCTCAATCGATTGGCGAAACACCCAAACTCGACGGTCGAACCAAACCATGGCTCACGTGACCCCCATCAACTCTTTCTGCTTTGGGCCGTAGAAGGTGGAACGGTTGGGTTGCTGTGTTTGATTTTTACACTGATTTACCTGGTTAAAAACGCAAGCTATTTGTCACCGCAAGATGCATGGAGTTTGTATGCATTATTGTTGAGCTTAGTGGTTGCGAGCATGTTCAATTCCACAATTTACGGCATCGGAAACGGCGATTTCTTCTGCGTTGGAATAGGTATTTTGTTGAGTTTGACGACGTCTAAACAACAGACCCAAAGTGCCACCCACTTGCCACCATGAACTTACCAGCGATGCAAAAATCTTTGAATATGCGCGAGCGCCTCAAGCGTGTGGGCCGGTATTTCACCAAGCCTTACTACGCCTGGGTGGCGCTTGCACTGTCGGTCATAGTCGGGGCGGCACTGGAGCCGGCCATCCCCGCATTGCTTAAGCCATTGCTGGACCAGGGATTTAACTCCAACACACTTCCGTTATGGATGGTTCCTGTCGCCTTAATCGGACTGTTTATGCTTCGATCATCGGCCTCTTACCTGAGCGATATCGCCGTTGCAAAAATCACGCAAACCAATTTACAGCAATTGCGAACCAAAATGTTTGCAAGTATTTGTTACGCCGAGATCGGGCTGTTCCGTGATCAAGCTGCCACCAGTTTGGCAAACACCGTCGTATACGAGGCAACCAATGGTGCAGTAGTACTTTTGCAATCTGTAACTACCTTGGTCAAAGACAGTTTGACGCTAGTGGCATTGACCTGTTTTTTGCTATATCTCAACTGGCAGCTTTCAATTATTGTGTTGGCAATTTTCCCGCTCGTCGCTATCAGCATGCGAGTGATTTCTAAACGGATATACCACCTGACAAAAGCCCAACAAAAGACTGTAGACCAGCTCGCTTATGTAGTCGAAGAAAGCGTTCTGGCCCACAAAGAAATTCGTGTGCAAAACGCTGAAAAACACCAACAAGAGCGGTTTGAATTTTTAAATGTTGATTTGCGTCGTCTGGCCATGAAATCGGCAATTGCTGGGTCTGCCGTTGCGCCGCTCACGAATTTTTTTGGCTCCATTGCCTTATCGGCAGTCATCAGTATCGCAATTTATCAAAGCCAATCTAATCAATTATCTGCCGGTGGATTTGTTGGATTTGTGACCGCAATGCTCATGATGATCGCGCCAATCAAGCACTTATCGGATATATCTAGTGCCATCACACGCGGCCTTGTCGCCGCCGAACGTGCAATCGACCTGATTGAAAATGTGGCGCCTGAAACAGGTGGCGCTTTCGCGCTCACCCGAGCTTCTGGGGATATCCGATACCGAGGCGTCAGTGTTCGCTACCCGGGGGCCGGAGAAGCAGCGGTAGATAAGCTTAGCCTTCATATCCGGCCTGGCCAATTCATAGCTCTCGTCGGCCTATCGGGTTCTGGCAAAACCACCTTAGTCAATTTATTGCCCCGATTTGTAGATCAGAGCGCGGGCAGCGTGGAGCTAGACGGCGTTGAAGTAAGTCAATGGAATTTGGCCAATTTACGCAGCCAATTTGCGCTGGTCGGACAAAGCGTGATCATGTTCAACGATACCGTGCTCGGCAATATCACCTTAGGTCTTCCTGTTGACCGGGAGCGAGCGCTGCAAGCACTGCGGGCGGCCAACCTCGCGCAAAGGGTAGCAGAACTGCCAGAAGGTATGGATACCGTTGTAGGCCATAACGCAAGCCTATTGTCCGGCGGTGAGCGCCAGCGACTGGCTATCGCAAGAGCGATTTATAAGGATGCGCCTATCCTCATATTGGATGAGGCCACATCAGCGCTAGACACTGATACAGACAGCTTGGTACAAGCTTCACTACGTACTGCCATGCAAGGCCGAACTACGATTGCGATCGCCCATCGACTCAGTACGATCAAAGACGCCGATTGCATTTACGTTATGGGGCAAGGCCGCGTTTTACAGCAAGGTAGCCATGATGAATTGATGGCTCTAGGTGGTGATTATTTTGAATTTATACGGCTTAGCCAGAGTTGAAACTAGCATCCAACCGTGCGCGTTGATTACTTATAAGTGTTTCTGTAAGTCCCATCAAGTCGCCGTTTTTTTGCCTATTCGGCGATAACGGGGTGGCAAGGTTAAACCGGTAAAGCGTTGGAATACCTGGCGCTACCGACATGTGGCACGGCCCGGAGTCACTTGAAACCTAGCACTAAGCTGCGCTTAGTCATGCACAGGTCTGGCCGCGTGACTTGTGCGCTCCCAGCGCCAAGCATCTGCACACATGGCCTCTACCGGCAACTGCGCGCGCCAGCCCAAAGCGTCCCATGCCAAATCGGTTGCCGCATAGCAACTTGCCACATCGCCCGGACGACGGGGGAGTATTTGGTAAGGAATGGGCACACCGGTAGCACGCGTGAACGCAGCTACCAATTGCAGCACGCTCACGCCGCTGCCCGTACCTAAGTTGACGGTGATACCTTTACCTTCTTGCTCCAGATAACGCAGCGCCGCAAGGTGGCCTTTAGCTAAGTCCACTACGTGAATGTAATCGCGTACGCCAGTGCCATCGGCTGTGGGATAGTCATCGCCAAAGACGCGTAAAAATGGATGCCGTCCCGCTGCCACCTGGGTGATATAGGGCATCAAGTTATTCGGAATACCTGATGGCTTCTCGCCAATCAGTCCACTGGCATGCGCGCCCACCGGGTTGAAGTAGCGCAGCAAAGCCACTTGCCAGCGACTATCGGCCGCCTGCAACTCGCGCAGCATGTCCTCACACAATAACTTGCTCCGCCCATAGGGATTGGTCGTGCGCAAGGGGGCAGACTCCGCTATGGGTACCGCATCGGGTTGACCATAGACGGTGGCAGACGAGCTGAACACCAAACGCCGCACACCTGCGCGCTCCATAGCCGCCGCCAGGCAAGCTGTACCGCCTACGTTGTTGTCTAAATAGAGTGCGGCCTGTTGCCAAGATTCGCCCACCGCTTTGAGGCCCGCGAAATGCATGACCGCTGTAATAGGGTGGGAAGCAAACACTTTGTCCAGTAATGCGGCATCGCGCACATCGCCCTGCACAAATTCCAGTGCGCTATGGCCCATAGCGCCCAGGCGTTGGATGGTGCTCGACTCGCTATTACACAAATTATCTAAAACCACGACCTTCGAACCAGCCTGCATCAGTTCGGCTGCAGCATGTGAGCCAATAAATCCGGTCCCACCGGTTATCAAAATAGTATTTTTCAAACGATAACTCCAAGTGGCTGTATCACCTGTGTGTCCCTTCGGCCGTGATCAAGCTCCGATACCACTGCGCCTGCTGCATGCCTATCTGCAGCCAAGCATACTTCTGCACGAATTCGGTAGCACGGGTAATCTGCGCCTGACGCAGACCCGGGTCCGCCCGCAGCGCACCCACGGCGTGGGCGATTTGTTGCTCGGAGTACGGGTCTTGCAGCATCCAAGCGGCGCTGGCTTGCTGCACCAAAGGGGCGGCAAGGCAGTAAGGGGCCACGCTCAGCACTACTGGCACGCTTGCGGCCATGGCCTCCAGCACCACCAAGGGAAACATATCATCCAAAGTGGCATGCACCAAACAATCTGCAGCGACAAAAGCTGGTGCAGCATCCGGTAAAGAACCGCTGAACACTACCCGCCTATCAAGACCCAACTGAGCACAGCGCATACGCCAAGTGTCCGCTTGCTCGGCGCCGCCCCCCACCACCAGCAAGAACACATCAGCCGGCAGCAAAGGCAAACTGCGCAACACGGCAGCAAGCCCTTTTTTTTCAAGATTGTGGCCAACGAGCAAAAGAAGCCACCCCTCAACCGGCAGACCCAAGGCCTTGCGCGCATCCACTTTGGACAAGGCTGGCGAGCCGCCGACATCCGAAGCCCCAGCCAAATGAATCCCGGGCGGCACTACCCGTAATCGATTTGTATCCACGGCATAAGTAGATGCAATGATGTCGCCTAGGGCGGGAGCTACCGCAAGTACCAACCGTTTGTCACCGCCACGAAAGCGCAAGCTTTCAAGCCACAAATGCGCCAGTAAGCGCGGGCTGGTGAAAATTTTGAGGTACACCATGGCCTTGGAAAAAGGATTGTCGGTACTCGCAAACAGGCTGTAGCGCATTGGCCGCACATGCGCCGTCTGCACATTGCCGTGCCAGGTGTTTTCATGCGAATGCACGATAGCAAACCCTTGGCGTGTTTGACGCCACGACCACCAGGCAAACAACCACAAGGCTATCCAGCGCGGCCGCTTGATCGTGCGGCCCATGCGGTGAATGCAGATACCCGGGTGCGAACCATCGGACCGTTCGCAAAACACATGGACTTCAAATTCACCGGCAACTTGTTCGGCCAGATTCACCGCATAGTTTTCCGCACCACCCGCGCTTTTGCTAAAGCTGCGCGAAAGTATCGCTACTTTAGGTTTTCTGCCTGCAGGCGTTTGGCTGGTCATGGCCTAGACGCTCTTCCCGTTTTCATAGCCGGTCAGCAGTTTGAGCAAAAACTGTGGCATATAGGTCGAACGCACCACCGGAATTCGGCGCAATTGAAACAAATCAGACCCCGCTTGTACTTTGCCGCGATGTGTCGTGGTGGCGCTTTGGTAGCCCGCGTCTTGGGCCATCACCGCATGTCGCGCTTCGTACAAGCCATAGGGATAGCAAAAATGCGCCACCGGCTCACCCAATAGGTCGACCAAATCCGCCTTGCAGGCCGCAATTTGTCGCATCGCATCGTCATCTGCCAGATCTGGCAATTTGCAATGGGTTTGGGTGTGCGCGCCGATTTCCATACCTGCCTGCGCCCATTGCCTGATCTGTGCCGCCGTCATTAAATCCGCTTGCACCACGCCGTTTTCCAAATCCCACACATTGGTTTTACCTAGCAATTTGCTCATCACATAGCAAGTCGCGGTAAACCCACACTCCTGCAATACTGGCAGCGCGTACTGCAGGTTATTGCAATAGCCGTCGTCAAAGGTCAGCCCTACCACTTTGCCGACTTTTTCGCCACGCAAATAGGGCAGTAAGTCGCGCATGGAAAGGCCGCGATAGCCCAAATTCTGAAGCCATCGCATCTGCCTGGCAAAAGAAACAGGCGCCACATACAGACTGCGAAACGCTGCGGGAGGCGGCGGCGCAATCTCAATCTGGTGGTAAGTCAATATGGCGTATTGCTGCATACAGGCATGGCAATTGGTTTATAACAACACAATATCGTATTGCTCTTGTCCCATGGCACCCTCGGCTTGCAGCGAAACCGGTTTACCAATGAACTCACTCAAGCCGGCCAAATGTTGGCTTTCTTCGTCAAGCAATAGATCGACCACTTGCGGCGCTGCCACCACGCGAAACTCCTGCGGATTGAACTGGCGCGCTTCGCGCAAAATTTCCCGAAAGATGTCATAGGCCACGCTACGCGCAGTTTTGACTATGCCCTTACCCTGACAGGACGGGCAGGGTTCGCACAACATATGCGCCAAGGACTCGCGCGTGCGTTTGCGCGTCAGCTCCACCAAACCCAATTGCGAAAAACCACCCGTCATAGTTTTCACCCGGTCGCGTGCAAGCTGTTTGCGAAACTCGGCCAGCACTGCCTCGCGGTGCTCTTCGCGCGCCATGTCAATAAAGTCGGCCACGATGATGCCGCCCAGATTGCGCAGGCGCAGTTGCCGCGCCAAGGCCTGCGCCGCTTCCAGGTTAGTCTTAAAAATCGTGTCATCAAAATTGCGCGCGCCCACGTAGCCACCCGTGTTCACATCTACCGTGGTCAGCGCTTCGGTTTGGTCCACGATGAGATAGCCGCCGGACTTCAAATCCACACGCCGGCCTAGCGCCTTGGCTATCTCCTCGTCCACCGAATACAAATCAAAAATCGGGCGCTCGCCCTTGTAGTGCTGCAGTTTTTTGGCTGCCTGCGGCATGAACTCGCTGCCAAAAGCATGCAACAGCTCATACTGCTCGCGCGAATCGACGCGTATGGTTTGGGTGGTCTCGTCAACCAGGTCGCGCAGTACGCGCTGCAGCAAATTCAAATCCTGGTGCAAAAGGCTGGGCGGCGGCAAGCGCTGACCGGCTTCCTTTATGCGCGCCCAGGCTTTGCGCAAATAGGCGATGTCATCGGCAATCTCGGCGTCGCTGGCATCTTCGGCATTGGTGCGCAAAATAAAGCCCCCACCGGTCTCGCCAGCCAGCTCCTGCACCCGGCGCCGCAAAGGCTCACGCTGTTCCAGCGGTATTTTTTGCGACACGCCGATATGGTCATCCTGCGGCAAAAACACCAGCATGCGCCCCGCTACGCTGATTTGCGTGGACAGGCGCGCGCCTTTGGTACCCATCGGGTCTTTAATCACCTGCACCATCAGCGCCTGGCCTTCAAACACCTGGCGCTCTATGGGTACCTGCGCTTGGCTGGCACGCGCGGCGCTCAGCGTCTCGCCCTCGGCGGGTTTGTGCCATACGTCGGCCACATGCAAAAACGCGGCGCGCTCTAGCCCGATGTCGATAAATGCCGACTGCATGCCTGGCAGCACCCGAGAAACCTTACCGATATAGACATTGCCCACGAGCCCACGCTCCAGCGTGCGCTCCACATGCAGCTCTTGCACCGCGCCGTGCTCGATCACGGCGACCCGCGTTTCCTGCGGGGACCAGTTGATCAAAATATCCTGTTGCATCGCTTTATTCCCCAGCGCCCGTGGTGCGCAACAGCTGTGCGGTTTCAAACAAGGGCAAACCCATGATGCCAGAATAACTGCCTTCAATCCTTGCGATAAATGCTGCCGCCCTGCCCTGCACCGCATAGGCCCCGGCCTTGCCCATAGGCTCGCCAGTGGCAGCGTAGCGGGCAATCGCCTCGGGCTGCAAAGCAGCAAACACCACATCCGACGCGCTGCAAGCCTGCCCCACCCGCCCGCTCCAGCCCAGAGCAACCGCGGTAAACACCTGGTGCGTGCGGCCCGACAACTGCTTTAGCATGCGCTGCGCATCTTGCCCATCTGTGGGTTTGCCGAAAATTTCAGAATCGAGGGCAACAGTCGTGTCCGCGCACAGCACCGGGGCGTCGGGCAAGCTCCGCCGCTGCAAACGCGCCAGGGCAGCGTGCAGCTTCAAAGCCGTGACGCGCTGCACATAATCGCGCGGTAGTTCGCCCGGCAGCACGACTTCCAGCGCTTCGCTGTCCTCATCGGCGTCGGGCAGCAACAGTTGGTGCGCCACACCCAATTGCGCTAGCAACTGGCTACGCCGGGGGCTTTGCGAGGCTAGGTAAATAAATGGTGGTGGCATGGCGCGCTGGGCGTAGAAAAAGCCCGGGTAAAAGAATTATTCCCGATGGTAGGGGTGATTGGCATTGACCGACCAGGCACGGTACAGCTGCTCTATCAACAACACACGCGCCATGGCGTGCGGCAGCGTCAGGTCGGACAAGCGTATGCGCTCATGCGCGCTGGCCCGAAAAGCTGGCTCCAGGCCGTCGGGCCCACCAATGACCAGTGCCACGTCGCCACCGCTGGTTTGCCAATCGTTCAGGCGCTGCGCTAGGGCCAGAGTGCTCAAGGCGCTACCGCGTTCGTCCAGCACCACGATGCGCGTGCCCTTGGGGATCGCCGCTTCAATACGCCCACGTTCAGCGGCATACAAAGTGTCCAGGGTCTTGGAACCGCGCGGCTCGGTTTTAACGGCTTTGAGCTCGATGCGTATCTCATGCGGAAAGCGCTTGGCGTAATCGTCCCAGGCCGTCTGCGCCCAATCGGGCACCCGCTGCCCCACCGCGACGATGTACAGGCGCACCGGCGCGTTAGCCCTTGCGCGCGGGCTTGGCCGCGGGCCGCTTAGGCGCAGCTTTCTTGGCGGCGGGTTTGGCGCGCGTGCTGCTCGCTGGCACGATCACTTTGCTCACGGTGCGAACGGACGTCTTGGCCGCGGGCTTGGGCGTCGCGGCAGATGCCACACTCTTAGTTGCTGGCGATTTAGCCACTGCACTCTTCTTCGCGGCCTTGGCAGCGGCCTCTTCGTTTTTGCGCACTTGGGCTTTGGAAGGAAAGGCCTCGGCCACACCGATCTTGGCCGCATTGGAACGACGCAAGGTGGCCGGCGCTTTGGGCTTGGCCGCTTCGACGACCACCTTGGCGGGCGCGGCCGGTTTGGCCACACCCAGCTTCAGACGTACTGGCTTTTCACCCCACAGCTCTTCGAGGTTGTAGTACTGGCGAAAACTCGGTTGCATGATATGCACCACCGCCTGACCGCAGTCCACAATAATCCATTCGCCATTGCCTTCGCCCTCGATACGCGGCTTGGAAAAACCTGCTTCGCGCACCGCATCGCGCACACTGGCGGCCAGGGCCTTGGTTTGGCGGTTGGATGTGCCCGAGGCCACGATCACCCGCTCGAACAAGGCCGAAAGTTCCTCCGTATCAAACACCCGAATGTCCTGCGCCTTCACATCCTCCAGGCCATCGACGATGGCGCGCTGTAGTTTTTGGATATCGTTTTTCTTGTTGGCGGGGGAAGTGGTCATCAGGGCGTTTGGTAAAGGTGGTGGTGCTCAATATAGCGTTCAAGCGGCTCGGTTAACAAACCTTGGGTAGCTTGGCGGCGGGCAATGCGCTCGCGAATGTCGGTGGAACTGACGGCTTGGGCTGCCATGGGCAGGGTATGCAATGAAAACCGGGTGCACAAGTCAGGGTCCACGGGGGCGACTTGGCCCGTCGTATCGGGACGGACGGCGACCCAAATTATAGCTAGCCGGGCCAAATCGTTGGCCCGGTGCCACTGAGGCAAGCCCGCCGCCTGGTCTTGGCCTATCAAAAGCATGAACCGTGCGCTAGGCCGTTGCGCACGTAAAGCCACCAAAGTGTCCACGGTGTAACTCGGCCCTGCGCGACGTATTTCGCTGTCATCGACCCATACATCGGGCAAAGGTGCAAACAGCAAGCGGCACATTTCCAGTCGGCAGGCGGCATCGGAGAGATCGCGCGCTTTGTGCCAGGCCTGCCCGGTAGGCACGATGCGCAGCTGCGTTAAATCGAGCTGCGCCAGCGCGGCTCTGGCCAGCGCCAAGTGCCCGGTATGCGGCGGGTCAAAGGCGCCGCCGAAAACGCCGATGCGCTCGCCTGCGCTCAAACCCAGTCCCGCCGCACCAGAAACTGCTGGTACAAAGCCGCCTCCGGGCTGTCTGCCTCGGGCTGGTGCTGGTACGACCAGCTCACCTGCGGCGGCATGGACAGCAAAATCGACTCGGTGCGCCCACCCGATTGCAAGCCGAAATGCGTACCCCGATCCCAGACCAGATTGAACTCCACATAGCGCCCGCGCCGGTACAACTGAAAAGTCCGTTCGCGCTCGGTGTAGGCCATGTCTTTGCGCCGTTGCACGATAGGGAAATAAGCGGTAACAAATGAGTCTGCCAGCGCACGCAACATGGCAAAGCTGCCATCTTGGCCGAGCTCGGAAAAGTCGTCAAAAAACACGCCGCCTATGCCGCGCGGCTCATTGCGGTGTTTCAAGAAGAAATACTCGTCGCACCAGGTTTTAAAGCGCGGGTATTTGTCTGCGCCAAAAGGGTCAAGAGCGGTTTTGCAGCTTTGGTGGAAATGCACCGCGTCTTCTTCAAAACCATAAATTGGCGTCAAATCCATGCCGCCGCCAAACCAACACACCAGGCTGCCATCGGGCGCTTTGGCGGCCAGCATGCGCACGTTCATGTGCACGGTGGGCGCATAGGGGTTGCGGGGGTGAAACACTAGCGATACGCCAATCGCTTCAAAACCCGAGCCCGCCAACTCGGGCCGGTGCTGAGTAGCGCTTGGCGGCAGACGCGGCCCGCGCACATGCGAAAAGCCCACACCGGCGCGCTCAAATACTGGCCCGCCTTCTAATATTTGGGTGATGCCATCGCCTTGCAGGGTCTCGCCCGCCGGTTTACTCCAAGGGTCGACCACAAAGCTGCCACCATCCATGGCCGATACGGCGCCCGTCAGGCGGGCTTGCAAGTCGAGCAGGTAATGGCGAACGTTTTCAGTGCTGGCGGTAAGCATGCTTGGGTTTCCTGTGTTGGTTTCTGTGGCGCGCCTTAACTACCGTTTAAGCGCACGAAAACCGATGTCGCTGCGCCACTGCATGCCTTCAAAATGGATGTTTTGAATGGCATCGTAAGCCCGGCTCTGCGCCGAACGCACCGTGTCCGCCAGCGCCGTGACGCACAGCACGCGGCCGCCACTGGTGCGCAGGCCATCGTCTTGCAAACGCGTGGCCGCATGGAACACCACCAGGTCTGCCGACGCGATTGGCAAACCCGTGATGGCATCACCCGCGCGGGGCTTGTCGGGGTAGCCGAAAGCGGCCAGCACCACACCCAAGGCGATGCGGCGGTCCCACTCCAGTTGCATATCTGCCAAGCCCTGGCCGCTATCGGTAGCGGCCCAGAGCACATCGACCAGATCGGTTTTGAGGCGCGCCATGATGGGCTGGGTTTCGGGGTCGCCCATACGGCAATTAAATTCCAGGGTTTTTACAGAGCCATCGGGGCTGACCATGAGGCCGGCGTACAAAAAGCCGGTAAAAGGAATGCCATCTTTTTCCATGCCGCGGATCGTCGGCCAAATGACTTCTTGCATGGCACGGGCATGCACTTTAGGCGTGACCACCGGTGCGGGGGAGTAGGCTCCCATGCCACCGGTATTGGGGCCCTGGTCGCCGTCCTGCAAACGCTTGTGGTCCTGGCTGCTGGCCAAGGCCAGCACATTACGGCCATCGCACAGCACGATAAAACTGGCTTCCTCGCCTTGCAAAAATTCTTCGATCACCACCCGCGCCTGGCCCTCTTGCGCACTACCAAAAGGATTGCCGTTCAACATAAAGTCCACCGCCGCATGCGCCTGCGCCAGATTGGCTGCGACCACCACGCCCTTACCGGCAGCCAGGCCATCGGCCTTGACCACGATGGGTGCGCCTATGCGCTCCACATAGGCATGTGCTGCCACGGCATCGGTAAAAACTTCAAAACGCGCTGTAGGAATGCCATGGCGCGCCATAAATGATTTGGAAAAAGCTTTGGAGCTTTCCAGTTGCGCCGCTGCCTGGGTAGGCCCGAAGATACGAAGCCCATGCGCACGGAACTCGTCTACCACGCCCGCCGCCAAAGGACCTTCCGGGCCGACCACGGTGAGTTCAATTTTCTGTTCTTGCGCCCACTGGCGCAGTTGCACGGTGTCGGTGATAGGCAGGTTTTTCAGGCGTATATCCGTGGCCGTACCGCCATTGCCAGGCGCCACATAGACCATTTGCACTTTGGGCGACTGGGCCAGCTTCCAGGCCAGCGCATGTTCCCGGCCACCGCCGCCAATCACCAAAATATTCATAGGTCGGCGTTGTGGAAAATTTCCTGCACGTCGTCCAGGTCTTCCAGCACATCAAGCAGTTTTTGCATGCGGGCCGCCTCGTCGCCACCGAGCTCCACCGCGTTTTCCGCGCGCATGGTGACCACGCCTTCTGCACACACCAGGCCTACGGCATCGAGCGCGGCCTTCACCGCTTCAAAATCGCCGACAGCGGTCAAGACCTCAATGACGCCATCCTCATGGCTAAGCACGTCTTCGGCACCTGCCTCCAGAGCGACTTCCATCACTTTTTCTTCGCTGGTACCCGGCGCATAAATGAGCTGTCCGCAGTGCTTGAACTGAAACACCACCGAACCTTCGGTGCCCATATTGCCGCCATGCTTATTAAGCGCATGACGCACCTCGGCCACGGTGCGCACACGGTTATCGGTCATGGTGTCAATCAGGATGGCCGCGCCGCCGATGCCGTAGCCCTCGTAGCGGATTTCCTCGTAGCTCACGCCTTCTTGGTTGCCGGTGGCTTTGTCAATGTTGTACTTGATGCGGTCGGCCGGCATATTGGCTGCTTTGGCGCGCTCCACCGCGAGCCGCAGCCGTGGATTCATGCCTAGGTCGCCGCCACTGGCGCGAGCGGCCACGGTAATTTCTCGGATGATGCGCGTCCAAACCTTGCCCCGCTTTTCGTCCTGGCGACCCTTGCGGTGCTGAATATTGGCCCATTTGCTATGTCCTGCCACGCGAAATCCTTTAAAAATTCGTTAACCTTAGACTTAGATTGTACTTTTCGAGCTAACTATGACCACCCCAAACGAAGCTGGCATCCTGATCGCCCAAGGCCCACCTAGCAAAAACCCTGTGCAATGTTTTTTGCGGCCTGACAAAGCCAACCGCCACGGCTTGATCACCGGCGCCACCGGAACCGGCAAAACCATCACCCTGCAAACCCTGGCTGAGGGCTTTTCCAGCATGGGCGTGCCGGTGTTTATGGCCGATGTCAAAGGCGATCTGAGCGGCATTTCCCAAGCGGGCAAAGTAAGCGAGAAGCTGGCCAAGGTCTTGGCCGAGCGCGGCCTGGAGCCCAGCCCACCCGCCGCCTTCCCTACCACGCTATGGGATGTGTTTGGCGAACAAGGCCACCCGGTGCGCGCCACCATCAGCGATCTGGGACCCTTGTTGCTGGCGCGCATGCTCAACCTCAATGAGACCCAAGCCGGCGTGCTGCAACTGGTTTTCAAAATTGCCGACGACGACGGCCTGATGCTGCTGGACATGAAAGACCTGCGGGCCATGTGCCAGCACGTAGGTGATAACGCGTCCGACTTCACCACCGAATACGGCAATATCAGCGCCGCCAGCATTGGCGCAGTCCAGCGTGGGCTGATGCAAATCGAGGCCCAGGGCGGCAGCCGTTTTTTCGGCGAGCCCATGCTCAATATCGCCGACTTCATGCAGACGGACGCAGACGGCAAAGGCTTTGTCAACATCCTGGCCGCCGACAAACTGATGGCTGCGCCCCGGCTGTACGCCACATTCTTGCTATGGATGCTCAGTGAATTATTCGAAACCTTGCCGGAGGTGGGCGACCTGGATAAGCCCAAACTGGTGTTCTTTTTTGACGAGGCCCACCTGCTGTTTGCCGATGCGCCCAAGGTGCTGATCGAACGCATCGAGCTGGTAGTGCGCCTGGTGCGCAGCAAAGGCGTTGGCGTTTTCTTTGTCACCCAAAACCCGCTGGACATACCTGACAGCGTACTCGCGCAATTGGGCAACCGGGTGCAACACGCGCTGCGCGCCTTCACCCCGCGCGACCAAAAAGCGGTCAAAGCCGCTGCCGACACCATGCGCGGCAACGCCGGGCTGAACGTGGCCGCCGCCATTACTGAACTGGCCGTGGGCGAAGCCCTGGTCAGCCTGCTGGACGAAAAGGGGCGCCCCTGCCCCACCGAACGCGCCTATGTGCTACCTCCGGCCAGCCAAATCGGGCCTGTCAGCCCGGACCAACGCGCCGATTTGCAAGCGAAGTCTATCGTCGCCGGCGTCTATGAAAAAACCATAGACCGCGCCTCGGCCTTTGAAGAACTGAAAGGCCAGGCTGCGGCGCAAGCCCAGGCTGAGAAAGAGGCGCGCGCTGCGGCGACTGTGGCGGGGTCCGGCCCGGCGGCCCGCCAGCACGCACCTGCGCCCAACGCACCTGAAGCACCGCCCGAGCGCGGCCTGCTGGACGGGCTGAGCGACCTCATGGGCGGCGGACGCGGGCGCAGCCGCGCCAGTGTTGGCGAGCAACTCATTAAAAGCGCCGCCAGCTCGATTGGCCGCGAAGTGGGGCGGCAAATCATCCGGGGGGTGCTGGGCAGTATCTTGGGTGGTGGACGGCGCTGATATTTATTATTCCAAATATCATTTCAGTCCAAATTCTATTTAATTTTTAAAATGTGCGCTAGGCACTCGATCTTCATCTAGATTTTTCTATATCCAACATACTGGCTTCCAGAGAAGTCCAATTTACTTTTATATAACCATATTTTATATTTATTTTTAAATTAGGCGGATTCAAGTTCGAAGCGCAACGCGCTTTAAAGATTGATGGAACACCTCTGAAGGTGTTTTGAATCCAAGTCTTTTCCTCGGTCTGTTATTCAATCTGTTTTGAATCATTGTAATTTCCTCCTCATTAACCGTATTCATCGAT
>CAMBFN010000022.1 GCA_945865425.1 Comamonas sp. lk | reverse complement strand
AACGGAACCAAAACAGTGCGGTCGGTGCAATCACCTTGCTGATGGCAGGCTTTTGCTCATCGGGGATTTTGGGCATGCTGGGAATTTGGACGAAGTTGAAATACCACAAGAGGCCAATCCACATCACGCCGCACGTAACGTGCAACCAGCGAAAGAAAAAGCTCCACCAAACCGGGGTCAGTTGGATGGAACTGCCTGACACAGCACCCACGATCAGGACGATCGCGATGAGCAAGACCAGACCGGCCAGCAGTGTTTTGTGCAGGGATTGCAATATTTGGCTCATGAGCAAAACTCCAAAAAAATGATTCAGCGAAGCGTCGGATATTAACCGCTGCCTTGATCTAGCGCAAAAACTCGGGTCCCAAGCGCAATCCGTCCACTTAACCCTGCCCGCAGCCCAAGACCGGGTCTTGGGACTGAGCCGGACAGGCGCTCACTACAATATTTGCACTGCGATTGTTGGAGCGATGTGCCATGGAGCCGAGTGAACCGTCAGCCATGGTGGACTTCTTACCCCTTTGTCCTAGGAAAGTGGGCCGCCATGCTTGAAGCACTTTTTCTGCTGTACTTTCTGGTGCTGCTGGCGACCCTGGTGTTTAAAAGCCGTATCGTGACGGGGCCTTGGCTATTTTTGCTTCGCGCTTTTTTCCCCAATTGGAAGTTTTTTCACGCCACCGGCAATGTGCCGCATCTCTTTGCGCGCTGGGCGATGCCACATACCGCGCCCTCAGAGGCTCTGCGATGGTCGGACTGGAACCCCATCTTCCCGCGGCGCCCACGCCGGGTGCTGCATTTGTTCCATAACGCGGATACCAATTTGGCCCTGGTGCAGCAAAACCTGGTGGAGCATCTGGCCGCAGACCTCAACCACATGGCGGCAGACGCTGACCCGCGAGTCCTGGTCAGCTACCAATTGGTTGCGCGCCTGGTCTGCCAAAGTCTGCTAACCCTGCAGCCGGACTGTGCCCACGGCCAGTTTGAAGTACGCATGCTGCTGGACGGGCCCTCGGGATTGATAGAAGAGGACACCATGATGCGCTCGCCGGTGCTGCCATGCCAGTAAGCAGTGCCGCCCGCACGCTAGAGGTCTTGCTGGCCTTGAGCATGTTGCTGCAAACCCTGGAATATTTGCGCGTGCGCATGGCCTTGACGGTGCAGGGCTTGTGGGCCTGGCCGGTGCAGCGCGCGGACATTCCCCCGGGCCTAGTGCAAAAGTTGCTGGACTTGCTGTTTGCAGACAGCGCCATGCAGGGACATTTGCTGCTGCGCCTGCCCGTCTTGCTCTTGCTGGCCTGGCAGGGTAGCAACCTGGCACTGGCGCTATTTTTATTTGCCAGTCATGTATTGATGCTCATCCGCTGGCGCGGCGCATTTAACGGCGGCAGCGACTTCATGACGCTGGTGGCGCTGACTGGGCTCCTCTTGGCAGAATTGGTTCAGCTCGGTGGCGACTCCCACTTGGCTTGGCGCGCGGGCCTGTGGTACATCTGTTTGCAATCGATTAGCTCTTACTTTATGTCGGGCTGGGTCAAGCTAATGCAGCCCGAATGGCGCAGCGGCCAGGCTATGACTATTTTTCTGAATGCTGCCATTTACGGCCCGCTGCCGCCGGCCAGCGTTTTGCGCAAGCCCTGGGTGGCCCGCCTGGGCGCCTGGGCCTTCATTGGTTGGGAATGTGCCGCACCCCTGGCCCTGCTGCATCCGCTGGTGGCTTTGGCTTATTGCGCTATCGCGATGGTGTTTCATTTCCTGGTTTTCTGGTTTTTCGGCCTGAATCGCTTTTTTTGGGCTTGGCTGGTCACATTTCCGGCCATACTTGCGTGCTCGTCGCAGCAGGTTTTTTGGTAGCCGGAGCGATCGTTATCCGCCAGCAAGGCCCCAAAAGTCGCGTCATCGCGAGGAGCGCAGCGACGTGGCGATCCAAAATTGTTTGATCGAGTAAGTAAGCTGGATTGCTTCGCTGCGCTCGCAATGACGGCACGAGGGTTTTGCAGCGTGCCTCTCCATTAGCGCTATGTATAAGGAAAAAATATGTTGGAATGTTTGATTGTTGGAGATGGCATTGCAGCGGGCTTGGCCGAGATGCGGCCCGAATGCAAAACCTATAGTAAAGAAGGTCTGAGTTCGCAAAAGTGGAACAAGGAGTTCATGAAAAAGACGCCGCTGGTCGCCAAGCGCGTCATCATCAGCCTGGGCACCTACGACCATTTTTATGTATTCACCGAAACCGAACTGCGGGTGCTGCGAAAGCTGACCGAGGCGGACAAGGTGTATTGGGTATTACCCGCCGGTAATGATCCGAAGTTTCAGGTGAACATCAGCAAGACGCAAAAAATCATCCGGCGTATCGCAGAAGAAAATGAGGACATCGTGCTGCCCATCAGCCGCACCGAAGACGATGGGATGACGCCCAACGACAACGGCTACAAAATACTGGCCGATCGCATCAAAAAATAGCCTTGCGGCGCCTGCGCCAGTACACCCAGCCCAGCACCGCACCGGCCAGCGCCAGGTACAGAGGCCAGGCCGCACGCAATTTAGGCAGGAAATAGTGGTGGATCGCGTAATGCATAGCGGCTTTTTGCAGGTCAAAGCCCTCGGGTACCGGCAGCACGCCGTTATCCTGCGCGTATTTGTCGTAGGCGTCCCGCATAGAGGCAAACACCACCGGCTGGGCAGACTGCAAATCCAAGGTCTCGCCGGGGTCCTGGCGCAGGTTGTACAAGCGCCATAGGCCATCGCCCAGCGGCGCTATGTTTTTTACCAACTTGTAGTCGCCCAAAAACAGCGCAGCGCTGCCCGCCAACTCGTAGCCCACGGCTTCGTCAGGGTGGTAGGCGTAATCGGCTTTGCCTTGTAATAAAGGCAAGAGGCTGCGACCGCTCAGGGTCTGTACCGTCTGCCCCGCATACTGCCCCTGGTGCGGTGCAATACCGGCGGCCTCGAGCAAAGTGGGCACGATATCGTTGACGTGCGTCAGCGCTGAAACCACCCGCCCAGAGGCCACGCCTGGCAAGCCCGAGACGATCAGCGGCACCCGCAATCCGCCCTCGCTGGCAAAGTACTTATAGCCTTGCAATGGCCCTACCGTGGCGCTGGCCCAACTCGGTCCGTTGGCCGAAAACGTGCCCTTGCCGCCCAGCGGGTCTGCATCCACCTGGTAGTTCATACGCACCCAGGCATTGGCGCTGGGTATATTGAAAGGGTCGGCAGGGTCAGACCCGTTGTCGGACAAAAACACGAATACGGTGTTGTCATACTGGCCGCTCGATTTAAGGTGCTGTACCAGGCGGCCCACCTCGGCATCCATGGCCTCGGCCATACCGGCATAGACCTCCATACGGCGCGCCTGCTGGCGCTGCTTATCCGGCGTCAGGCTGTCCCAGGCCACGGTGCTGGGCAGGCTGCTCATCGGCATGCCCGCGGGCATCACGCCTGCCCGTACCGCACCATCGCGGCGGGCCTGGCGCAAAGCGGTCCAACCCAGGTCGTAGCGGCCACGGTATTTGGCAACCAACTCGGCCGGTGCTTGGATAGGGATATGGTTGGCCTGAAAACCGATATAGGCCATAAATGGCTTGCCATCTGCCGCCTGCTCGCGGATATAGCCTATGGTCTTATCGACAAAAAAGCGTGAGGAATAAAAGTCCTTAGGCAGTTGCGCCGCGCGGTCTTGCTCAAACCAATAAGTTTTGTCGTAGAGCATCATGTAAGGCCGGTTTTCCCAGTTGTCGGTGCCGCTATCAGCCTGGATAAACGAGCGCTCGAAACCGCGTCGACCGGGAAGGTTTGCGGGCGCTTTGCCAACATGCCACTTGCCCGCGATATAGGTGTGGTAACCCACATCACGCAGCATGGTGGCCAGGGTAACGGTATCGGGCGCCAGCACGCCGGCATAGCCCGGCTTGCCTTCTTGCTCGGGCGGTGTGGTCTCAGGCATATTGCCCACGCCGTTGCGGTGGTGATCCACCCCAGTGAGCAACATGGAACGGGTCGGCGAACAGGTGGCGGCCACGTGAAAGTTAGAAAAACGGCTGCCCTTTGCGGCCAGGGCATCGAGATGCGGTGTGGCGATTTCTCCGCCAAACGCACCCACATCGCTAAAGCCCCAGTCATCGGCCACCAAAATGACGATGTTGGGCCGGGTCTTGTCAGCAGCCCAAGTAGCGGGAGCCGAGCATACGCACAGGCCCAAAAGCAACGCTGGCGCACGCCAACGGGTAATTGTTTGCCGCATCACAAGCCTTGATTACGGTGAGTTGGTAAGGGCGGCATTGTCGGTCACTTGGGGCATTGCCAACCTGCCCACAGATACGGTATCCAGTTACCCATCAAATTATGTGAATCACAGGCGATATCTCAATTGAAAATCACTAATGATCAAAGCAATTTACTTGTATGCCGGCCTTTACAGATGGCGATGCCTCTGCCTGGAGCAAATGCAAGCCAGTTCGGGCTTGCAAGACCTGGCACAGCGCCAGTGCTGTATCTTGCAAGCTGCCGGCGTTCACAATGTGTAAATCGCCCGGTTCCATGTCGACGCTTTGCGCCTTCGCCCTGTGCAAGCGGGCTTGTACCTGATCTGGCGTTTCGCGTTGACGCGCGGCCAGGCGCTGGCCCACCAGTGCATCAGGTGCGCTCACATGCAGCACCGTAAGTCCTGGCAAGCGTGTACGCGCCTGCGCGGCATAAGCGCGTGAACCATTGACCATCAGCCAACCAGGGCCCTGCATCTCTGCCTGGCGCACACCGTAGTGCAAGCCATGGGCCTGCCAATGCAGCGCAAAAGCCCCGGACTGTTCTAGTTGCAAGAATGCATCGACCGCAAGGGACTCGTGGTCTTCGTTGGAGATACCTGCAGCGCGCGTAATAGTGCGTCGGGCAAAACGCAGCGCAGGCGGGCTGGGCAAAGCCCGAACATGGGTGCGCAGCCAGTTCAGCAAGCTATCTTTACCCACACCTGAGGGGCCCATGACATAGATGACGCCAACCGTCATGGCGCAAAGCCAAAGCGCTCTGCAAAGTGAAAATCTGCGCCGGCCTGCGCTTGGCAGAACCAAGACACAGCGTCCACACACAGGCCTTGCTCCAACAAGGGCGCAAACCAGTTTCTCGCATGCCCAGCCAACTGCTCCGTTTGTACGGCCGATAGGCCATCCAAAGGGCCGGTCAGCGTCATGTGAAAAACAAAGTCGTCCAATACGTAGGGGTAGCCCCATTGCGCCAACATCGCTTGCTGGCGTGGGCTCAAACCACCCCGGCTTCTGCGCGCCACCTCGCTAGGCGGCAAAGGCGCAGCGCAAGCATGGAGTTGCTCCACGCATGCCCGCGCCACATCTTCCAACGGCTGGCAAGGCTGCCTGAGCACCAAGGCCAGGAAATTGCCCACCCGGGCTACTTCCACCTCCAGCCTGAACACCTGATTAAAGCTTGCCGCCAAGGCTACGAAACGCGCGCGCAAGTCCGTTAGCGCGTAGCCGCTCTCCAGTACAAAAGGCGCTTTTAAGGTGGCATGCCAGCCGTAGCGCCTGGGTTCGCGCGTGACCTGCGCAAACACTGAGGGCTCCCAATAACCAGGCACGGGCTGCGCTAACTGTTGACCACTGCGGGGACAACGGCCCAGCCATTGGGCGCCCAAAAGCCAAGCAGCACTGTCGGGCGCGGGGGCAAAATAGGCTGCATGGCGGTAGGCAGCGGCAATATCATTCATGCTAGGTGGCGACGCTTGAAGTCACAAAAAAGAAACAAGAAAGTCTTAAAGTCAGTGCCTTCTAGGCTAACCCATCCATGTTGCACCCCCATTACGCCCCCGCCACAGATGCAAAGCCCTCGGGCCCGGCGGCCCGATCGATCTGGATGGCATTGTTGGCACGTGCCCCACTGCCTTGGCTAGAAACCCATTTGGCCCCCCAATGCGAAGGCGATCTGCAATGGCTGCGGCCCACGGAGACTGGCCTGATGATGGTTCAAGGGCGTGCCGGCGGCAGCGGGCAACGCTTTAACCTGGGGGAAGTCAGCGTAACCCGCTGCGTGCTAAAGCCCGATCCGGCCCGCACCGGTTGCCAGCAGGTGGGCGTAGCCTATGTCATGGGTAGCTCGCATCGGCATGCCCAATTGGCCGCACTGGCCGACGCCTTGTTACAAGATCCTCTGCTGCATGCCCACTGGGACCGCCTGCTGGTGCAACCCTTGCACCAAATGCTAAGCGCCCAAGCCCAGCAAAAAAACGCCCAAGCCCAGGCCACCCGAGTAGAGTTTTTTACCGTGGCGCGCGAAGCCGGCGATAGCCAAGGCCAAGGAAGTACGTCCTAATGCAAGCGCAACTCAATGACCTAGGACGCGGCTTTGCCGATCCCGCGCTGTGCAGCCAAAGCGTGTTTCGCCATGCGCTGGACGCGCTCTCCTTGCCCGGGCGTATTGCTGTGATGGACGCCTCGGGGCCGCTAAAGGGTATGCAAGCGCCCCGAGGTGCGCACCAAGCGGCAGCGGCCTTGCTGCTGGCCCTGCTCGACCAAGACTGCAAACTCTGGCTCTCCGACGGATTTATCCACAGCGACGCCGCGGCCTGGCTGCGCTTTCACACCGGCTGCTCGATTGTGCAAGACCCGGCGCAGGCCGACTTTGCGTGGGTAGCGCAAGCCGCCCAATTACCGCCCTTAGCCCGCTTCGCGCAAGGCAGCGCCGAATACCCCGACCTGTCCGCCACCTGTGTCGTACAAGCAGACAGTTTGCAAACCCAAGGTTCTGGCTGGACCCTGCGCGGGCCAGGCATTGCCAGCAGCAGGCACTTGCAAGTAGGCGGTATCGCGCAGGACTTTTGTTCCCAGCGGCAGGCCGAGCAAGCGCACTTTCCTTGCGGCGTGGACTTCTTGTTCACCCATGGCCTGTCCTTGGTGGGCCTGCCACGCACCACCTTATTGGAGACATAAGCGCCATGTATGTTGCCGTCAAAGGAGGTGAATCTGCTATTTTGGCCAGCTATGACTTGCTGGCCCAAGAGCGCCGGGGTGACCCGGCCGTGGCCGAGCTCAGCGTTGCGCAAATTTGCCAACAATTGCGACTGGGTGTGGATCGGGTGATGACCGAGGGATCGGTCTACGACCCGCAACTGGCTGCGCTGGCCATCAAGCAAAGCGCGGGTGATTTGGTCGAAGCCATTTTTTTGCTGCGCGCATACCGCGCCACCCTGCCGCGCCTGGGTTACACCGAGCCCGTAGATACCGGAAAAATGCAGATTGCGCGGCGTATATCCGCTGCGTTCAAAGACCTGCCTGGCGGCCAGGTGCTTGGGCCGACCTACGATTACACCCAGCGCCTGCTCGATTTCAGCCTCTTGGCAAGCGGCAACACCCTGGCCTCGGCGCGTCTTGAAACCCCCAGCGCTGAAGCCACGCCGCGCGTGGTGGACTTGCTGCACCACGAAAGCCTGCTGGAAAACCAGGAACCACCGGCCGGCGACCCCGACCCGTTTGACCTGACGCGCCAGCCACTGCGCTTTCCGGCAGACCGCTCGGCACGCTTGCAAAATTTGGCACGCGCCGACGAAGGCTTTTTGCTGGCGATGGCCTACTCCACCCAGCGCGGCTACTCAGAAACCCACCCCTTTGTGGGCGAGATCCGCTTTGGCACGGTAGAACTGTGCATTACCCCCGAGGAACTGGGCTTTAGCATTTCCATTGGCGACCTGCCACTGACCGAGTGCCAGATGATCAACCAATTTCAAGGCAGCCAAACGCAGCCGCCACAGTTCACGCGTGGCTATGGCCTGGCCTTCGGCCATAGCGAACGCAAGGCCATGGCCATGAGCTTGGTAGACCGCGCATTACGTGCAGAAGATTTGGGCGAGGCGGTGACCTCGCCGGCGCAGATGCAAGAGTTTGTGTTGTCGCACAGTGACAGCCTGGAGAGCTCGGGCTTTGTACAGCACTTAAAGCTGCCGCACTATGTGGACTTCCAGTCCGAACTCGATCTGGTGCGCAAGATGCGCCAGGCCTTTGGCAACCAGGAACCTAGCGATGCAGCCGACTGAAGTCCAGGCCCAGCCCGCGGGCGTGATGCGCGACCCGCATATCAATTTTGCCTACCTGGACGAGCGCACCAAGCGCATGATCCGCCGCGCCATCCTTAAAGCGGTGGCTATTCCGGGCTACCAAGTGCCCTTTGGCTCGCGCGAAATGCCATTACCCTACGGTTGGGGCACGGGTGGTATCCAGGTGACAGCCTCGGTGATCGGGCCCCAGGATGTGCTCAAAGTGATAGACCAGGGCTCGGACGACACGGTCAATGCCGTCAACATCCGGCGGTTTTTCCAGCGCACCACCGGCGTGCAAGTCAGCACAGACACCCTGGCGGCCAGCATCATCCAGACCCGCCACCGCATTCCGGAGACCCCCTTGCGCGAAGGCCAAATATTGGTCTACCAAGTGCCGGTGCCAGAGCCTATGCAACACCTGGAGCCGCGCGAGTTCGAAACCCGCAAGCTGCACGCCTTGCAAGAGTACGGCTTGATGCATGTGAACCTGTTTGAAGACCTGGCGCACTACGGCCATATTGCCACCACCTATGACTACCCGGTCTTGGTCAATGGCCGCTACATCATGTCGCCCTCGCCAATCCCCAAGTTTGACAACCCCAAGATGCATCTGAACCCCGCCTTGCAGCTATTTGGCGCCGGTCGGGAAAAACGCATTTACGCGGTGCCGCCCTACACGCCGGTAGAGAGCCTAGGGTTTGAAGACCACCCGTTTGAGGTACAGCGTTGGGACCACGCCTGCGAGCTGTGTGGATCGAATGAAAGCTATCTGGACGAAGTGCTGATGGACGACCAAGGGGGACGCATGTTTGCCTGTTCGGACAGCGACTACTGCGGCAAACGGCAGGCGGCCTCCTTGGCAGCAACTAGCCATGCGGGCAATGGGGTGCAAGGCCTATGAAGCACATGGATGCTCTGTCACCGCTCATGCAAGTGCGGCATTTGAGTTGCGCTTACGGTACACGTACCGTCGTGCGCGACATCTCCTTTGACCTTTGGCCGGGCGAAGTGCTGGCCATCGTGGGGGAGTCAGGCTCGGGCAAAAGCACCTTGCTCAATGCCGTGGCCGCGCGCCACACACCGCTTGCAGGCCAGGTGGCGTTTGCGCACAAAGACAGCGATTTGCAAGATATTTACGCCATGACGGAAGCCCAGCGGCGCATGCTAACGCGCACCGACTGGGGTTTTGTGCACCAAAACGCGGCCGACGGCTTGCGCATGAACGTCTCAGCCGGTGCCAACGTAGCCGAGCGCCTGATGGCACTGGGGCAGCGCCACTATGGCCAATTGCGCGCCCAGGCTACCGACTGGCTGGAGCGGGTTGAAATTAGTCCCAGCCGCATTGACGACCGGCCCGATACCTTTTCCGGCGGCATGCGCCAGCGCCTGCAAATCGCGCGTAACTTGATCACCCGGCCGCGCCTGGTTTTTATGGACGAACCGACCTCTGGGCTGGACGTGTCGGTGCAAGCGCGCTTGTTAGACATGCTGCGTATGCTCACGCGCCAAATGGGGCTCGCGGCCATCATCGTCACCCACGATCTGGCAGTAGCGCGTCTGCTCGCGCAGCGCATGCTGGTCATGCAAGGCGGCATGGCAGTAGAAACCGGCCTGACCGACCAGGTGCTGGACGACCCGCAGCACCCCTACACCCAACTCTTGGTGTCATCCGTACTGCAACCATGAACGCCAGCACCTCCCCCACGCCGCTGCTGCACATGCGGGCCGTCAGCAAACAGTTTGTATTGCACCTGCAAAGCAACACCGTGCTGCCGGTGCTCAAAGACTTTGACTTGCAGCTGATGCCTGGGGAATGCGTACGCCTGAGCGGCCCCTCGGGCATGGGTAAGAGCACGGTTCTCAAACTCGCTTTTGGCAATTACCGCGCAAGTTCAGGGAGCATTTTGGTGCGCGACACCCAAGGCCCTGCGATTGACATCACCCAGGCCAACGCACGCACCGTGCTGCATCTGCGCAGCCAGACCATGGGCTATGTGAGCCAGTTCTTGCGGGTGATACCGCGTGTCGCGGCGATTGATATCGTGGCAGAGCCCCTGCTAGAAGGTGGCGCAAGCCTCTACAGCGCCACGCAGGCGCGCGACATAGCGGCGCAGTGGCTTACGCGGCTTCGCATTGCGCCTTCGCTTTGGCAGCTCCCACCGGCCACTTTTTCGGGTGGCGAGCAGCAGCGCATCAACATCGCTCGCAGCTTTATCAAACCTCGCCCGCTACTGCTGCTGGACGAACCTACCGCCTCGCTCGATCCCGAGAACACCCAAACCGTGATCGACCTGATCTCTGAGGCGCGCGCCCAAGGAGTGGGCATTCTCGGAATATTTCACGACAGTCTGGTGGCCCAAGCCGTGGCCAGTCGCACCGTGGCCATGCAACCCATCTCCTAAGCCCTTATGAACAGCCCAAGCGTACACCCTACTCTTTTGACCAACGCCCGCCTGGTACTGGCAGACGAAGTCGTGCATGGCAGCCTGCTGTGCCAAAACGGCACTATCGCCTCGGTGGACCTGGGCCATAGCGCCCTGCCCGGCGCCATCGACTTGGAGGGAGACTACCTTTTGCCGGGGCTGGTGGAGGTACATACCGACAATTTTGAACGCCACCTGATGCCGCGCCCCAAAGTACGCTGGTACGACGCGCCAGCCCTGCTGGCGCACGACGCGGAGATTGCGGCCGCGGGCATCACCACCGTGCTCGACGCCCTGGGCGTAGGCGAATCCGACCCCGATAGCGTGCGTGGCAGTCAATGGAATTCTGTGCTGCAATGTCTGGCTGAATTTTCTGGGCGCGGTGTGCTGCGCGCTGAGCATTTGCTGCACGTGCGCTGCGAGCTTCCAGCGCCCAACACCCTGGACTTGTTTGCGCCCTTCATCGGCAACCCCATGGTGCGCATGATCTCTTTGATGGACCACACCCCGGGCCAAAGGCAGTGGGAAAACATTGAGCACGCCTGGATTTACTTCACCGGCAAAAAAGGCTGGAGTCAGGCCAAGTTTGAAGAGCGCGTAGCCCTGTCCAAAGAGCACCAGGCCCGCTATGCCCAACCCCATCGCAGCTACTTCACCGCCTATTGCAAACAACATGGCATTGCCCTGGCCAGCCATGACGACACCACCGTCGCGCATGTGGAGCAAGCATTTGCGGAGGGCGCAACGGTGTGCGAATTTCCGACCACCGTTGCCGCTGCGCAAGCCGCGCGCGAGCGCGCTATGGCCACCATCATGGGCGGGCCCAATGTGGTGCGCGGCGGCTCACACTCGGGCAATGTGTCAGCCATTGAACTTGCGCGCTTGGGTCTGGTGGACATAGTCTCCTCCGACTATGTGCCCGGCAGCTTGCTGTCAGCCACGATTCGCTTGACTGAGACTGCGGGCCTGAGTTTGGCGCAGGCCGTAGCGCTAGTGAGCCGCAACCCAGCCCAGTCCATAGGTCTGCACGACCGCGGCTCCATTGCGATAGGCCTGCGCGCCGATCTGGTGCAAGTGCGCATGACGCCACTGGGCGATGGCCGCCAGCAACCGGTGGTACGGGCAGTCTGGCGCGGCGGGGTGCGGGTGGTCTAAATACAGCTTATTGCGAATTTCGTAATTTTTCTGACACATCCAAAACATATGCTGCGTCCCTATGACGCAGGCGCAACTTACCCTACACCAACTTAGCAAACGCTTTGGCAGCACCACTGCCGTCGATAGCGTCACACTGAGCGTTGATGCAGGCAGCTTTGTGGGGGTAATCGGCCGCTCGGGTGCGGGCAAGTCCACGCTGCTAAGAATGATCAACCGCCTGAACGAACCCTCCTCGGGCAGCGTTAGCTACGATGCGACCGTGGTCACCGATTTGCAAGGGCCAGCCCTGCGCCAATGGCGGCGTAACTGCGCCATGGTGTTTCAGCAATTTAACCTGATTGGCCGTTTGGACGTACTCACCAATGTGCTGATGGGGCGACTGACCAGTGTGCCAACCTGGCGCGCCCTGCTCACCTTATGGAGCGATGCCGACAAACTCGCCGCCCTAGAAGCTCTCGATCGCTTTGGCATGGCCGACTTTGCCTCGCAACGCTGCGACCAACTCTCTGGCGGCCAACAGCAGCGCGTAGCCATTTGCCGCGCACTGGTGCAAGAACCCAAAATCATTTTGGCTGACGAGCCTATTGCCTCGCTGGACCCACGCAACACCCAGTTAGTCATGGACGCGTTGCGCAGCATCAACAAAGAGCTGGGCATTACTGTCTTGTGCAATCTTCACGCACTGGACGTGGCGCGCAGCTACTGTGACCGCTTGGTAGGCATGTCGGCAGGACGCGTGGTCTTTGATGGCGCGCCCGACGCGCTGACCGAGGATTTGGTGCACACCCTCTATGGCATCGAGGCCACCGAGGTAAGCGCCGGTACCGCGCCGCAAAGCAGCGCAGTCGGCGTTGTGTTGCCCTTCGCGCGACACGCATGACGCTTTTTTCGTATTTTCCCTTTCCCCTTCATTTATTAACAAGGAATTTTCATGCTCAATCGCCGCGTACTCCTCGCACTCGCCGCCTCCAGCGCCCTGATGGCTTCGGCCCAGGCTCAAGACTGGAAAGCCAAATACCCCGAGCTGGTGTTTGCCAGCATCCCCGATGAAAACGCCGCCATGGTGACCGAGCGCTATACCGACTTCATTGCTTACCTGTCGCGCGAAATCGGCGTGCCGGTCAAGCTGCGCATCGCTGGCGACTACGCCGCTGTGATCGAAGGCCAACGCGCTGAGCAAATCCATGTGGCCTACTACGGCCCTGCGTCCTACGCCCGCGCCCGCATGATCGGCGTCAAAACAACCCCCTTTGCCATCGAAGTGAATAAGGGCGGCGTCAAAGGCTACCACTCGGTGTTCTACGTGAAGACTAATTCGCCTTACCAAAAGGTCGAAGACCTCAAAGGCAAGAGCATCGCTTTGGTGGACCCCAACTCCACCTCAGGCAACAACGTGCCCCGTTACGCCATGGACAAAATGGGCATCAAGCCCGATGAGTTCTTCGGCAAGGTGGTCTACAGCGGCAGCCATGTGAACGCCGTGATGGCGCTCAACCAAGGCACGGTTGATGTGGCTGCAAACTGGTGGAACAACGAAAACGACTCAGAGATGATCCGCATGGCCGACAAAGGCATGGTCAAGCGCGAAGACTTCCGCATCATTTACAAGTCGGACCAGATCGTGAACTCGCCCATCGCCTACCTGGACAGCCTCCCGGCTGACCTGAAAAAGAAGATCGAACAGGCGATATTTGACGCACCCAAAAAAGACAAAGCGGCCTTCGAAAAACTCTCTGGCGGCAAAAACGAGCCCTTCCAGCCCGTCACGCACGAAGCTTACCTGCCTGTGGTTGCACTTAACACCTTTGTCGACGCACTGCGCAAGAAGTAAGCAAGCGTGAATTCGCCAAGCACCGCAAGCCAAGCCTACGCGCAAGCGGTGGCGGCCAAGCGCCGCCAGATCTGGCTGGGTTTGCTGGTGCTAGGCGTATCGGTTCTTTTTGCTGGGCACGTGGCCGAAATATCGCCCTCTAAGTTTTTGGACAATATCGGGAGCTTCACCAACTACTTTTACCGCATTAGCCACCTAGAAAACGGGCAATGGGTCATCAGCGATCCGGTGGAGTGGTTTTGGGGCTGGAAAAAATGGCTCATCCTGATGGGTGAGACCTTGTTGATGGCCTATGTAGGCACCGTGCTAGGCGCCCTTGCCGCCTTGGTATTGTGCTTTCTAGCCAGCAAGAATATGACGCAAAACACCTGGCTGGTGTTTGCGACGCGCCGTTTACTCGAGTTCTCTCGTACCGTGCCCGAAATCGTATTTGCGCTCATTTTTGTCGTCGCCTTCAGCCTGGGCCCACTGCCCGGCATTTTGGCGCTGGCCATCCACACCACCGGTGCCTTGGGCAAATTGTTCGCTGAGGTCGTAGAAAACGTGGACATGAAGCCTGTCGACGGCGTGCTGGCCACAGGGGGCAATTGGCTGCACAAGGTGCGCTTTGCGGTGCTGCCGCAAGTAGCCTCTAACTTTGCCAGCTATGCCTTGTTGCGTTTTGAGATCAATGTGCGCGGCGCCGCGGTACTGGGCTTTGTGGGGGCAGGCGGTATAGGACAGACGCTTCTCGAAGTGATACGCAAGTTCTATTACTCCGACGTGAGCGCCCTGCTGGTCTTGATTATCACCACCGTCATGCTGATAGACGCGCTAACCGAACGCGTTCGCCACCGCCTGCTAGGCCAAGAGCGCCAAGGATGAGCATGCAAGCTATACCGCTCGCAGCCGCAGACCTTACCAAAAAGCAAGGTTTGCTACGTACGCGCTACCCGTCGCACTTCGAGCCGATTTACCGAGGGCGCATGGGGACGTTTTCAGCAGCCCTTTTAGCTGCCGTGGTGTTTGCCTACGGTGTGCATAGTCTTGACATGTCTTACGCGCGCATTCTTGGCGGCCTGGGCGAGCTGGGCGCCATGGTGCTGCGCATGTTTCCACCCCAACCGGGCAGCTGGTCCCTGGCTGGCGTATACGCCTACGCGATGGTAGAGACTTTGGCCATTGCACTACTGGGCACCTTGATGGCTGCAATCGTAGCCTTCCCGCTGGGTTTTTTGGCTGCGCGAAACACCACGCTCAACCGCGTCACGCAGTTTTTAACCAGGCGCAGTTTTGACAGCTTGCGCGGTGTCGATATTCTGATTTGGGCACTGATTTGGATCAATGTGGTGGGCCTGGGGCCTTTTGCCGGCGTGCTGGCGCTATTCATGTCAGACCTGGGTAGCTTTGGCAAGCTGTTCTCTGAAGCCATCGAGGCGGCGGACGACAAACCCGTCGAAGGCGTGGTGTCCACCGGCGGCTCGTCTTTCTCTGCGGTGCGTTTTGGCATCTTGCCCCAACTATTGCCCGTGCTACTTAGCCAAGTGCTGTATGCCTTTGAGTCCAACACCCGCAGCGCCTCCATCATCGGCATCGTCGGGGCGGGCGGCATTGGTTTGATTTTGTCGGAGCAAATCCGCACACTAGAACTGCAGCAAATGGCGTTTGTGATTTTGCTGATATTGGCCACTGTATCGCTGATCGATTATTGTTGCGCCCGCATCCGCTTTTCTATCATCGGCGCGCGCGCGCGCTAGGCGTCTCGCCACCGCGGCTACGTCCTTACACAGGAGAACACCATGTCCCTATCCATCCCAGAAATCGTCCAACTCTTAGAGAGCCGCGCCACCACCTGGTATGGCCAAGAGGCGGTGAGTCAACTGCACCACGCACTGCAATGCGCCCACCTCGCAGAGCAAGCCCAGGAGTCTCCCGAAACCGTAGTGGCCGCCCTGTTGCACGATCTAGGTCACATGCTAAGCGCTGCGCGCACACCAGTGGCCGACCATGACGCAGCACCCGCCAAAGACGACTTGCACCAGTTTGTGGCTCTGCCCTTCTTGCGCAAGTGCTTTTCGGACGCAGTGCTAGAGCCCATCAAACTGCACGTCGACGCTAAACGCTATTTGTGCGCGACCGATGCGCTCTACTGGGATTCCTTGTCGCCAGCCTCCAAACACAGCCTGAGATTACAGGGCGGGCGCTTCGACGATGCGCAAGTACGCGCGTTCGAGGAACTGACTTATTACGCGCAAGCGGTACGCCTGCGTCGCTATGACGATTTGGCCAAAGTACCTGATCAGGTGACGCCAACGCTCTCCCATTACGCCAGCCTGATGGAGCAGGTAGCCATCGCCTAAGCGCCGCCTCGCTGGCCACTAGGGCAAGATCAAAGACGCGCCCATGCCGGTAAAAGCCTCCACATAGGCCTCTTGTTTGTGCGTCTCTATGGCTCCTGGGCGGTACCGGCGAACGTAGGCCATCGCTGCCCCACTGCTCCAACCCCACGACTTGAAAAGCGTGGCAGCCATGGTTCCGGTGCGCCCCTTGCCATGGGCGCAATGAATCAAGATGTTGCTTGTTTGCAGAACCTGGGTCAGTTGCGGCAGCATGCGTCTCCATTGTGCGGTCACCGCTGGCGAGGGCACGCCATAGTCCACCACCGGCAACTGGTGCCAGGCAATGCTGTGTTGCGCAAGAAGCAGCGAAAGCCCTGTGGCGCCCAAGCGCTGTAATTCGGCACTATCAAGAAGGCTGACCACGGTTTTGACACCCTGGCGCGCCATATGCGCCACGTCCTGGACAAGTTGCCCTGTCGATTGGCCGCCTGCCATGGCGGCACCCGCACCAGGACAGGCAGACATGCCAACCCCGCCCCGCCAGAGCGAGGGCGCAAAGTCAATATGCAAGGAATCAATGGATGGGGTGGACACTCCCCATTGTGATCCTGGCTGTGCTACCCGATGATGACGAAACAGCCACAGTCGTAGCGCAACAGCCAGCTAATTTATTGAAGCAAGACTTATTGCAGTAAGACATGTCCCGAGACCACCACAGTGATCTGGGCCTGACCCGCCTGCACCGGGATGGGTGCGCCGCGTACGTCAGGGCTCGCGTCCATCATCGCCATGGCCATCGCGCGCGGTTCGAAGTTCTGGCCGCTGCCGGGGGAACCCAGGCTCACTTCGCCAATACTGTAGCGGCTAAATCCCAGTTGCTGGGTCAGTGCATCGGCCTTGGCGCGCCACTGTGCCACCGCTTGGCCCTGCAGTTTGGCCTCGGTTTGCGCCAACAGGTCGGGGCTGATTTTCCATTCCATTTGGCTGACGCTAAGGCCGCTCAAGCGGCCGGCCAGCGCGGTGATGCGCTCGAGGTCGCGTCCTTGCACAATCAACTCGGCCACGCCGGCCCAAGCGCTACTCTTACCCTCATTGTTGTAGCGCGGCGACACCTGCAACTGACCGGTACTGATCTGTAAGGCCTGACTCGGGCTCTCGTTTTGCACCCGCTCTGCCGCCTGAGCCTGGCTTAATGCTGCGGCAATCACATTTTTAAGTTGCGTTTGCACCAGCGACGCGCTAGCGCCTTCCTTTTGAACCGTCAAGCGAATCACCAACCAGTCTTGCGTGACCTGCGCCGTGGCCGAAGCACTTAAGTGCGCGCTTGGCCCTGTTCCCACGGGCCGCGCTGGGCTGATCGGGGCCGATTGAGCTTGCACTATGGGACAAGCCAGAGACAGGAAAAGTACCAGGATACCGAGATGGTTGCGCGTGCGCATAAAGACTCCTTTTGAATATCAAAAGCATAACCTTTTTGCATTACTACTTCAGTAGCGGCCCAACGTTTTTTGAGAGGCGAGAGAGTTGTTGAGATTCAAATTCTGAATGATTGTCGAGGTCGCTTGGTGTAAGTCGTTGATTTATTGGGGTTGTTTTAAACAGGGTCAAGCTTAAAGTTGGTAGCCTTTCATGGAGGCTGTGGGGTCGCCATTGCGTCCATCCCATTGAGCGTCGCGACACAATCTATTTTTGCTTGTCAATCAATCACTTATGGATCGCTTCGTTCCTCGCGATGACGCCTCCCCAACCGTCATTGCCAGGCCGTCCCCTCGTCATTGCGATGCCGCCCCCCCGTCATTGCGAGGAGCGCCAGCGACGTGGCAATCCATGGCCCCTGGATTGCTTCGCTTCACTCGCGATGACGGACTTATACAGACCTTCCCTAATCAACTTTTTTTGATGGTACCAGCTGATCGATGAAAAAGAATAAACTTTGGTATCAGGGAGGAAAAATGTACAAATCCAAAGTTCTACGAGTGTTGCTTGTTGAAGACGACCCAGTGTTTATAGAAGCATACAAACGCGTCTTCGCTGCCTTACCGAGTGAATGGGAAATTAAAGCCATACAAGACGGCGCTAGTGCACTTGCTTCGCTGAATGAATCAACCCATTCATTTGACTTAGCGCTGATCGACATTGCACTGTCTGACATGTCAGGCCAGGACGTGATTTCAAAGACCCACCAAAGGTTCCCCCACATACCTATATTGGTCGTAAGCGCGTTAAATTCAGAGAAAACCCTTTCATCGGCCATCCGCTTGGGCGCACATGGCTACCTTCTCAAAGGCGAAAGCGTGCAGTCATTGGGCGCTTCCATTGAGTTGCTGATGCAGGGTCAGTACTTGGTAAGCCCATCATTGACTCGGAATTTATTTAAACTAGCTGGCGCACCTGTGGTGGAAACGATAGCCCATAACATTGTGCTCACCCCCCGCGAACTTGAACTCTTGCAACACATCTGGCTGGGCAGGACTTATATCCAGTGTGCTGACTTGATGCACATCTCCTTGCACACCGTACGAAGCCACATACGCAGAATATACGGCAAGCTTGGGGTAAACAACAACCGCCAAGCCATTAGCTGCGCGAAATTGGCTGGCGCTGTTTTTCTTTAATGCGTTGGCGCATATCAGTTCCGTTGCGGCCAAGGCTTGCCTGGCTCAATCAGCTCAGACTCCATGTGTTCATCTTTGGCCCATTGCAGTAGCGCCAGATTGACGAATTTCGCCCCGATGTCAAAGCTTAGATAAAGCGGTGCGCCATGAAGGCGGATAAGTTTACTCAGAAGCCCGCCGCGGCCCAGATCTGGCTACAGCGATCCTTGCTGATTTTGATATCCTGACACGCCAGAAGGATATTGATGCGGCGCACGCCAAAGCGCGGGAAATGGCTCTATAAGCTCTTCATGATTTCAATCACCGACGCGACCTTAACAGACATTCGCAACTGGAAATGCAGCCTAGAACGCGCTGCGCTCACCAGCGCACACGCCCGCCACTGGTTCAATCCTAGCGCTCTATTGCGTAGCTAATCTGTTCGAACCGAGCCTGTGCCCTCAGCACTTTTTTACATTGATCAATGTCATGATCTCAATTTTCAGAACCATTGCCGCTAAATGGACCAATTCCTTACCCCAGACCTCGTGCTAACACTGGGCTTTCTGAACGTCAATTGCCCTAATTGAATGTGAAATCGGCTTATCGTTAGAGCATTCAAATGCTCTATCTTAATATATTTAATTATTTGATAATTCCAAAGTAATTTTTAAGATGAAAAATGAAAATCGTATTTAAAACTAAATATAAAACAGTAGCAAACGACTCCTCTATTGGATCTTCAAACGGCCCGTTGCGCGTCCAAGCGGTCGCCAACGGCCCCATAGAGTTGTTTATCGACGGGGTCAAGTACACGGGCGCCGAACTGATCGGGGGCAAGCGGATTCAGCTAAAAAAAGTGGACAAAAACCTTGTCTTTGCGCTCGATGACGAGCCCTTTGCGCAAATTGACAATTTTTACGATACCGAAGGCGCCTCCCTGGCCGGGCTCGGATGGGATTTTTCAGAAACCCAATTTCTGAAACTTGGCGACACTGGCGTGGTCGCGCTGCCTGATGACACAGCACAACTCGAAGTAGCGGCCTTGCCCATTGCCGCCGCTTCAGGCCTCGGTGGTCTGGGTGCTGCCCTTGGTGGCCTGGGTATCGCCGCCGCAGCAGCAAGTGGGGGCGCGGGTGGCGGGGGTCAAAGTCCAGCAACCGCAGACAACTTTGTCCGAGGAACCATCACCGCTGGCGATGTAGTGGGTGGCAACGACTTGCAAGTCGCAGTCTATGCAATTGCCGCCGATGGTACGGCCACCTTGATCAAAACAGGTGCGGTAGATGGTCTTGGCGCCTACAACATCAACATCGGCAGCTACACAGGTGCTGTTCGCGTTGTGGTCAAGAGCATAGGCGCTAGCCTGGACTATCTGGATGAGGCGACCAACCGTAACACCGACTTGAGTGTAGAGCTACAAGCCTTAGGCGTAGTCAGCGGCATTGACACGCAAATCAACATCACACCGCTGACCCACTTGGCCAGCGTCAAAAACACCACCCCCACGATCGGCAACATTGCGGCTACCAACGCTGCGGTAGGCCTTGCATTTGGTTTGGTCGATATCACCACTAGCAAAGTCATCACCATCAACAACCCGCTTTTCCCCGGCACAGATGACAGCAGCAACGGCAAAAAATACGGTTGGGTGCTTGCCGCGCTGTCCGGCATGGACGCCCAATCTGGCAGTATGAATGCCAGCATCGACCTGCTGGCTCAAAACCTCTCCGTTAGCACTACCAGTAATGGCCCCACCACGGCCACGCTCAGTGAAGTCGCAAAAACCAACCTAGTCGCGGGCGCCAGAGTAGCCGACCCCCAAACGCCTACCGACTTACCCACCGAAATTATCAGATTGATCGGCGCTCAGCAGCAGTCCGTAGCGCTGAGCAAAATAGAGGCCTACAACAACGGCAACGGCACCACGCCCGCAGCGCTCACCGTAGCCGACTACGTGGCCGCTGGCATCACCGGCGTCACCACAGACAACCTGGCCGCTGTCAACGCCCAAGTGCTCAAGCAAGGCGCAGGCGGTGCCGACACGGCTGCCGAGGTGCAGTCCTTGGT
>CAMBFN010000021.1 GCA_945865425.1 Comamonas sp. lk | reverse complement strand
CCCGGCCAGTGGATACCCAACGCCCATGGCGGGCGCGAAAACCTGGAGGCTATGGATTTCCTGCGCCGTCTCAACCACCAAGTGGGTGTGGAGCGGCCAGGCACGCTGATGATTGCCGAAGAATCCACGGCCTTCCCGGGCGTGAGCCGCCCGCCAGCGCCCGACCTGGCTAGCGGCGGTCTGGGCTTTCACTTCAAGTGGAATATGGGCTGGATGCACGATGCGCTCGACTACTTTCAGCTCGACCCCGTCTACCGCCGCCACCACCAAAATCTACTGACTTTTGGGCTGATGTACGCGTTTAGCGAAAACTTTGTGCTCCCGCTCTCGCACGACGAAGTCGTGCACGGCAAGCGCTCACTACTGGGCAAGATGGCGGGTGACCCGTGGCAGCAATTGGCCAATTTGCGCGCGCTCTACGGCCTGATGTGGGCCTATCCGGGTAAAAAACTATTGTTCATGGGGGGCGAGTTCGCCCAGCCCACCGAATGGGCCGATGGCGAAAGCCTGCCCTGGCATCTGCAAGATCAGCCGGGACACGCCGGTGTACAGCGCTTGGTGCGTGATCTCAACCGCGTCTACCGCGACCTGCCGGCCTTGCATGCGCAGGATATAGATTCCGCCGGGTTCAGCTGGATCGCGCACGAAGACCATGCCCAATCGGTATTGGCCTTTGCACGATGGTCGCGCAGCGGCCAATGCGCGGTGGTGGTCTGCAATTTCACGCCCTTGCCGCGTACCGCTTATCGACTCGGTGTTGCGCAAGGGGGTGCATGGCGTGAAGTGATCAACACCGATGCAAGCGTGTATGGCGGCAGCGGTATCGGCAACCGCAGCTTGCATGCCGAGGCACAGTGGGCGCACGGGCACGAACAATCGCTGCTTGTGCATCTGCCACCGCTGTCCTGCCTGGTGCTGCAGCCCGCGTGAGGATGGCGTGAAGTACGCCGCCTTGTTGCGCCTGTCTGGCGCACCCTTACTAGGCGCCAGCGTAGTGAACGGCGGCGTGCAATTCGCCCTGGCAGCACCCCATGCGCAAGCGGTGGAGTTGTGCCTGTTTGACGCCACGAGCCAGACGCAAAGGCAGCGCCTGCCAATGCCCGCAGCGGTAGACGGCGTCTGGCAAGCGCTGCTTCCTGGTGGCGCAGCCGGCTTGGTCTACGGTTGGCGCGTGCACGGCCCCTGGAACCCGGCGCGGGGCCAGCGTTTCAATCCCCACAAGCTTTTGCTCGACCCCAGTGCCGCTTCGGTCCTGGGTGCGTACGACGGGCAGGACATCCACCTGGGCCACCGCACGGACGCGCCCACGCTGCAGGATACGCGCGACAACGCGCAGCAGGCCATGAAAGCCATCGTGGTGGAACCCTTCGAGCCCGCAGCGCGGGGCCCAGCGATGGACCCGGCACAAAGATTGATTTGCGAATTGCACGTCAAAGGGTTTAGCGCCCTGCACCCCGATATCCCCCCGGCACTGCGCGGCAGCTATGCCGGGCTGGCCCATCCGGCAGCCATTGCGCATCTTAAAAAAATGGGAGTAACCACCGTCAGCCTCATGCCCCTGGCGACCTGCGCCGATGAATTGCGCTTGCTCAAACTGAACCTGCGCAATTACTGGGGCTACAGCCCTATTGCCTGGAGCGCACCGACCGCGCGCTATTGGAGTGGCCAGCCCGGCACTACTGCGCGCAGCGAGCTGCGCGCCATGGTCAGCGCCTTGCACGCGGCTGGGCTGGAGGTGCTGCTCGATGTGGTCTACAACCACAGCGGGGAGACCGACGAGCACGGCCCGACCCTGGGCTTGCGCGGCATCGACAACGCCACCTACTACCACCTGGACGCGGGCGATCTGGCGCGCTATCGCAACTGGACCGGCTGTGGCAATTGTTTGCGGCTGGACCATCCGCTGGTCATCCGCATGGTGCTGCAAAGCCTGCGCAGCTGGGTGCTGGACTATGGAATAGACGGCTTTCGCTTTGATCTGGCCCCGGCGCTTGGGCGCGGCCCGGCAGCACAAGACTATGCGTTTTCTGCCCGTGCGCCCCTGTTGCAGGCGCTGGCGGACGATCCGCTGTTATCGCGCTGCACCTTGGTTGCAGAGCCCTGGGACATCGGCGAAGGCGGTTACCAGCTCGGGCAGTTTCCGGCAGCTTGGCTGGAGTGGAACGACCGCTTTCGCGACACCCAGCGCAGTTTTTGGTTGCACCGCGATGTGGGCCTGGGCGAGTGGGCCATGCGGCTGGCAGGCTCTAGCGACACTTTTGAAACCCACACGCGGGCGGCCCATAGCAGCGTAAATTTTGTCACCGCGCATGACGGTTTTACTTTGGCCGATCTGCTGCGCTACAGCGAACGGCGCAACCAGGCCAATGGCGAGGACAACCGCGACGGGCATGGCCACAACCTGAGCATCAACTGCGGTGTCGAAGGCGATAGCGCAGACCCGCACATCCGCGGGCAACGCAGGCACTGGCAGCGCGTGCTGCTGGCGATCACTTTGCTGTCACTGGGCACACCGATGGTGCAGGCGGGCGACAGCATCGGCCACAGCCAGGGCGGCAATAACAACGCCTACTGCCAGGACAACGCCATCAGCTGGTTGGACTGGGAAGGTGCCGATGCGGACTATGCCGATTTCATTGCTTCGGTGCAAGCGCTGCGCCGCACTCGTGCTGTGCTGCGCAGTAGCGGCTGGTGGCAGGCCCAAGGCGCAGACCAGGGCGTGGTGGCGCGGTGGTTTTTGGCTGATGCAAGCGCCCTGCGTTCCGAGGATTGGAACGACCCGGAGCACCAAACGGTGGCCGTGCAGCTCGACTGGGGCGCCGCAATGGGCAGCGCGCACCAAAGTGATGCGCTGCATGCCAGTTGCCTGCTGCTGTGCAATGGCGCGTCCGATCCGCTGCCTTGTGTGCTGCCGCCGGGGGTGTGGTTTCTTCTGATTGACACGGCTGGCGGCGACAGCCCTAATAGGCGCTTGGAAAACGTTGAAATGCTGCCGCCGGGGAGTTTGTGGCTTGCCAGCGCAGCACCAACATCAACGTAACAAGAACTACCTTAGGAGCGACCCCATGGCCACTAAAGATGCCCCGCACAAGCCCTCCATGCAGCCCCACATGCTCGTGCGCCGCACCATCGCCCTGGTGCTGGCCGGTGGGCGGGGTTCCCGTCTGAAGCAGTTGACCGATAAGCGCGCCAAGCCGGCGGTGTATTTCGGTGGAAAGTTCCGCATTGTTGACTTCGCTCTGTCCAACTGTGTCAACTCCGGCATCCGGCGCATTGGTGTTATCACGCAGTACAAATCGCATTCGCTGTTGCGCCATCTGCAGCGTGGCTGGAGTTTTTTGCGCGCCGAGCTCAATGAGATGGTGGACCTGTTACCGGCCCAACAAAGGCTGAACGACGAGCACTGGTACCGCGGTACCGCCGATGCGATTTACCAAAATCTGGACATTATCCAAAGCAGTCACCCAGAGTACGTGGTCATCCTGGCCGGCGACCATGTGTACAAAATGGACTACTCGCTGATGCTCAAAGACCATGTGGACAGCGGCATGGATTGCACCGTGGGCTGCATCGAGGTGCCGCTGCAAGAAGCCAGCGCTTTCGGGGTTATGGCCGTCGAAGCGGCACGCACCATCGTCCGCTTTGATGAAAAACCCGCGCAGCCCCAGCCCATGCCGGGTAAGCCGGATGTGGCGCTGGCCAGCATGGGGATTTACATCTTCAATGCGGCGTACCTCTATCGGGTGCTCGACGAAGACCTGGCCAACGCCTCGTCAAGCCACGACTTTGGCAAAGATGTGATTCCGCGCGTGGTGGAGGAAGGGCGCGCCATTGCCCATCCGTTTTCCATGTCCTGTGTGTCGTCCACGCAGGAGTCTGAGCCTTATTGGCGTGACGTGGGCACGATAGACGCATTTTGGGAGGCTAATCTAGACCTCGCATCGGTGACACCAGCGCTAGATATTTATGACACCAACTGGCCGATCTGGACAAGCCAGCGCCAGCTCCCGCCGGCCAAGTTTGTGCAGGATGCCCAAGGCAAGCACGGGCAGGCGATCAACACCATGGTTTCGGGCGGTTGCATTGTCTCGGGCTCGGTAGTGAGCAATTCCGTCTTGTTTTCCGGCGTGCGGGTGCACTCCTTTTGCGTGATTGACCAAGCGGTTTTTTTACCCGACGTGACGGTGGGCCGGGGCTGCCGTTTGCGCAAAATTGTGGTGGACCGGGGCTGCGAACTTCCCGAAGGCCTGGTCGTCGGCGAAGACGCCGCGCTGGACGCTGCGCGTTTTGAGCGCACCGAGAACGGCGTGGTACTGATCACCAGCGCTATGCTCGACGCCTTGTCGTCCTCCTAATCGTCCCGCCCCGGCTTGTGTGCATGCGTATTCTTCAAGTTAGCTCCGAACTTTTCCCCTTGCTCAAAACCGGCGGCTTGGCCGATGTGGCAGGCGCCTTGCCCGCAGCGCTGGGCGCACAAGCTTGCGATGTGCGGCCCTTGTTACCAGGCTTCCCTGCGGTTTGTAAGGCCTTACATGCAGCGCAGACCATCGGCAACTTCACAACCCCCTGGGGCGAGCGCATCGAGGTAGTTGTGGGACACTTACCCGGAGTGGGTGCTGCGGGGCAGGCGCTCCAGGCTTATGTGTTGATGGCGCCTGGCCTGTATGACCGGCCTGGCAACCCCTACCACGACGCGCAGCAACACGCCTACGCCGACAACCACCGGCGTTTTGCTGCACTGGGATGGGGCGCTGCGCACTTGGCCTACGGTTTGGATAGCGCTTGGAGTCCCCAATTGGTGCACTGCCATGACTGGCATGCCGGGCTGGCGCATGCTTGCATGGCCTTGTGGGACAGCCCGCACCGGGTTCCCTCTCTGTTTACTATTCACAACCTAGCCTACCAGGGCTGCTTTGACGCGGGCTGTTTTCCCGAACTGGGTTTGCCCGCCAGTGCCTTTAGCGTCAACGGGCTGGAGTTTTATGGGCAGGTTTCTTTTATGAAAGCGGGCCTGGTCTATGCAAACCACATCAGCACCGTAAGCCCTACCTATGCCCGCGAAATCCAGACCCCAGAGCAGGGCTTTGGCTTGGACGGCTTGCTGCGCAGCCGGGCCGCGCAGCTCAGCGGCATCTTGAACGGTGTGGACAGCAGCGTGTGGGACCCCAAGCACGATGCCCTGTTGTCCCACACCTTCGATATGCGCAAGCTAACCGGCAAAGCTCTGAACAAAGCGCATTTGCAAGCCGAGACTGGTTTGGACGCGCTGCCCGATGCGCCCTTATTCACCCTGGTGGGCCGCCTTACGGAGCAAAAAGGCCTGCCGCTGGTGATAGGCGGTATCGAGGAAATGGTTGGCGGCGGTGGCCAGTTGCTGGTGCTGGGTAGCGGTGACGCAGCCCTAGAACAGGCGCTGTCGGCGCAAGCGCAGGCCTACCCTGGACGCGTAGCGGTGCGCTTGGACTATGACGAAGCACTGGCGCACCGCATTTTTGGCGGCAGTGATGTGACGCTCGTACCCTCGCGCTTTGAACCCTGCGGGCTGACCCAGCTCTACGGCATGAAGTACGGCAGCCTGCCGCTGGTACGCCGCGTCGGCGGTCTGGCCGATACCGTGGTGGACACTGACCTGGAAACCCTGGAAGACAGCAGTGCCACCGGTTTTGTGTTCGACGCATTTGACAGCACATCCTACCGCCGGGCACTGCGCCGCGCCTTTGCCCTCTACCGGCGGCGCGCGGACTGGAACCGGGTCCGTCAGAACGGCATGCGAATTGCATCGAGCTGGGAGGACAGCGCTCGGCAATACCGCGATCTGTACGCATCACTTATTTCAACGCCTTAGCTTCACGCGCCCATTGCCCATGAATTTTTCTGATTTGACTTCCTCCCAAGCCACTTTTCCCTTCGACAGCCCCAAGCGGGACCTCGAGTCGCTCAAACGTGCGATCGCCAACAAACTGATGTTCAGCGTGGGCAAAGACCCGCAGACGGCGAGCGCGCAGGATTGGCTCAACGCTGCAGCCTACGCAGTGCGGGACCAGTTGATCGAGCGCTGGATGAAAACCACCCGGGCCCAGTACGCCCAGGATTCCAAGCGGGTGTACTACCTTTCCATGGAGTTTTTGGTAGGGCGCACCTTTGGCAATGCGCTCTTGGCGCTGGGTTTGCGCGCCCGGATGCAGCAGGCCTTACTGGATTTCGGCGTGGACATGGCCGCTATCAGTGAACTCGAGCCCGATGCGGCCTTGGGCAATGGTGGGTTGGGGCGTTTAGCAGCCTGCTTTCTGGATGCGATGGCCACCCTCAACATCGCGGGTTATGGCTACGGCATTCGCTATGACTACGGCATGTTCCGCCAGACCATTGTGGACGGCCGTCAGGTGGAGGTGCCCGACTATTGGTTAACCCAAGGCAACCCCTGGGAATTTGCCCGGCCCGAGGTGGTGTATCGGGTGCAGTTCGGGGGCCATGTGCTGGAGGAAAACGGCAAGTGCCAGTGGATGAGTGCAAATGAGGTGCAAGCCATGGCCTACGACACCATCATCCCCGGCTACGACACGCAGGCCACCAACACACTGCGTTTGTGGTCGGCCAAGGCCACGCATGAAATCGACCTTGGCGCTTTTAACCGGGGCAATTATTTCGCTGCGGTGGAGAGCAAAAACCACTCGGAAAACGTCAGCCGAGTGCTCTATCCGGACGACTCCACGCCCGCCGGACGAGAGTTGCGCTTGCACCAGGAGTATTTCTTTGTCAGCGCCAGCGTGCAGGACTTGCTGCGCCGCTACCTCCAGACCCACACCGATTTCAAAGAGCTGCCCGCCAAGGTCAGCATTCACCTTAACGACACCCACCCTGTGCTGGCCATTCCCGAACTCATGCGCTTGCTGCTCGATGCGTATGCGCTGCCTTGGGACCAAGCCTGGACGCTGTGCCAAGGGGTTTTCTCGTACACCAACCACACGCTCATGCACGAGGCCCTGGAGACCTGGCCGGTGGACATATTCGGGCGCATCCTGCCGCGCCATTTGCAAATCATTTTTGACATCAACGCGCGCTTTCTAGGTGATCTGACTGCGCAGGGGGCTGGGCCTGAACTCTTGCAACGCGTTTCTCTGGTCGACGAGCAAGGCGAGCGCAGGGTGCGCATGGCCTATCTGGCGGTGGTGGCCAGCCACTCTATCAACGGGGTTTCGGCCCTGCATTCGGCGCTGATGCAGCAATCCATATTTTCCGAATTTGCGCAGTTGTGGCCGGCGCGCTTTAACAATAAAACTAATGGCATCACACCGCGCCGCTGGCTGGCGCAGGCCAATCCGGCCCTGGCGGCGGTGCTTGACAAATACATCGGCACGGGTTGGCGGCGTGACCTCACCCAGCTCGGTGCTTTGGCGCCGCTGGCCAATCAGCCAGCGCTGATCAAGGCGCTGCAAGATGCCAAACGCACCAACAAGCAGCGGCTGGTAGATTGGGTGAAAACCCATATGGGGCTTGCGCTGCCGGTCGATGCCATGTTTGATGTGCAGGTCAAGCGTATCCATGAATACAAGCGCCAGCTTCTCAATGTGCTGCATGTGATTGCACGCTACCAGCGCATCCTGCGCGATCCGCAGGCCGATGTGCTGCCGCGTGTAGTCGTCTTTGCCGGCAAAGCGGCCTCGGCTTACCATATGGCCAAGCTCATCATCCAACTCATCAACGACCTGGCCACCACCGTTAACAATGATCCGCGCATAGGCGACAAACTCAAGATCGTCTTCATTCCCAACTACAGCGTCAGCCTGGCCGAGCGCATCATCCCGGCGGCCGACTTGTCCGAGCAGATTTCTACCGCAGGTACAGAGGCATCGGGAACCGGCAATATGAAGCTCGCTCTCAACGGTGCTTTGACTATCGGTACCTTAGACGGTGCGAATGTAGAAATTCTCGATGGCGTGGGTGAAGACAATATTTTTATCTTTGGTCTTACCGCGCCCCAAGTCGCGGCCACCCGCGCTGCGGGATACCAGCCGCGCCAGGCTTTAGATGCCTGTCCTGAGTTAGAGCAGGTGCTTATAGCGATCCGCGATGGGGTCTTCAGCCCCACCGAGCCGCAGCGCTACCAAAACATTTACGACGCGTTGGTGAACTGGGGCGACCACGACCTTTTGCTGGCCGATTACCCCAGTTACGCCGCCGCCCAAGACGCTGCCGACACTGCCTACCGCAACCCTGACGCCTGGGCGCTCAAGACCCTGCACAACATTGCAGCGATGGGCCCATTTTCAGCGGATCGCACTATTGACCAGTACGCCCGCGAGATATGGAAAACCAAACCGGTTACGGTTTGAGCTTACAGGCCCCCGCTTAACGCTGCGGTGCGTACTGGAGCATCCCCAGTTCATTGCAAATCGCCAACGTAGGCGCGCTTTGGTTGAGCGTGTAGAAATGCAAGCCCGGCGCACCACCGGCAAGCAAACGCTCGCACAGCTGCGTCACCACTTCCAGCCCGAAAGCCTGTACCGAAGCCATGTCCTGCCCAAAGCTTTCCAAACGCTGGCGTATCCAGCGGGGGACCTCGGCGCCGCAGGCCGCTGAAAAGCGCAGCAACTGGCCGGTGTTGGCGATCGGCAAAATACCTGGCACCACGTCGATGTCCAGTCCCAAGGCCGCCGTTTCTTCCACAAAACGAAAGTACGCGTCGGCGTTGTAAAAGTACTGGGTGATGGCGGAGTCCGCACCGGCGTGCACCTTGGCAGCAAACGCGCGTACATCGTCTTGCGGGGACGCGGCCTGCGGATGCGTTTCAGGATAGCAAGCCACTTCGATATGAAAGTCTTTGCCAGTCTCGCGGCGCACAAAGGCCACCAAATCGCTGGCATAGGGAAAGTCGCCGGGCACATAGTCAGGCGGCAAATCGCCGCGCAAAGCCACCAAATGGCGCACGCCCATGGACTGCAAGGTTTGCAAATGGGCGCGCACCGAGTCTTGCGTCGCATGGATGCAGGTGAAGTGCGCCGCAGCGCACTCGCCTTCTTTAGCAAGCTCGGCCACGGTGCGCAGGCTGCCCTCTTGGGTGGAGCCTCCGGCCCCGTAGGTCACGGAGCAAAAACGGGCATGTAAAACAGAAAGTTGCTGGCGCACTAGGCGCAGTTTGTCAGCGCCTTCCACGGTCTTGGGAGGAAAGAATTCCAGACTGACTGGAACCCGAGGGGTAGAAAACATGGCGTTCTCATTTGGAAGAGGGGTCAAGGCCCGGATGCCGGGCGCAGATAAAAAACTCGCGATTGCCATCCCCGCCGGCAATGGGGGAGTCGAACCACGCAGTGACCTCCAGGCCAAGGGCGGCGCATGCATCACGCAGGCGCTGCTCGACAAATGGGTACAGAGATGCGTCTTTGACGATGCCGCCTTTGCCAACCTGGCCGGGCTGCAGTTCAAACTGCGGCTTGACCAGGGTGAGCAAACTGCCGCCGGGCTTGAGCAGGGCGAGCACCGCAGGCAAGACCAAGGTTTGCGAGATAAACGACAAGTCCGCCACGATCAGGTCAAAGGCCGGCGCAAAGCGGGGCACCGCTGCTTCGTCATCGTCTGGCTCCTCGCCACTATCAAACACACCTTGCTCGCCGATGCTGTCCTCGTAAGCTTGCAGCAAATCGTCCGCGGTCAAAGCACGCGCATTGACTTTTTCCACACAGAGCACGCGCGGGTCGGTGCGCAATTGCGGATGCAATTGCGCGCTACCCACGTCAACGCCCACGACAGATGCTGCCCCGTGCTGCAACAAGCAGTCGGTGAAGCCTCCGGTGGACTGGCCCACATCCAGGCATGCCATGCCGCTTACGTCCAATTGCACTTGCGCCAAGGCGGCCTCGAGCTTGAGACCACCGCGTGACACATAGCGCGCCTCTGCGGTATTGAGCAGCTTCAGCGGCGCGTCCTGGGGAACCTCGTCGCCGTTTTTGAGGACGCGTTTCCACGCGTCCCCTTGCTGCCACAACACCCCATCGGCAATCAGACGCTGCGCCTGCGAACGGGTGCTGGCATGCTGGCGGTGCACCAGCAATTGGTCAATGCGCATTCAGTGGCGCGTCAATACCGGTAGGTGTCCGCTTTGTAGGGGCCGGCCTTGCTCACGCCGATGTAATCGGCCTGCTCTTTGGTCAGCTCGGTCAGCATGGCGCCAACTTTCTTGAGGTGCAAGCGGGCCACTTTTTCGTCCAGGTGCTTGGGCAGCACATAGACATGGCCGTTTTTGTATTCCTTGGGCTTGGTGAACAGCTCGATCTGGGCGATCGTCTGGTTGGCAAAGCTCGAAGACATGACAAAGCTGGGATGGCCGGTGCCGCAGCCCAGGTTCACCAAGCGGCCTTTGGCCAGCAGGATGATGCGCTTGCCAGGGGCTTTACCTTTGGCCGGGAAGATCACGTGGTCCACCTGGGGCTTGATCTCTTCCCACTTGCATTTGGACAGGGATTCGACATCGATCTCATTGTCAAAGTGGCCGATGTTGCAGACGATGGCCTGGTCTTTCATCGCATCCATGTGCTTGTAGGTGATCACGTTTTTATTGCCGGTAGCGGACACAAAAATATCGGCCTTATCGGCAGCGTATTCCATGGTGACCACTTTGTAGCCTTCCATAGCCGCTTGCAGGGCGTTGATCGGGTCGATCTCGGTCACCCAGACCTGGGCCGACAAGGCACGCAGCGCCTGGGCCGATCCCTTGCCCACGTCACCGTAACCAGCGACTACGGCGACTTTGCCGGCAATCATCACGTCGGTGGCGCGCTTGATAGCATCGACCAAGGATTCGCGGCAGCCATAGAGGTTGTCAAACTTGCTTTTGGTGACTGAATCATTCACATTGATGGCGCGAAAGGCCAGATCGCCACGGGCGGCCATTTCATTCAAGCGCAGCACGCCGGTGGTGGTCTCTTCGGTCACGCCGATGATGTTTTTCAAGCGGCGGCTGTACCAGGTGGGGTCCAGCTTGAGCTTGGCCTTGATGGAGTTGAAGAGGCATACCTCTTCTTCGCTGCCCGGCTTGGCCAACACTTTGATGTTTTTCTCGGCCTTGGTACCCAGATGCATTAAGAGCGTGGCGTCGCCGCCGTCGTCCAAAATCATGTTCGGGCCTTCTGCTGCGCTGCCTTTTTTGCCGCCGAATTCAAAAATGCGGTGGGTGTAATCCCAGTAGTCATCCAGCGACTCGCCTTTGTAGGCAAACACCGGGGTACCGGCGGCCACCAACGCGGCGGCAGCGTGGTCTTGTGTGGAGTAAATATTGCACGAGGCCCAGCGCACTTGCGCGCCCAGGGCTTGCAGGGTTTCGACCAGCACGCCGGTCTGGATCGTCATATGCAGCGAACCCGTAATGCGCGCGCCTTTAAGGGGTTGCGCTTTGGCGAATTCTTCGCGAATCGCCATGAGGCCGGGCATTTCGGTCTGGGCAATGTTGAGTTCTTTGCGGCCCCAAGGCGCAAGGCTCAGGTCGGCGATTTCGTAGTCCTGGTTTTTGATAGGTTTCAATACAGCGTTCATGACAAAGGCTCCAAAAAGTACATTTTGAAAACCACTGTGCAAGCTAGGGAAAGGCGACTCACCCCGCAGACATCAGTGGGTGAGCGCAGTTGAAACAAGCAGGAGTCAGGGCCCCTGTACCCCGAGCCTCATTCACTTTGCGTGAACTGCAACGCTCCTCGGAGTGGGCGGATGATACCAAACCAAGCCTAGTGCCTATTGGATCGCTTGGCGCAAAACCCTCATGCAGTCACGATATCGCGCACCCACTGCGGCAGTGGCATGGCTTTTTGGCTGGGAAAGTCCACCCAAATCGTCGTGGCGCCACCGGCCGCGCAGATCTGCCCGGGCTGGTCCGCCCGCTCCATCGTGGCCCATGACTCGAAGGTGGTGCGCGCCGGGTCGCTCACATACATCTTGAGCAGTACGTCGCCTGGGTAGCGCAGTTCGCGATAAAAATTGCAAAAGGCGTTGACGATGATGGGGCCCTCACCCTGCGCGCTGGGCATACACCCGATAGAACGCATCCAGTCAATGCGCGCCGTTTCCATATAGCGGAAATACGTGGTGTTGTTGATGTGGCCCATAGCGTCCATATCGCCCCAGCGCATGGCAATGCGCATTGCGTACGCGAGTTTTTTGACTTCGGGGATGTTGATTTTCATTTTTTTAAAACCTCAACTCGTGGGCCAAACACGTTCGAAGTTAGGGCGAGGGAATGTTTTTAACCAAGCGCAAGTAAGTAAGTGGCCTAGGATCTTTGGGTAGCGGAAGTGAAGCGTCCGAGGAGTCTCCATAGACTTCAAAGCCGTTATAAAAATTAACAATCCAAGCAGCGTCCATATTGGGCACCTGGTCAGAGGTCCAGTTCGCTTGCGGATAGGGAGACCTGGAAGCCTGGGGGAAAACCGTCGGGTTGATCGCCTGCGCTGAGTCGGCAGCCGATATCACATTCGCTGTGGTGATGGCTTTGGGTATACCGTCCGCCCACCCGGGGCTCGAAGGCGTCGGGTACGCGAATGAGCCCCCAATGGGGTTAAAGGGCGGCAGCGTGCCGCGATAAAAGGCCACGCCCGTGACCATGCCTTGTTTAGATTTTGCGGTAAGCAAGGGAAATGCGGGTGTAGGTGCGCTGTAGGTCCCGCCTTTGGGCTCGAGTTCGGGGCCGTACTTTCCGCGGTAAAAGGCAACGCCCTGTAGGGTCGCGCCACTATGGGTCACACCGCCGACCTCTCCATTAATAATGACCGAGGCTTTGTTCGGGCCATCGCGCATGTAGATGTCGGTGCTTAGCGGAGAGGAATGCCATGTGTAACCATTGGTACTGAACTCCAGCGTACCTTTGCCTTTGGTAATTTCAACAGGTGCTGACCATGATCCGACAAGCCCATCGACTGAAAATGTCGCCGTTGTCATCCACAAAGGTGTTGGAATCCCATCCAGGGCATTGGGGTCTCCGTCCTTGGGATCAGGGGGAATGCCATCGCGCCAACCAAAGCCCGATTCACCCGCAATCCTTATCTTGGATGCAACCTGGATGGCCTGCCCAGGCTTACTAATTACCTGGCCCATATATACATCGGTGCTAAGGGCCTTTACATGCCAATTGCTACCATCGGCACTAAAGGCCGTGGAAGTATCTATCGCGACCGGATTGCTCCAGTTGGATTCCTGCTCCCATCCACCGGTCGCCGTGAATAAGCGGGTACTCATCCACAAGCCGCTTGCCGCTTCTGCGTATTGCCAAACGCCTGAGCACTTTCGTTCCACCAAGCTGGCAAGCTCTGTCCTTGTGGGCAAGCGCCACCCTGCTGAATCGGTAGCGGCTTTTTTCGCTTGCGCGAATGTCATCGCATCCGGACTGCCTAACTCACAATTAGACCCGCTTAATCCTGAAACACATTGTTTCCACACCAGGCCCGTGACCGTGTCTGTCACTTCACCTGCGCCAACAGCGTAGCGAGCAGGGTTGCGAGTCACCTCAACCGTCGGGTTGCAAAAATCTACGGGTGGCGGCGCATATTCAGCCCGCTGCTTAGCGAGCACCACGAATTGATCACCTTTGGGCATCATTAAAACTGCTTTGCTGACAAGATTGCCGCCTACGCTATCTGCCAATTGGTACTTGGAGGTATCGGGATCAAAACAAAGGCTCCCGTCATTGGTGTTCGGGCAGTTCTTGTAATTTTTAATGAAATTCGTGACAAAAAAAGTTTTCGTCGTCAGGGTACCCGGGATGAGCAGATTAACTGGGTCTCGGTTGCTTATGCCAGGATCTGGCGCGCCAGAATCGAACTTCACAACGCCTTGCGGCGAAATGTTTTTTTCCAGCACATTGAGCGTCTTGCTCGGTGGCGTTAAGCTCACCGGGGTGCCAATGTAGTCTTTTGCGCATGGCGTTATCGTTTTGTCCAGGTCGCAGCCAGTGGGCGTGTATTTCACCGTGACGCTTTTGGCCAATTTAAAACTACGCCCCGCCCTATCGAAATTCACCACGAAAAAGGTTTCTGCGTCACTCAGTGGTGTCGGGAGGTAGCCGGTAGTGCGCAGGTTCGCGGACTGGCCATTTGAAATCGATAAGTCGGATCCGTCAGGAGACGAAGACTGGACCTTTACCACGCCATCTGAGGTAATCTCACCATCGAGCTTAAAGGTCTTCACCGGCAACATTAAGCGCACCGGCCTGGCGCTGGACTTCAGCCCATCCTCTACGATGGTGCTCGCAAAATTAATGGTCCACGCATACTTACCCTCCGCATTATTTGCGCTTGGTAGCCGGGTCCAAATGGACATCGCCGGCAGCGGGCCGGACTGCATTTCCGGAAAATATTCCGTATTGGCCAGGACCGCAGACGAATTGGTCAAGGGGAAACTTTTAGCATTTTCGATATCGGGCAAGACCCATTTATCAAAACCGCACAAACGTGCATTGTTTGCCGCTTTCACATAATTTTCAGTATTGCATTTTTTGCTGTCAGCCAAACCTTGGCACTCGCCATTGGCCTCAGTCCCAGCGCTGCCACCATTGAGCGCGCTGCTGTCAAACCATGTGTACTTGAAACCCTTGTGCCTATAGTGACTTGGGTCATTACGCTTGACCTCCCAGTAGACACCATTGGCGGTGTCGTGCACGCAATCCCATTGCGTGCCATCCTTTTCATTACCATTGTCGGACCATTTACCAAACTGGTTTTTTAAAGCCACCCCATGGCTATCCAATTTGATGAGCGTGATCAAATTTTGTTTTCCGCCCAAAAGTTCTTTGTAGGGCGATGACTCGTTACCAAGCGGTTTTTTTCGAATGGCGTCCAAAAGGTTATCGTAGGCATTGCCAGCGGTAGTGCCATTGGCCGCATAGAGTGGCTCAGTGATGGGGCTATTCTTTATCGCGCTGACATCGATATTCAATCCAGACAGACCTGATTTAATTTTTTCCCATGCAGTTTGGACATTCTCCGCTGTGGCGATTTCTTTTAAACGTAATGCGCTGTCTTCTTCAAAAGCATAAAAGTAAGAATTCAATTTACCCGTGTCTACCAAACTGGCAAGTAAAGCTTCTGTCAATGGCGTAATATTGACGCGCCCTGTGAAATTCAAGGCCATTGAATGAAGCACCAAAGGCGCCGGCGGGATCTCCCCTGTGGTGCCAGTGGCCTCTAAAATGCAGGGGCCCTCTGCACCCAAGGATTGCATATTCGCAAAAGCAAACAATCCTTTCTCGTCCGTCTGACCTGTCACCATCACAACTTTGTCGGTTTTTACAAAATACGCCCTCGTTGGATTTGCCACCTTAATACTGAGTGCCGGGCCGTCTGTAAGCTCCTTGGGCGCTGATTCAGATAATTTAAAAGTGAATGCATTGCCGGCCGAGGAGTAACCGGCATCGACCACATAATATTTTTGGTAAAAACTCAGCTCATCCGGCAGCTGGCCACCAACCTTGAAGTTTAAGGATTGACCAATAAAAACTGAATTTAAAACAGAGGGTGAGGGATTGGCTATGGTGAAGCTGGCAGGGCTGCCAGCTTGAATTATTACTTGGTACTCGCTCAGGCTGCTGGTGCGGCACTTTACTTTTACATCGGCATTCTGCAATGGTAAACCCACCGCAGCCGTTCCATACATCGAATTGATAGCAAGGAGCTCTGTCAAAGCGTTGCCCGGGGCCGAGGAGCCGCCGCCGCACGACATCAGAAGAAAGCTCATTGCAAGGAAAACGACAAATTTCATTTCACTATTTCATAGCAGGGCGCGGAAAATAGTCCCCGATATCTGCACATCGGCAGCAACAAAGGGTTTCTTGAGGCTTTTCCGGAAAAAATGTCGCTACCCTTAAAAGAACTGAGCTCGCGGACTACGCACCCATGCCAAACCTGAACCCAATCATCCCCTGCCAGCGCCCTTTATTTGACATCCCTGAGGACATCGCCTACTTTAATTGCGCCTATATGTCGCCGCTTCTGCGAACGGCGGCCACGGCAGGGCAGCAGGGTATCGGCGGCAAATCGCAGCCCTGGCAGGTGCGCCCGGCGGACTTTTTCTCGCTCCCAGACCAGGCGCGCGGCCTTTTTGCGGGGCTGATAGGCGCGCAGGCGGACGACATCGCCATCGTCGGCTCGGCTTCCTACGGCATCGAGACGGCGCTGAAAAACATCCCCTTGCGGCCGGGCGACACGGTGCTGATTTGCGCCGACGAATTCCCCTCCAACCTCTACCCGCTGCGTCGGTTGGCTCGGCTAGCCAGCGCGGACATCATCACCGTGGCCCGCCCGCAGGACGGCGATTGGACGCGCGCCATCTTGGCTGCCATCGACGCAAACACCCGGCTGGCGGTGCTCAGCCACTGCCACTGGACCGACGGCGGGCTGATCGATCTGGCTGCAGTGCGCTTGGCGCTAGACGCGCACGACGGCCTGCTGCTGGTCGATGCCACCCAGTCGCTGGGCGCTTTGCCGCTGGATGTGGCGCAGGTGCGGCCCGACTTTTTGGTGGCGGCTACCTACAAATGGCTGCTGGGGCCCTACAGCCTGGGCTTTTTGTATGTGGCGCCGCGCTGGCAGGACGGCCAGCCGCTGGAAGAAAACTGGGCCAACCGCGAAGCCGCGCATGACTTTGCGCGCCTGGTCGATTACCGCGAAGGCTATGCCCCAGGTGCCCGGCGCTACGACATGGGCGAGCGCGCCAACTTCGTCGCCCTGCCCATGGCCATGGCGGCGCTGGAACAAATTACCACCTGGCAGGTGCAGCGCATTGCGCAAACGCTGGGCCGCCTGACCGCCAGCATCGCCGTGCAAGTGGCGCCTTGGGGCTTGGAGGCCGCGCCCGCCCATTTGCGCGCCGGCCATTTTCTGGGCCTACGCTGGCCCGGCCCCATACCGACCGGCCTGCCCGAACAACTGGCAGCAGCGCAAGTCCACGTCAGCATCCGCGGCCCGGCCATCCGCATCACGCCACATTTGTACAACCACGAAGGCGACGTAACGCGCTTGCTGGAAGTCCTGCACGCTGCGTTGCGCAAGGCTTGAGGGGGCAGGTCAAGACCATCAAGGAGGCAGTGGCACCTCTATTTACCAGCGGGTACCGGGTACGGCTTATCGAGCCGTACCTTCCGCATTCGAAAAAACTGCGTCGATCTGAATCAAAGCGTCCTTAGGCAAAGCCGAAACGCCAAGCACGCGACGCGCCGGGGCAGCGCCGGTGAAATACGAGGCGTATACCTCGTTAAACGCTTCGATATCGGCCATGTTTTTCAGGAAGACATTGACCTTCACCGCATCGGACATGGCGTGGTTGATACTCTCCACGATGGCCTGGATGTTGTCCATGCACTTAGCGGTTTGCTCCTTGATACCTCCTGCAACTAAATTACCTGTCTGTGCATCGATAGGTAGTTGCGCCGAGATATGGTTGTAATGGGAGAAAGCGACCGTTTGCGTCGACAGAGCGCACTTCGGTGCCTTGTCAGTATTGCGCGCCTTGATCACGATGCCATGGCGATCTTCAACGATTTGGGGCGGCGTGCCGTCACCGTGGGATACGACCGCTTCGATTTGGACCAGTGCATGCAACGGCAGATCGCCCACAGACACGACAGTGCGCGCGGGCATATAGGCTACGGCACGGGCAATCGACGAGTCCGGGAAGAAGGTGGTGTAGGCCTGGTTGACAGCATCCATATCCGACAGATGCTTCAGATAAATGGTGACCTTGACAATGTCGTCAAAGGGCACGTCAATGCTGGTCAGAATTGCCTTGATATTCTTCAAACACTGGACGGTCTGCTCTCTGGCACCACCAGGCACGATGATCCCGGTTTTTGGATCAATCGGCAACTGCCCCGAGAGATTGTTGTAGTGCGAGAAAGCCACCGTTTGTGTCGACAGCATGCTGACCGGAGCGTTGCTGGTATTGTTGGTCAGCTTAACCAAGTCACCGGCCTGAGGCGCATTCGGAATAGTCCCCAAGCCGTAGGTCAGGAGCGCTTCTACCTGTACCAAGGCACCCATCGGCAGCGCCGCAACCGCGATGGTTGTGCGCGTAGGAACATAGCTGCCGAAGAAAGACCGATACACCGCATCTACCGCATCCATATCCATGATGTTCGTCAAGAATATGTTGATTTTGACGACGTCGGTCATCGCTTGATCGATGCCTTGGAGGACGCCCTCAAGGTTCTTAAAGCACTGCGCGGCCTGCGCTTTTACATTGCCGGCAAGCAGTTTGCCGTTCTTCGGATCTATCGGTAATTGGGCCGAGAGATTGTTGTAGTGCGAGAAAGCAACTGTTTGTGAATAGGGCCCCTCCGGCTTGGGAGCATATTCCGTATTTCTTGCCAATACCGCGTTAAATCCACTCATAGCATTCTCCTCGTTCGTTAAAAAAAATCGCCTTTGCGACTAAAAAAATCATCAGGCAAGTCTGGCTTCTGCCAAAACTAAACCCATGAACACGGACGAACTGAAGAAGGAGGAATAGGCATTTCATTGCCTACGGGGCCCAGTATGTCACGGCTTGGGGGCTTAGAACCACGTTTGAGCCAGGTAGTTTGGGTAGCGACCATTTTCTGGGCCTGCGTTGGCCATGGGCCCTGCTGCCCAAGTGCGCGTCAGCATCCGCGGCCCGACCATGCGCATCTCGCCGCATCTGTACAACCATAAAGTGGATGTGGCGCGCTTGTTGGGAGTCTTGGTAGCGGCGCTGCGCAAGGCTTAAGGCCTACAAAGTCAAGCCGCCAAGCCTCGCACCGACGCCAACCGGGCCGAAATAAATGCGTCCAGCAATCCCTTGAGCCCTTAGCACGACAAATTTTGGCGTGGATGGGGTCCAGGAAATATAGCAATATGCTATATTTGCCCATGGCGATGAAGTTGATCTCCAACAAAGTACTGCGTGAATTCGCGGCAATACATGCTGACGCCCAGCAGCCGCTGCAAGACTTTCGGCGCTTGATGGAGCATGGCGTGTTTACCAACTTTGCCCAGCTCAAGGCAACTTTTGCCAGTGTCGACAAGGTGGGTGATCGTTACGTGTTCAACATCGGTGGCAACAAATACCGGCTGGTGGCGGCCATTGCGTTCAAGCCGGGGCTGGTTTGGGTAAAGGCGGTTCTCACCCACAAAGAATATGACCAAGGAGTTTGGAAATGAAGGTCTCTGATATTTTGGCCCCGTGGGGCGCAGTGAACACTGCTTTGGGCTTGGGTGCGCCCATTAGGGATGAGGCCCATTACAATGAGATGCTACGTTTTGTTGACGACTGCTTTGAGCAGTTTGGGGCTGACGATGGCCACCCCATTTTTGTATTGGTGGATTGGGTGGCGCAGCGCATCCGGGAGTATGAAGACAGGGTCCACCCATGGCAAGATGCCGGCACGCCGCAAAGCAGGCTGGCATTTTTAATGGAGCAACACGGCCTGCGCCAGTGCGACTTGCCTGAAATAGGGGCGCAGAGTGTGGTGTCTGCGGTGCTTGCCGGCAAGCGTAGTCTTAACTTGCGTCAGGTGCGTGCCCTGGCACAGCGTTTTCAGGTGCCGATAGAGGCGCTGACGGGTTAATTAAGGTCAGTGCTGGTAAGCGCGCTTCGCCCCAATCCACCTCAACATCCGCAGCCCAGCCATTCGCATCACGCCGCATGTCTATAACAACCAAGAAGACGTGTCGCGTTTGCTGGAGGTTTTGCAGGCTGCGCTAAAGACCCGCTAAGGCTCAAAACGCGCCTCTAAAATCCCATCCTTCGCGCGCACCGCGCCGCCCCATTGGAATTCCCCGCTTTGTCCTTCGCCTCCGAAACCCGCCGCCGTCGCACCTTTGCGATCATTTCCCACCCGGACGCCGGTAAAACCACTTTGACAGAAAAGCTTTTGCTATTCTCCGGCGCGATTCAGATTGCCGGTTCGGTCAAGGCGCGCAAGGCTTCGCGACACGCCACATCGGACTGGATGGAGATCGAAAAGCAGCGCGGTATCTCGGTTGCGTCCAGCGTGATGCAAATGGTGTACCGCGACCATGTGATTAATCTTTTGGACACACCCGGACACAAAGACTTTTCGGAAGACACCTACCGCGTGCTCACCGCCGTGGATGCAGCGCTGATGGTGATTGACGCGGCCAATGGCGTGGAAGCGCAAACCCGCCGCTTGATCGAGGTTTGCCGCCAGCGCGATACGCCCATCATTACCTTCGTCAACAAAATGGACCGCGAAGTGCGCGAGCCTTTGGACATCTTGGACGAAATCGAGCGCGAACTGGGCATGCCTTGTGTGCCCATGACCTGGCCGGTGGGCCAGGGCAAATTGTTTGGCGGCATCATCAATTTGCGCACCGACACCATGACGGTGTTTGAAAGCGGCAGCGAGCGCCTGCCGCAGGACTTTGACGCTATTGCCCTGTCGCATCCCGAGGCCTTGCAACAACGCTTTGGCAGCGAATGGACCAGCGCCGTCGAAAGCATGGAGCTGGCCACCGGCGCATCCCCCGCCTGGGACCATGCGGCATTTTTGGCAGGCAAGCAAACACCGGTATTTTTTGGCTCGGGCGTGAACAACTTCGGCGTGATGGAAGTGCTGGACGCGCTGGTGGATTTGGCGCCCTCACCGCAAAGCCGCACCAGCACCGTGCAGGTCAACCGCCAGCCGGTGGTGCAGGAAGTGCAGCCCGAGGACAAGGCCTTTAGCGGCGTGGTCTTTAAGGTGCAAGCCAATATGGATGCCAACCACCGCGACCGCATCGCCTTTGTGCGCATGGCTTCGGGCAAGTACACGCCGGGCATGAAGCTCAAGGTCATGCGCACCGCCAAAGAGTTGCGCCCCACCAGCGTGGTGACTTTCATGAGCCAGCGCCGCGAGGCGGTGGAAGAGGCCTATGCCGGCGACATCGTGGGCTTTACCACCCACGGCGGTGTGCAATTGGGCGACACGATTACCGACGGCAGCATTAACCTGCAATACACCGGCCTGCCGTTTTTCGCGCCCGAAATGTTTATGACCGTGGTGCTGAAAAACCCGCTACGCACCAAGCAATTGCAACAAGGCCTGGCGCAACTGGGCGA
>CAMBFN010000020.1 GCA_945865425.1 Comamonas sp. lk | reverse complement strand
TTGATGAAGTCGTCGCGCAGCACTTCGTTCAAAGCGTTCAACATGGGCACTTCTTTTTCTTGCAACTGGCCGTTGACCACGTTGAGCACTTTGTAGGTTTGGCCGCGCAACACATGGTCGTCGTCGCGCTTGGTTTCTTCATAGCGGCCTTTGATGCCGGTGGAATAAAACGTGGCGGCGTTGCTGGACTCGTCGGCACCAAACAAATCGATGGTGACGCTGAAATGGAAACTCAAATAACGCTGCAAGGTGGGCAAATCGATCACCCCCACCGCACGCAACTGGCCCACGTCGTCGGTTTTCAGCTCATTCATCTTGGCGCAAGTACGCTGGATGATGCGGCTGATGCCAGACTCGCCAACGAACATGTGGTGCGCCTCTTCGGTCAGCATGAACTTGGTGGTGCGTGCCAGCGGGTCGAAACTGCTTTCGGCCAAAGCGCAGAGCTGGAACTTGCCGTCGCGGTCGGTGAAGTAGGTGAACATGAAAAAGCTCAGCCAATCGGGCGTTTGCTCGTTGAAGGCTTGCAAGATGCGCGGGTTGTCTTCTTGGCCACTGCGGCGCTCTAAAAGCGCTTCGGCTTCTTCGCGGCCATCGCGGCCAAAATGTTTGTGCAGCAAATACACCATGGCCCACAGGTGGCGGCCTTCTTCTACATTGATCTGGAACAAATTGCGCAAGTCGTACATGCTAGGCGCGGTCAGGCCCAAGTGGCGTTGCTGCTCAACAGAAGCCGGCTCGGTGTCACCTTGCGTCACGATGATGCGGCGCAAATTGGCACGGTGCTCACCAGGCACATCTTGCCAAGCGGCTTCGCCCTTGTGGTCACCGAAATGGATTTTGCGATCGGCCTCGCCTTGGTTCAAAAAGATGCCCCAACGGTAGTCACGCATCTTCACATGGCCAAACTGCGCCCAACCTTGCGGGTCCACGCTGACGGCGGTGCGCAAATACACATCGTTGTCGGTTGTGCCCTCGGGGCCCATGTCATCCCACCAGTTGATGAAGTTGGGCTGCCATTGTTCCAGGGCGCGCTGCAAGGTGCGGTCGCCGCCTAGGTCGACGTTGTTCGGGATTTTTTCGCTGTAGTTAATGGCTGACATAAGTGGCTCCGATGGAGTTTATAAAGAGATTAGTACCTGCTGCTTAAGCTGCGCCGGTTCAGGTTGACATACGGTGGTGGATTGCTTCTTAAACGCGGTTCCAGTCAAAGGCTGCGCGTTCGCCTTTGCCATAGACCTTGAGCGCGCCTTTGTCGCCCACGGCATTGGGGCGCTGAAAAATCCAGTTTTGCCAGGCGCTTAAGCGGCCAAAGACGCGTGTGTGCATGGTCTCTTTGCCGTTGAAACGCAAATTCGCTTCCAGGCCGGTCATGGCGTCGGGCGACATGGACACACGCTCTTCAATGGCGATACGCACTTCGTCTGCCCAGTCGATGTCATCAGGCGCGGCGGTTACCAAGCCGAGTGTGAACGCGGCGTCGGCATCCAGCGCTTTATCGACTGCGGCGCGTACGGCTTTCAGTGGGCCCACTTCCTCGTAAAAGCGGCGTTGTAAACGGCTCTGGCCAGTGGCCATGGGGTACACGCCAAAGTTGCGTTCGCCCACGGTGATGTGCGGTGTGTGTTGGGCATCGTCGGGCAGCATCAGCTGGTAGCTGCGGTCGCAGGCCAGCGCAAATTCCAGGTAGCTACCGGCAAAGCAGGAGCCCGGCTCGATCAGCGCAAACAGGCTGCGCGAGGACAGGTCCAGGCGGCTGAAGCTGCGGCGCAGCAGGCCGGTGGTTTCGCGCACCAGCCAGTGGCCGGCCTGCGCTTGTAGCACCTGATCCATCGCCAGCACGGCAGCAGCATCGCCTTCGGTTTTGATCAGCCAGATGCCGATGTCCAGTTCGTTGGTGCGCATATGCAATATCGCGTCTTCCAATTCGCGCGCCATGCGCAAGGGGAACCATTGCGCGCCTTGGGCCTCAATGTCGGCGATGGTGGAAGGCTGCGCGCCCTGGGGGGCCTCAATAGTCCATACCGCGCTGCGCTTGGCGCGGTCTATGTCCACCTTGAGTGTGCTGTAGCGCAGCGCGTCGGCACTGCGGGTGCATTGCAAAGGCGTGAGCGCGACGCCTTGCGTACCTTCGGGCCGGTCGCTTTGTGCGGCCAGGGCCAGCGCGCGCTCGCGCACGCGGGCTGCAAACTCTGCGGGCTTGGCCAGGCCATCAACCAGGCGCCAGTCCTTGGCTTTTTGGCCGCGCACACCTTCGGCACTGGTGCAAAACACATCAGCGAGGTCGTGGCGCACCCGGCGCTTGTCGGTCACGCGGGTCAGGCCACCGGTGCCGGGCAGCACGCCCAGCAAAGGCACTTCGGGCAGGCTGACCGCTGAGGACCGGTCATCGACTAGCAGGATTTCGTCGCAGGCCAGCGCCAATTCGTAGCCGCCACCAGCGCAGGCGCCATTGACCGCCGCCAGAAATTTGAGGCCGCTATGGGCCGAGGAGTCTTCCAGGCCGTTGCGCGTCTCGTTGGTGAATTTGCAGAAATTGACTTTCCAGGCATGGCTGCTCAGGCCGAGCATGAAGATGTTGGCGCCGGAGCAAAACACCTTCTCCTTGGCACTGGTGATGACCACGCTGCGCACTTCAGGGTGTTCAAAGCGGATGCGGTTGATGGCATCGTGCAATTCGATGTCCACGCCCAGGTCGTAGCTATTGAGCTTGAGTTTGTAGCCTGGCTGCAAGCCACCGTTTTCGTCGAAATCGGCTTTGAGCGTAGCCACTGGGCCCTCAAAGCTCAGCGTCCAATGGCGGTACTGGCTGGGCTCGGTCTGGTAACTGACAAAGGATTGAGGGTTCATGGCGGACTCACTTTGGAACACGCATAAAAATGCATAAAACTTGCATTAGTGCATCATAGTGCACATATTTGAAATCTGTCAAGCATTTTTTGACAGCTCATGGCGCGATCTGCAAATACCCGCGCACCGTGGCGCGCAGCAGCTCAAAAGTGGCTTCCAAGTCCTGGGCGCTTGTATTGACGGCAAATTGGGCTTTGGAATAAAACGACTGGCGCCCTTCCAAAATGTTTTTCAGATCTTGCAAGGCTTCTTTGCTGGCGGCCATGGGCCGCAAGTCGCCTTGGGCGGTGACGCGGCGCAAGTGGTCGGCCGGATCCGCTTGCAGCCACAGCGTGGTGCAATGCGCCAGTAGCTGGGCAAAGCTAGCTGGGTCGGATACCAGACCGCCGGGCGTGGCGATCACTGCCTCGGGGTAGATTTGAATGCTTTCTTCCAAGGCCCGGCGCTCATAGCGGCGGTAGGCGTTTGCGCCGTACAAGGCCTGAATTTCGGCGACGCTGCAACCGGCAAATTTCTCAATCTCGCGGCTCAGTTCGATAAAGGGGTAGCCCAGGTCTTCGGCCAGCATTTGTCCCAGGGTGGACTTGCCTGCGCCGCGCAGGCCCACCAGGGCGATGCGGGTGCTGCGCTCGTGGGCCGCGCCGCCGGTGCCCAGCAGCTCGCCGATGGCGATACGCACCCGGTGCAGCGTGGGCGCGTCGCATTGCTCCAGCATTTCGCGAATCATCAGCCAGTCCGGCGAGGAGGTACTCACATCGCCCAGCAGCTCGGCCAAAGTGCACTGCAAGGCCTTGGCCACTTGCAAAAGCACCAGCACCGAGGCATTGCCCAGGCCGTATTCCATGTTCGCCAAATGCCGCTCGGACACCTGCGCCGCAGCCGCCAAGGCCTTACGCGTCATGCCCCGGCGCGCACGCAGCGCGCCCACGCGCTGGCCCAGGCCGACCAGATACGGGTGTTTGTCCTCGCTGGACGCTGCGCTTTCGGGAGAGATTTCTGTGTCTGTATGCAATATAGTGCTTGACATGATGGAAAAATGAAATTAAGGTCCGCTTACGCACAATAATGCATTTTTCTGGAAGCCGCAAGCGGGCGAGGGCCAGGTAAAGCCATTGAGGCCAGGCCATCAGTGCAGCCCAGTACGCGCCCGGCGTGCTAGAAAATGGCACAGCGTCTGAGCGATAAAAAGGAGCAATCAACATGGCAGAAACCACTGCGATGGACCCGCAGGGTGAAGTGTTTAATTTCGCGCAGTACTTGCTGGACGCCAATACGGGCCATGCCGAGCGCCTGGCTTATGTGGACGACCAGCGCACCTTGCGTTATGGCGAGCTCGCGCAGGGCGTGCAAGCGGTGGCCGCCGCTTTGCAGGCCGCTGGCGTGCGGCGTGAAGAGCGGGTGTTTTTGCTGATGCACGACTGCATCGACTGGCCCTGCGCATTTTTGGGCGCAATGTATTGCGGTAGCGTACCGGTGGCTGCCAATACCTTGCTCAAGGCCGAGGACTACGCCTATATGCTGGCAAAAAGCCGCTCACAGCTGGCTGTGGTGTCGCAGGCCTTGCTGCCGGTGTTGCTGCAAGCCATGGCCCTGGCCCCGCACGAGTTGCGCCAGGTGGTCGTCTCGCGCGCTGTGGATCCGCTGCCCGAAGGCTGCGTAGCGATGCAAGACTGGCTGGCTGCGCAATCAGTCCTGGCGCACTGCGCGCCCACGCATCCGCAAGACCCTGGCTTTTGGCTGTTTTCCTCTGGCTCCACCGGTCGGCCCAAGGCCACGGTCCACAGCCATGCCAACCCCTACTGGACGGCCAAGCTCTACGGGCAGGACGTGCTGGCTTTGCACGCGGGGGATATCGGTTTTTCTGCGGCGAAATTATTTTTTGCTTACGGCCTGGGCAATGCCCTGAGCTTTCCACTGAGCGTGGGCGCCACCACCGTCTTGATGGCCGAGCGGCCCACACCCGATGCGGTGTTCCACCGGCTGCGAGGCGGCGTGGGCGGGCAAAAGCCCACGGCGTTCTATGGCGCGCCCACTTTGTTCGCGGCCATGCTGGCATCCCCGGCCTTGCCCACGGCCCAGGCCATGGCACTGCGTCTGGTGTCTTCGGCTGGAGAAGCCCTACCAGCAGACATTGGACAGCGTTTTAAAGCACATTTCGGGGTGGATATCGTCGACGGCATAGGCTCGACCGAGATGCTGCATATTTACCTTTCCAACCGTCCTGATCAGGTGCGCTACGGCACCACCGGCTGGCCGGTGCCGGGCTACGACATTGCCTTGCGCGACGATGGCGGACAGCCGGTGCCAGACGGCGAAACGGGTGAGTTGTTCATCCGGGGCCCTAGCGCTGCCATGCTGTATTGGGGCAACCGCGAGAAAACCATAGAAACCTTCCAAGGCGCCTGGACCCGTAGCGGCGACAAATACAGTCGCAACGCGGACGGCAGCTATACCTACAGCGGGCGCAGCGACGACATGCTCAAGGTCAGTGGCGTGTATGTGTCGCCTTTTGAGGTGGAGTCCACACTGATAGCGCACCCGGCGGTGCTCGAGGCTGCAGTTATAGGCGTGGCTGACGCTGATGGGCTGACCAAAACCAAGGCCTATGTGGTGTGCAAAGCGGGGCAGGAGGTCAGCGCCGAGGAACTCAAAGCCTTTGTCAAAGACCGGCTGGCACCCTTCAAATACCCGCGCATGATTGAATTTGTGGCCGAGTTGCCCAAGACGGCCACAGGCAAGATTCAGCGCTTCAAATTACGGGCTTTGTCGGCGGGGCAGGCATGAGTGAGCCAGTGCAATGGCAAGACATTGCCTATGCCGACGGCCAAGCCAGCATCGAGTACCAATGGCTGGGCGCTAGGGATGCGCCCGGTCCGGTAGTGGTGTTTTTGCATGAAGGCTTAGGGTCATTGGCGCTGTGGAAGGGCTTTCCCGCGCTTCTTTGTCAGCGCCTTGGGTGCAGGGGCCTGGTCTATTCGCGCCCCGGCTACGGGCAATCGCGAGACTTGGGCCATCCAAAGCCATGGCGGGTCGACTTTATGCATCAGCAGGCCTATGAAGTACTGCCGGCCTTGCTCAAAGCAATAAAGTTGGACGAGCCAATGGTTTTAATGGGCCACAGCGATGGTGCGTCCATTGCGCTTTTGTATGCCGCCCGCTATCCGCCGCAGGTGGCGGCGGCGGTGCTGATGGCACCGCATTTGTTTGTCGAGGCCAAAACCCAGGCGGCCATTACGGCATTGCAAGCTGACGCGGTACGCCTTGCTTTGTTGGCGCGACTTGGGCCTTACCACTTTGACGCAGAATCAGTCTTTAGGCATTGGAGTCAAGCCTGGCTGGCACCCGATTTCGCCCCCTGGTCAATTACTGACACAATCGCGACTCTAGGTTGCCCGGTTTTGGCGGTGCAGGGATTGGATGATGAATACGGCACGCTGGACCATATTCAGACGCTGGCCAGGCACCATGAGAGAACCGAGCTTTTAGCATTCGAGGCATGTGGCCATGTGCCGCACCGAGATCAAACGGAGCTTCTGATCGCCGCAGTATTTAAGTTTTTGCAACACCTATAAGGAGATATCGCATGCTTGGCAACTTCAATTCCCTGGTTCGTTGGACCGGCGCTACTTTGGCAGCGACTGCTTTGAGCGCCAGTTTGGCTAGCGCGCAAACCACCGGCAAGCTCAAGGTGGGTTTTATGCTGCCCTACACCGGCACCTTTGCCTCTTTGGGCACGGCGATCGAAAACGGATTTCGCCAGCATGTCACCGAGCTAGGCGGCAAGATCGCCGGTCGCGAGGTGGAGTACTTCAAAGTGGACGATGAGTCCGAGCCTTCCAAAGCCACCGACAACGTCAACAAGCTGATCAAGCGCGATCAGGTCGATGTGATTATTGGCACCGTGCACTCCGGTGTGGCCATGGCCATGGCCAAAGCCGCCAAGGAAAGCGGCACTTTGCTGATCGTGCCCAATGCCGGTGCCGATGCAGTGACCGGTGCCATGTGCGCCCCTAATATTTTCCGCAGCTCCTTCTCCAATTGGCAACCGGGCTACGCCATGGGCGAAGTGATGGCGAAAAAAGGGATCAAAAAAGTGGTCACCATCACCTGGAAATACGCCGCGGGTGATGAGTCGGTCAAAGGCTTTAAAGAAAGCTTTGAAAAAGGCGGCGGCACCGTGGTGAAAGAGCTGAGCCTGCCCTTCCCCAATGTCGAGTTCCAGGGCTTGCTCACAGAGATCGCTGCAACCAAGCCTGACGCAGTGTTTACCTTCTTTGCCGGCGGCGGCGCGGTCAAATTCGTGAAGGACTATGCGGCTGCAGGTCTCAAAGGCACGATTCCTTTGTACGGATCGGGCTTTCTGACTGAAGGTGTTTTGGATGCGCAAGCGGCCTCTGCCGACGGCTTGTTTACGGCCTTACATTACGCCGATAGCCTCAACACCAAGCGTGACAATGCATTCCGTCTTAACTATGCCAAGACTTACAGAATGCAGCCTGATGTGTATGCGGTGCAAGGCTATGACGCAGCGCAAATGCTGGCCATTGGCCTGAACGCCACCAAAGGCGACGCTACCAAGGCCACCGACATTTCTGCCGCTTTACGCAAAGCCACGATCGACAGCCCGCGCGGCCCCTTCACCATCTCTGCTTCGCACAACCCCGTGCAAGACTTTTACCTGCGCCAAACCAGCGCCAAGGAAAAAGAAAACAAAGTAGTTGGTATGGCCAGCGCCAAACTGGCCGACCCGGGCCGCGCCTGCAAGATGTAATTTTTCAGGGTATGACGGCAAGGGCTTGTTCCCCGCCGCTCAAAGCGGTGGGGTCAGCTCTGTATAGATATGGACCTCACCACTTTTCTGATCCAGTGCCTCAATGCGCTGCAATACGGCTTGCTGCTGTTTCTGGTGGCCTCGGGTCTGACGCTGATCTTCGGCATCATGGGCGTGATCAACCTGGCCCATGGCAGTTTTTACATGATTGGCGCTTATATGGCTTTTGCCTTGGCGCCTTTTGTCGCAGCTACGGTTGGAGGCGGTTTTTTCACCACCTTGCTATTTGGTTTGGTGGTGGCAGTAGCGCTAGGCTATTTGCTGGAGTGGGCGTTTTACAGCTTTCTCTACACCCGCGAGCATTTGCAACAAGTGCTGATGACTTATGGCCTGATTTTGGTCTTCGAGGAATTGCGCAGCCTGCTGGTCGGTGATGATGTGCATGGCGTGCAAGCGCCGGATTTTTTGTCCGGCAGCATCCCGCTGGGCGACATGATGGTGTACCCGGTCTATCGTCTGTTCATCTCGGGCGTGTGCCTTTTGCTGGCGCTGGGTATGTATTTTATTTTTGCCAAAACTCGCCTGGGCATGATGATCCGCGCGGGCAGCACCAACCGCGAAATGGTGCAGTCCCTGGGCATTGACATCAAGTTTTTGTACCGCGTAGTGTTCGCCGCTGGCGTGGCCATTGCCGTGCTGGCCGGCATGGTGGCCGCGCCTGTGTCCTCGGTTTATCCGGGCATGGGCAGCCTGGTGCTGATTATTTGTTTTGTGGTGGTGGTGATCGGCGGTATTGGTTCGATTCGCGGGGCCTTGCTGGCGTCCTTGCTGATCGGCGTGGTCGATACCTTTGGCAAAGTGCTGGTGCCCCAGGTGGCCGGTGTGCTGGTGTATGTCCTGATGGCGCTCATATTGTTGTGGAAGCCAGACGGCTTGTTCAAGGCCGGTTGATGCGCGCACAGCTTCCTAAATTTTTGTTTGTGCTGGCCAGCTTTGCGGCGCTGGCCGTATTCCCGCATGTGGCGGGCAAGTTCGGTGTGGACCTGGCCACCAAGATTATGATTTTTTCGGTGCTGGCGCTCAGCCTGGAATTGCTGGTGGGTAAGACCGGACTGGTGTGTTTTGGGCAGGCGGCGTTTTTTGGCATAGGGGCTTATGCCACCGTGCTTTTGTCGCCATCCGACGGACCAGCTTCGGTCGCGACCTTGTTGCCTTTGTGCGTATTGCTGGCCGCAGCCTATGCCCTGTTGGTGGGCGCGCTGTCCCTGCGCACCAAGGGCGTGTATTTCATTATGGTTACCTTGGCCTTTGCACAAATGGCCTATTACGTGGTGCATGACACGCCTCTGGGTGGCGGCACCGACGGTATTTACCTGATGATGAAACCGACGCTGGGTGACTGGTTGGATTTGGATAAGCCGCTGGTGATGTACCGCTTCACGCTGGCCTGTTTGCTGGGCACCTTTGTGTTTTTGGCCTTGTTGGGACGCTCCAAATTCGGCCATGCTTTAGCGGGTATCCGCGTCAACGAGCAGCGCATGCGCGCCACTGGCTTTTCTACCTACCCCTACAAGCTGGCCGCGTTTGTGGTGTCAGGCGGAATCGCCGGATTGGCCGGATTTTTGTTTGCAGTGAAAGATGGTTTTGTCAACCCAGAAATGATGAGTTGGCATATTTCAGGCGAAGTGCTCATCATCATTATTTTGGGTGGGCTGGGGCATTTGCGCGGCGCCCTTATTGGGGCGTTTGCCTTCGCTCTATTGCAAGAATTTTTCCGCTCCGAGGCCATCTTTGGCGAGTTTGCCAAGCACTGGCATCTGGGCTTGGGGCTCACCATCATTGCCAGCGTAGCCCTCTTGCCGCGCGGTCTGGTGGGCATACCGGCGCAGTTGCTGGTACTTTTGCGCCCCCCGCCTAGTGGCGGCGCTTTGGCGCAAACAGCGCCTACCAAGGCAGGCCATGCACAGCCCTGAAATTTTGTTGCGCGGTACCGGCATCAGCCGCCGCTGGGGCGGCTTGACTGCCTTGGACAATGTGTCTATCGACGTGGCGCGCGGCAGCGTGCATGCGGTCATTGGCACGAATGGCGCAGGCAAGTCCACGCTGGTCAATATTTTGTCTGGCGAGCTGGAAGCGTCTGCTGGTTCGGTGCATTTGCTGGGGCAGGATGTGAGCCGCTGGAGCCAGCCGCGTCGCGCCCGCGCCGGTCTGGGCCGCAGCTACCAGCGCAACACGATTTATCCCAGCTTTAGCGTGCAGGAAAACTGCCGGCTTGCAGCACAGGCCATGCACCAGCAACCCTGGGCCTGGTGGCGCAGCGCTGCTGCATGCGCCAAGAGCGCGCAGGACGCACAAGACGCTGCCGCGCAAGCGGGCTTGCAAGATTTGATCGGTCGTGAAGCGGGCTTGTTGTCGCACGGGCAAAAGCGCCAGCTCGAAATCGCCATGTGTTTGGCTACGCGCCCTTCGGTGCTGTTACTGGATGAGCCCCTGGCTGGCATGGGCGCTGAAGAAACCGAACGCATGCTGGAACTGCTGACGGCCCTCAAAGCCAGACACGCCATGCTGCTGATCGAACACGATATGGACGCGGTGTTTCGTGTGGCCGATGTCATTACCGTGCTGGTAAACGGCCAGTTGATTGCCTGCGGCAGCCCCGAGGCGGTGCGCAGCAGTCCCGAAGTGCGGGTCGCCTATTTGGGGGAGCACTGATGCAGGTGATGGAAGTGGCGGATACCGGCTGCGTTGTCATGGCGCTGCGTCAAGCAGGGGAGTTGCGCTAATGGCCGAGCTTATTTTGCAAGCCCGCGCGATCCAGGCCTGGTACGGTTCAGGTCAGGTTCTTCATGGTGTGGATGTCGATATTGCGCGCGGCCAGACCCTGGGTTTGCTCGGGCGCAATGGCATGGGCAAGAGCACGCTGATTCGCACCCTGCTTGGGCATGTAACGCAGCGCAGCGGCAGCATCCGCGCTTTCGGCGTTGATGTGTCGAAAAGCCGCCCGCATGAAATGGCCCGCTTAGGTGTGGCCTATGTCCCCGAAGGCCGGGGCGTTTTCCCCAACCTAACGGTGCGCGAAAACCTGGTGATGGCCGCGCGCCCGGGCACCGACGGGCGCAGCGACTGGCCGTTTGCGCGGGTCATGGACACCTTCCCCCGCCTGGCCGAGCGCCTGTCCAATCTGGGCGCCGAACTATCGGGCGGCGAGCAGCAAATGCTGTCCATAGGCCGTGCCTTGATGACGCATCCGCAACTCATCATCCTGGACGAAGCCACCGAAGGCCTGGCCCCTTTGATCGTGGCTGAAATTTGGCGCGTGATCGAAGGCATTCGCCAAAGCGGCATCGCCACCCTGATCGTGGACCGCGACTACCGCAAAGTACTGGAACGCGCGGACACTGCTATGGTGCTGCAAAAAGGCCAGGTAGTGCTACAGGGTAGTGGCCAGGACTTGCTGCGCGATCCGGCGCTGGCTGGGTTTTTGGGCGTGTAGTACCTGCGTCGCGTTCAAAAAACGGTAAGCCTGGACGCTGCGCATGTCGGCAGCCAAAAGCAATCGCTCACGCGATGCATTACACGCGACTTGGACTTTTTTTAAGCGCAAATTGTCCTAAAAATGCGCGTTTTTTTGCCCCGTTTTTACCGTTTTCCACTTTGAAAACAAAAGCCCTTAAAACCCTAACCTGACCGGCTAACGGCGATGTTTTTCGCTTGACATACTGACCAATATGTCTAACATACCTAAGTTAACTAACCAACCTAGGGTATGACCATGAAAACGCTATCTTCCGTGGAAGTGCAAAACCGATTCGGGTCGATTGCCAACATCGTGAAAAGCGGTGAGCCGGTGACTGTCACCCAATATGGCACTCCAACCATGATGATTCTTCCGTATTCGCTCGCTACCGAAGCCCTGCGGGACTACAACGCTCGCAAAATGGTGCAGTTCATGGATGTCATGCCATTGGTCAATGCGGACGCGCCGAATCTTTCGCTTGAACAACTAAACAACCTTGTCCATGAGTTACGCCCGTAAAAGAGTTGTCTTCGATACGAGTTCGCTCATCCCTGCGTGTCTCAACCCAGAGCGAGAACCAGCGAAAATTTTCCGTCGTGCTGTTCTTGAGCATGATGTTTTTTGTTCGGCGGGCACTTTCAATGAACTGGTAATGGTTCTGGCGCGTGAAAAATTCAATGCGTGGAGACCTCTGGAACAACGTTTGATGTGGGCGCGGCTCTTGCGCGAATCAGTGATCTTTATTGAGATCACCACGCCTGTCACAGAATGCCGTGATCCAAAGGATGATAAATTTTTGGAGTTGGCAATTTCGGCAAAAGCCGATGTTCTTGTGTCGAGTGATGTTCACTTGCTGGAAATGCATCCGTTCCGTGGAGTGCAGATTCTCCAGTTGACCGATTTCAAAAAACAAATTCTCGATGATCAATAGGCGTGCCAATGCCAAAAGATGTTGCAATAAAAACGGCACCCACAGGTGCCGTTTTTACTGCAAAGCAGCAGCTATTTACGCTGCGCCTTCACCTTCAAACGCCAAGCGTGTAGCAGCGGCTCGGTGTAGCCGCTCGGTTGCGCCAAGCCTTTGAACACCAGGTCGGTGGCGGCTTTATAGGCCTTGGAGGTCTTGAAGTTACCAGCCATGGGCTGGTACAGCGGATCCCCTGCGTTTTGCCCGTCTACCACCGCAGCCATGCGTTCGAAGGTGGCTTGCACTTGCTTTTTGGTGACGATGCGGTGCAGCAGCCAGTTGGCAATGTGCTGGCTGGAAATGCGCAGCGTAGCGCGGTCTTCCATCAGGCCGATGTTGTGGATGTCGGGCACTTTGGAGCAGCCCACGCCCTGGTCGATCCAGCGCACCACATAGCCCAAAATACCTTGTGCATTGTTGTCCAGTTCTTGCTGTTTCTCTTTCTCGCTCCAGTCGGTGTTGGTAGCCACGGGAATGGTCAGCATGTCATTGAGCAAACCAGCGCGTACTTTGCGCAAGTCGATAGTTTCCAGCTGTTTTTGCACATCGCTGACCAGCACTTGGTGGTAGTGCAGCGCATGCAGCGTGGCGGCGGTGGGGCTGGGTACCCAGGCGGTATTGGCGCCGGCTTTGGGGTGTACGATTTTTTGCTCCATCATGGCCTTCATCAGGTCGGGCATAGCCCACATGCCTTTACCGATTTGTGCTTTGCCACGCAGGCCGCATGCCAGGCCGGTGAGCACATTGCTGCGCTCGTAGGCGGCGAGCCAGTGCGTCGCTTTCATTTCGGCTTTGCGGACCATGGGGCCGGCATGCATGGCGGTGTGTATCTCGTCGCCGGTGCGGTCTAAAAAGCCCGTATTGATAAAGGCTACGCGGTTGCGTGCAGCGGCGATACTGGCTTGCAGGTTGACGCTGATACGGCGCTCTTCGTCCATGATGCCTAGCTTGACCGTGCTCTCGGGCAAGCCCAGCAAGGCCTCGACGCGGCCAAACAATTCATCGGCAAAAGCTACTTCGGCAGGGCCGTGCATCTTTGGCTTGACGATATACACCGAGCCTTTGCGCGAGTTTCGCACCTGCCCAACAGCGGCATCGGCCTTGGTTCGCTGCAAATCATGGATGGCAATGGCGGTAGTGACCACCGCGTCCAAAATACCTTCGGGGATTTCATGGGTGCTGCCGTCTTTGGCGCTGTAGGTGATGGCCGGATTGCTCATCAAATGGCCCACATTGCGCACAAACAGCAAGGAGCGGCCATGCAGCACTACCGGCTTGCCGTCCGCGCCGGTATAGACGCGGTCGGGGTTGAGGCCGCGCACAAAAGTTTTGCCCCCTTTACTGATGGTCTCGGTGAGCGTGCCTTGCAAAATGCCCAGCCAGTTGCGGTAGGCCAGCACTTTGTCCGCTGCATCCACCACCGCGACCGAGTCTTCTAGGTCAAGGATAGTGGACAGCGCTGCTTCCATCACTACGTCATACACGCCGGCTGCATCCGTTTTGCCAATCGCCGTGGTGCGGTCAATCAGGATGTCCAGGTGCAAGCCGTTGTGTTCTAGTAGCACCGAGGTCGGCGCTTTGGCAGCGCCTTGAAAGCCTTTGAACTGTGCTGGTATGGCCAAGCTGGTGTTGCTGCCGTCTTTCAAGGCTACCGCCAGCTTACCGTTTTTGACGCTATAGGCCAGGCTGTCTTTGTGCGAACCTTTGCGCAAGGGGGCAACTTCGTCGAGCAGTTTGCGTGCATAGGCAATGACTTTTTTGCCGCGCTTGGCGTTGTAGGGCCTGCCGCTGGGGCTGAGCTTGGTGGCGCCACCGTCTTCAGAAATTACGTCGGTGCCGTAGAGCGCGTCATACAAGCTGCCCCAGCGTGCATTGGCGGCGTTGAGTGCGTAGCGCGCATTGAGCACCGGCACCACCAGCTGCGGGCCTGCTTGAATGGCCAGTTCTGCATCTACGTTTTTCGTGATGATGCGCGACTTGGCCGGCAGCGGTGCCAAATAGCCAATGTCTTTCAAGAAGGCTTGGAAGGCTTTCATGTCGGCAATCGGGCCGGGATGGGCTTGGTGCCAAGTGTCGATTTCGCTTTGCAAACGTTCACGCTCGGCCAGCAGGGCGGCGTTCTTGGGTGCTAGGTCGGCCACGATGGTGTTAAAGCCTTTCCAGAATTTAGCCGGTTTGATGCCGGTGCCGGGCAGCACTTCGGTGTCGATAAAGGTTTGCAAAACGGTGGCGACATGCAGTCGTCCGATAGTGGTGCGGGCGGTGGCCATAAGGGCTCCTTAGAAACAGACAGGACAATAGCGCGCGTAAGAAATTACACGGAGCTCCACTCTATTCGATACTTTGGCGCATACTATGGTGCTAAAAAGCAATCCATTCGTGACAAAAATGAATACATCCAAGTCTCTGCCCCTGTCCGGCATCCGCGTTGTCGAGTTCACCCATATGGTCATGGGCCCTACCTGCGGCATGGTGTTGGGCGATATGGGTGCCGATGTGGTCAAGGTCGAACCGCTGGCCGGTGACAGTACACGCAAGCTCTTGGGTGTAGGCGCCGGTTTTTATCCGCTGTTTAACCGCAATAAAAAAAGCATTGCCCTTGATCTGGAAAGCACCACGGGCCGCGAAGTGGTGGCGCGCTTGGTGGCGCGGGCGGACATCGTCAGCGAAAACTTCAAACCCGCCACCATGGAAAAGTTGGGGCTGGACTACGCCACTTTGTCGGCGCGCCATCCGCGTCTGATTTACGTCAGCCACAAAGGCTTTTTACCCGGCCCCTACGAGCACCGCACCGCCTTGGATGAGGTGGTGCAAATGATGGGCGGCCTGGCCTATATGACGGGTCGGTCTGGCGACCCGCTGCGCGCGGGCTCCAGCGTCAATGACATCATGGGCGGCGTATTTGGCGCCATGGGCGCTATGGCCGCGCTGATGCAGCGCCAGCAAACCGGCCAGGGCCAACAAGTGCAGGCCGCGCTGTTTGAGAACAATGTGTTTTTGGTGGCGCAGCACATGCTGCAGTTTGCGGTGACTGGCCAGCCCGCAGCGCCTATGCCTGAGCGCATTTCGCCCTGGGGAATCTACGATGTGTTTAGCGTGCAGGGCGGCGCCCAAATATTTTTGGCGGTGGTGGGCGATACCCAGTGGCGGGTGTTTTGCGATGCCTTTGGCTTTGCGGACTTGTATGCCGATACGCGCATTACCACGAATAACGACCGCGTACGTGCCCGCGCCTGGCTGATGCCTTTGCTGCGCGAACGCCTGGCCCGCCACACCCGCGAGGAATTGTCTGCCGTGTTCGAGCGCGAAGGCCTGCCCTTTGCCTTGATCACCGACCCGCAGCATTTGTTTGCCGACCCGCATTTGCTGCAAACCGGTGGCTTGGCTCCAATGAAGCTGCCCGACGGGAGGGAGACCTCGGTGCCCTTGCTACCTCTGACCTTGGACGGTGAACGCCTGGGCCTGCGCTTAGACCCGCCGCGCCTGGGCCAGCATGGGCGCGAGGTCTTGCTGGATGTGGGCTATAGCGATGACCAGATAAACGCTATGGTGCAAGCCGGAACCCTGGCCTTACCGCAGGAGTAAGCCGTGGACAAGCTCAAGCAAATGGAGTCCTTTGTGGCGGTGGCGCTGCGCGGTAGCTTGACGGCGGCGGCCAAGGCCGAGGGCGTGGCACCAGCTATTGTTGGACGCCGGCTCGATGCATTGGAGCAGCGTTTGGGCGTCAAGCTCATGGTGCGCACCACACGGCGCATGACGCTGACGCAAGAGGGAACGGCTTTTTTGGAAGACTGCCAGCGCCTGCTCAGCGACCTGGGCAATGCCGAGGCCAGCGTGAGCGCCGGCGGTATTCAGGCCAGCGGCCATTTACGCTTGACAGCGCCTGCTGGATTTGGCCGCCGCCATGTCGCACCGCTGGTGCCTTTGTTTAGGGAACTGCACCCCGAGGTGACGGTGTCGCTCAATATGAGCGACCGGGTGATTAACCTGGCTGGGGAGGGCTTTGATTGCGCGGTGCGGGTGGGCGATTTACCCGATTCGTCTCTGGTCAGCGTGCGCCTGGCCGACAACCGGCGTATGTGTGTGGCGACTCCGGCCTATCTGGCGCGCCGCGGACGCCCGGTGCAACCGGCGGATTTGCAGCGCTTTGACTGCCTGACGCTGTCCAGCGACGCCTCGCAAACCCGGGGCTGGGCGTTTACCGTGCCCAAGGCCGAGGGTAGGGAGGTGATTCACCTCAAGCCCAGTGGCCCGCTCGATTGCTCGGACGGACAGGTTTTGCACGACTGGTGCCTGGGCGGCTGGGGCATCGCCTGGCGTAGCACCTGGGAAGTGGAGGCGGAGATTGCCGCTGGGTTACTCGTACCAGTACTGGAAGAATTCGCCGCCCCGCCCAACGGCATTTACGCCGTGTTCCCCGAGCGCAAACACATGGCGCTGCGCTTGCGGCTGTGGATCGATTTCCTCAAGATGCATTACAGCCGCGAAGGCTTTTGGACAGCACCGCGGCATTGAGCGCTGGTTGGGGTGTTGAGGGAAGGTCTGAATAAGTCCGTCATCGCGAGGAGCGGCCTTTAGCCGCGAGGCGCTTGCGCCGTGGCGGGACGCGGCGATCCGTAAGTGATTGATTGACAAGCAAAAATAGATTGCTTCGCTACGCTCGCAAGGACGGGTTTGGACTTATGCAGAGGTCCCCTAGTGGTCCTTGCCTGCAGGTGCGTATGGTTGGTACGTCGCAGTATCATAGAGACGCTTCCAAACTTCGACAACAGCCCATGACCAAGCACCAAAGATCCCGGCTCCAACGCGGCTTCACCCTGATCGAGCTGATGGTGGTCTTGCTTATCATCGGTGTGCTGGCCGCTTTGATCGTGCCCAATGTGCTGGACCGGGCGGACGACGCCAAGGCGACGGCGGCCAAGGCCGATATCGGCAATCTGATGCAAGCGCTCAAGATGTACCGCCTGGACAATGGCCGCTACCCCAGCGCCGAACAGGGCCTAGCCGCGCTAGTCACCAAGCCCACCGCCGAGCCCATGGCACCCAACTGGAAGAAAAACCTGGACCAACTGCCCAATGACCCCTGGGGTAAGCCCTATGTCTATCTGAACCCCGGCATTAAGGCGGAAATCGATGTCATGTCCTTTGGCGCAGACGGTCAGTCCGGCGGCGAGGGCAAGAATGCAGACATCGTTAGCTGGCAGCCCTGAGCGGCACATCTGCCGCTCCACTTCTCGCGCGATAGGGCAGCGCGGCTTTACCCTGATCGAGTTGATGGTGGTGGTGCTGATCGTGGCCCTGGCCTCGGGCATGGTGGTCTTTAGTTTGCGCGACACCCAGGGCATCGCCTTGGAGCGCGAGGGCCAGCGACTAGCCGCCATGCTGGAATACGCACGCGCGCAGTCCCGCTTGCAAGGCACCCCGGTACGCTGGCGCGCTACGCCCAATGGCTTTGCCCTGGAGGGCTTGAACAAACCTGTGCCCGAACAGCCTTGGCTTAGCGAAGACACCCGGGTGCTGGACGTGCTGCCGCGCAACCCAGCCATCGACTCCGCTACGCTGGCTACCCTGGCCCTGGGCCCGGAGCCGGTGCTGCCACCCCAAGCTGTGGTTCTGGGCGCGGGCCAAACGCCGGGCAACACCGTGCGTGTCGCCACCGACGGCGTGCGGCCTTTTGCTATCGTGCCCGCAGATGCTGCGGCGCCCAGCGCAGCAGGGCGCGCGCCATGATGCATTTGTCTAAAGCGCCAGTGCATCAGTCGAGCGCCCGAGCTGCAGCCGCGCCCGCCCACGGCTTTACCCTGGTCGAAGTGCTGGTGGCCCTGACCATCGTGGCCGTGACGCTGATGGCTGGCATGAAAGCCAGCGGCGCTTTAACGCTGCAGGCACAGCGCCAGACCGATGTGCTGCTGGGCCAGATGTGTGCGGAAAACGTCTTGCACCAAATGCGCTTGTCACGCCAGATGCCCGGCGTAGGTCAAACCAGCCGGGAGTGCCAGCAGGGCACGCAGACTTACATCCTGGCGCTGGATGTGCAGCCCACGCCCAACCCCAATTTTGTGCGCGTCGATGCCCTGGTGCGCAACAGCACCGAGCCGGTGCTGCGCCTGAGCACCATCGTGGGCCGCAACTGATATGCAGCGCGACCTATTTCCTACGCCGCAATGGACCGCGCATCAACGCGCCGATGCGCATAACAGGCGCATGCGCGGCTTCACGCTGATTGAATTATTGGTGGCACTGGTCTTGATGGCGGTGATGGCGGCCCTGAGCTGGCGCGGCCTGGACGCCATGCAGCGCAACCAGAGCAGCCTGGCGCGGCATTCCGAAGAAGTGCTGAGCCTGCAAAACGGTCTGGCGCAATGGACGGCGGATCTGGAGGCCATACAAACCCAGCCCGTCCAAAGCAGCATGGACTGGGATGGCCGCGCGCTGCGTCTGCTGCGCAGGGGCAGCCAAAGCGCTGGCGGAGGTTTGTATGTGGTGGCCTGGGCGCAGGGCCAGCGGGCACAGGGTAGGGTGTGGCTGCGCTGGTCCTCGCCGCCGCTGACCAACCGCGCCCAGATGCTGGCGGCGTGGAGCCAGGCCGCTTTGTGGGCGCAAAACCCCGGCGACGCTGAACGTCTGCGCGAAGTCATCATCGCGCCCATGAGCGGCTGGCAAATTGTGTATTTCCGCGGTGGCGCTTGGTCCAATCCGCTGTCCAGTGCCGACCAGGTCCAGGGCGCACCCGCCGCGCCGGCCGATGGCGCAAGTGGCGCGATAACGGATACACCCAAGCAAGAGGCTGTTGCGGTGACGCCCCAGGCGCAAACAAAAACCGAGGCCCTGCCCGAGGGCGTGCGCTTGGTGCTGACCCTGCCCGAGGGCGGCGCGGTCAGCGGCACTGTCACGCGCGATTGGTCGCGCTCTGGCTTGGGCGGCTCATGATGCAGCACACCACCGCCCGGCGCCACCAAAGCGGCGCAGCGATTTTGATGGCCATGCTCACCGTGGTACTGGTGGCCACCCTGGCCTCGGCCGCGCTGTGGCAGCAATGGCGTGCGATAGAGATCGAGAGCGCAGAGCGCGGCCGCGCACAGTCGGCCTGGATACTGCAGGGCGCCCACGATTGGGCGCGCTTGATACTGGCCGAAGACGGGCGCAAAGGTGGCTCCGACAATCTGACCGAGCCCTGGTCCATGCCACTGGAAGCGGCGCGCTTGTCCACCTTTTTGGCGGCGGACCGCAGTGACGCCATCTTGGCCGACCAGGCCGGCAGCGCGCTGCTTTCGGGCCAGATGTTTGATTTGCAAGCACGCCTGAACCTGCGCAACCTCATCGTGGGCGACAAAATTCATACCCCCACGGCAGAGCAATTTACCCGCCTGTTCGCTATTTTGAACCTACCCAATCAAGAACTGACTTTGCTACTGAACGGTCTCCTTGGCGCGCAGCAAGCGGCCATTGCGACGGTGGGTCCGGCCTTGCAGGGGCCGCTGCTGCCGCAAACCGTGGACCAACTGGCTTGGCTGGGCCTGAGCAGCAGCACCATCGCGCAACTGCGCCCTTACGTGGTCATGCTGCCCGAGACGACCAAGGTCAATCTGAATACCGCCTCCGACATCGTGCTGCGCGCCGCTGTCCCCGGCGTGGACGCCGCCTTGGCGCAACAGTTGCTGCAAAAGCGCAGCAACAAACCCTGGGAGACTTTGGACGGTTTTGTGCAAGCCGCCGGCCCTTTTGCTAAATCGCTGGACAAAGAAGCCTTGGCCACGCAAACCCGGTTTTTTGAATTGCGTGGCACGCTGGAATTGGACGGCCAGCCGGTGCATGTGATCGCCCTGGCGCAGCGCGACGGTCAGCGCGTGCGCATCTTGCGGCAAGAGCGCATCCTTGCCCCGGTTGCCGGGCTCGCTAGCCGCTAGCATGCGCAAAGCCCCGCCCGCACAGGCCTGCCGCCTACAATCCCTGCAGCGATTGAACCCATGGCTACCTTGATCATTTCCCTGCCGGCGCAAGCACTCAAGTCCGCTACCCAGCTTGACTATGTGATCAGCCGCGACGGCGTGGCCCTGGATACCCAGTCCAGCGCGCCCTGGTCGCTGTTGCCGGCCAGCGCGCGCGCGGCACAGGCGTCGCAGGTGGTGCTGGTGTTGCCGGTGGAGCGTGTGTCCTGGCACCGGGTGCAATTGCCGCCGGGCGCAGCCCGCTCAGCACGGCTGCGCGCGGTGCTCGAAGGCCTGGTGGAAGAGCAGTTGCTTGACGATGTGGCCGATCTGCACCTGGCCTTGCAATCGCCCCTCCCCACCCAAGGCCCGGTCTGGCTGGCCGCTTGTGACAAAGCCTGGCTATTGGACTGTGTGCGTGAAGTGGAGCAGGCCGGCTTGTACATCTCGGCGCTGGTGCCTGAACTGGCGCCACCCTCCCTCGGCGCGGGTAGTGCGGACCCAAGCGCCCAGCTTTATGCCTTGGGCGGCCCCCAAGGCCCGCAGTGGGTGCATAGCAGTGCTACCGGCCTGACGCGCTGGCCTTTGCAGGCCGCTGTGCTGGCCGCACTCAAACCGTCTGACGATATGCCAGTATGGGCCGAACCGGCAGTGGCCGCGCAGGCCGAAGCGCTGCTGGGCCGTCCGCTGTTTTTACAAAGCAGCGCCCAGCGCGCATTAATGGCCAGCCAGGGCCCTTGGGACTTGGCGCAGTTTGGCATCGTGGCCTCGCGTGGCGGGCGCAGCTTGCGGCACCTTACGCAGGGTTTGCAACAGTTTTCTAGCGCGCCACGCTGGCGCCCGGTGCGCTGGGGCTTATGGGCTTTTTTGCTGGTGCAGGTGCTGGGCCTCAATCTGTACGCCTACCAGCAGCAAGCAGCGGTCAACCAGGAGCGCCGTGCCATGCAAGCGGCCTTTACCAGCACCTTTCCAGCGGTGCAAGCCGTGGTGGACGCACCTGTGCAAATGCAGCGCGAAGTCGATCAGCTGCGCCAGCGCAGCGGCCAGTTAGCGCAAGATGATGCAGAGGTCATGCTCGGCGCGCTGATGCAGGCGGCCAATTTTCCGGCATCGCCCACAGCCGTGCATTACCAAAGCGGTGAACTCAAACTGGAGGGCCTGCAACTTTCAAGCACTGCCTTGGCCGACCTGACCCGCGCCATGCAGGCACGCGGCTACCACTTGCAAGCCCAGGGCGCGACCCTGTCCATGCGCGCAAGGGGTGCGCCATGATGCAAACACTGCGCGATGCTTGGCAAGCACGCTGGTCTCAAGCCAGTGCGCGCGAGCAAACTTTGCTGCGTATTGCCTCCATTGTGTTGCTGCTGGCGGCTTTGTGGTTTATCGCGCTGCGTCCAGCCTGGGTCGGCTTGAAGGCGGCGCGTACCCAAGCGCCGCTGGTGCGGGCGCAGTACGAGCAGGTCTTGCAATTGCAAGCGCAGGCGCTAGCCCTGCGCGCACAAGCGCCTGGTGCGCCTGTCGATGCCAAAGCGGTTTTGCAAAACGGCTTAGGCAGCCTAGAAAAAAATGCGCGCATCGTGGTGCTGGACCAACGCGCCACCATCAGCTTCAAAGACGCACGGCCCGATGCGCTGGCGCGCTATTTGGAGCAGGCGCGCCTGATGGCGCACACCAGCACCTTGGAAATGCACCTCAAGCAGGCCGCTGGCCTGTGGTCCGGCAGCCTGGTCTTGCAACTGCCCGCGCCGGGCGCGCCCTGATAGCTCTGGCAGCACCATGGCAAAGGCTCGCTCCGCTTTTCCTGCTGCACCGGGCAACGGCGCGCCCTGGGCTTGGATGGCGGGCGGATGCCTGGCCGGCCTGTGCCTGGCGCTCCTGTTGTTTGCACCGGCGCGCTGGTTGGCTGCGCAAGTGGGCCAGGCCAGCGAAGGGCGGCTGCGCCTGTCCGATGCGCAAGGCACGGTCTGGGCCGGCTCGGGCCAGCTCAGCTTGCATGGCGGGCAGGGCAGCAAGGATGCCAGCGTACTTCCTGGCCGGGTGCACTGGCGTTTGTTGCCGGCATGGGGGGCCCTTGACCTGGAGTTGCGCGCCGATTGCTGTACCCCTGAGGGTTTACAAGTCCGTATCCTGCCGTCCTGGGGCGGGGCGCGCTTGCAGGTGGCAGACCGCCAGTCGCATTGGTCGGCACAGTGGCTGGCCGGGCTGGGTACGCCCTGGAATACCATCCGCCCCGAAGGCCAGTTGCTTTTGCAAAGCAGCGCCTTTGTGGTGCAATGGGCAGCTGGGCGCTTGTCCTGGCAAGGCGCTTTGCAAATCGACGCGCTGGATATGGCCTCGCGCTTGTCCACCTTGCGGCCCATGGGCAGCTACCGCTTGCGTTTGCAAGAAGGGATGTCGTCGCAATTGCAATTGAGCACGCTGCAAGGCGCCTTGCAATTGCAGGG
>CAMBFN010000019.1 GCA_945865425.1 Comamonas sp. lk | reverse complement strand
CCCCCGATTCTCCGCCCCATAGCATCTGAGCTAAAAACCGATCGTCTGCATTTGCGCGCCCCCAGAGAAGGTGACGGTGAACGGGTTTATGAAGCCGTGGTGGAAACCTTGGATCAACTTCGCGCCTGGCCCGCATCGCTTCCCTGGGCCATGGTAGAGCCATCGGTAGCGGTTTCTGAAACCTTTTGCCGCGAAAGCGCGGCCGCGTTTATCAAGCGATCTACCCTGGTGTATCTGGTTTTCGATCATGCTGGTAACTTCGTAGCGAGCACCAGTTTGCATCGTATCAATTGGGCTGTACCTAAATTTGAAGTTGGGTATTGGTGCAGAGCCAGTCGGCAGCACCAAGGTTTAATGACCGAGGCGCTCGGAGCACTGATGCGCTACGCCTTTGACGGACTCGGTGCGCAGCGCGTAGAGGCCTTTACCGAAGAACAGAATCTTGCCAGCAGATTACTGTGCGAGAAATTCGGCATGCAGCTTGAAGGCGTTATGCGCAAGGACCGCATTACGCCCAGTGGGTCAGTGCGCAATACCTGTATTTACGCGGCAGTCGCCTCAGACCAATAGCGCGGCGGTCTGCGCCACATTTGGCACTATGGCGCGCTGTGGACGCTGGCCGGGCTCTAAGCAGCCGCCTTTTGCCGCTTAGCCAACACCTCGTCCAACCAATCCACGCGCAATTGCGAGCCTTTTTTGTTGGGGTGTGTTTTTATTTAATCCGTAGGTCCCTGGTTCGAGCCTGGGTTGAGGAGCCAACTCTAAAAGCATTGAATTTTTCAATGTTTTTTCTGTTTTGGAGTTCGATATTGTCATCTGCAGAGTCTTTTACTAACTCTTTGCTGCCCTGAAAATCGATTCAATTACACGTTTATTGCACGGTCAAGGCGATCAAGGCGCGCCACCACTTACCTCATAGACATAGCGATTTACCGCTTGACCGCCCGCACATGGCCGTGGGCGGTTTCACCCCGAAGCAGCATTTGGCCAAGGCTGCATAACCGCTCTACTTTTAGGGTCGGTGGAAATTGGGGTGATTACCAGATTGGCCGCGATCTCGCTGAGCTTATGTTCATGAGCCTTCGTGACTAGTCCGGCCGGCGCTAAAGCAAGCCCTGTGAGGGTTTAACTCCGACTTCAAATTGACCTGGGTCACATCTGCGGCGGCGCCATCACGGGGGATTGGGTAGTCTGACACCTGTGCATAATCTTGTATGCACAACACCAATCGTCGCACGGCACCGATGGAAAACATCATTACATTTGAGTCGGCTGCGCGTTTGGGAAGTTTTACCCGTGCAGGAGCGGAACTGCATCTTTCGCAGGCTGCAGTCAGCCGTCAGATCCAGAAACTAGAAGAACGACTGGGTGTGCCTCTGTTCATTCGTGGGCACAAAGAGGTGACCCTAAACGCGGCGGGCAAGTTGTTCCAAAACGCCGTAACCGAGAGTATTTCCACTATCCAGCGTTGTGTTGATGACATCGAGCGCTTGGATAGTTGCAAGGCGACGGTGGCTGCGAGTTTAGGCATGTCGAGTTTTTGGTTAATGCCGGCAATTCTCGTTTTTCAAAAGCACTATCCAAATATTGATATCCGCGTTTTGGCCAGTGATGAAACTTGTGATTTTCGGCACGACCCAGTCGACTTTGCAATCCAGTATGGAGATGGGCATTGGCCGGGCGTGACCGCGATCGAAATTTTGGAGGAGGTCCTGTTTCCCGTATGCAGCCCACAATACCTAGAGCAGCGAGGTATCAGTCGGGTTGAGGACATAGCCGAGGAAACGCTCATCGATTACGACAAGTCCAACTCGCGCTGGGCCACCTGGGAAGCCTGGCTAAAGAGCGCGGGTATGAAAACTAAACCACTGCACATCGGACTGCAGCTTTCCCACTATGACTTGGTATACCGGGCGGTGTGTGCGGGCCATGGCATCGGCATTTCCTGGTCTTACGCCATCCCGCAGGAGGCGCGCGATCAATTGGTAGTACGACCCATAGATGCCGTGGTGCGAACCGGCCATGCCGAATACCTGGTTTACCCCAAGGACAAACCGTTGAGTAAATCGGCGCAAATTCTTCTCAACTGGTTAGTGGGTTACGCCGAATCTAGCGTCTGGAAGTAGGAGGCGAGGGAAATTTGCATGCGTTTAACGTATGCTAAGCCCGCAAAATGAACACACTAAAGGCGGCCCGCACACTTTAAAAGTTGCCAATAATGAAGGCTTAGACTTTTGCTTCCCTTTAGACCGCATCTAGAACATGCAGAACCGCCACCAACGCTCCCGCTATTCCGCCTGGAACCTACTTGCTGCGGCAGGTCGCGATGATTGGGCGCCAGCGTGGCTGGATGCTGAACCCCAACCTCGATACGAAGTCATCATCATCGGCGGAGGTGGTCATGGTTTAGCCACTGCTTATTACTTGGCAAAGAACCACGGCATAACCAATGTTGCGGTATTAGAGAAAGGCTACATCGGAGGTGGTAACACCGGCCGCAACACAACCGTCGTGCGTTCTAACTATTTGTATCCGCAAAGCGCTGAACTATACGATTTCTCCCTCCAGTTGTATGAAAAGCTGGCAAAGGAGCTGAACTTCAACATCATGTTCAGCCAACGGGGCTTAGTGACCTTGGCCCACAGTCGCCATGATCTGGATAGCATGGCTCGCTGGTCCAATGCCATGCAGTTCAATGGCATTGATTCGGAAATGTTAGACGCCGCTCAAGTTCTGGAAATGATCCCCCGTTTGAATTTCAGCCGGGATGCTCGCTTTCCAATTCTGGGTGGCTTCAGACAACGCCGTGCTGGCGCAGTGCGCCACGATGCTGTAGCCTGGGGCTTTGCACGTGCTGCCAGTGCGCTGGGTGTAGACGTTGTGCCGAACTGCAGCGTACGCGGCTTTATTAAGCAGGATGGCTGCGTCGTCGGCGTGCAAACTAACCTTGGCGATATCCGCTGCGAGCGCGTTGGAGTGGCAGTGGCTGGGCGAAGTAGCCAGCTGGCAGAAATGGCGCGTATCCGTTTGCCAATCACTAGCTACGCACTGCAGGCTATGGTCTCGGAGCCCGTCAAGCCGGTGCTCGATACCGTGGTGCTTTCGCCAGCCGTAGGCGCCTACTGGAGCCAGTCTGACAAGGGGGAGATCGTAATCGGTGGATCTCTCGACCACTTCCCCTCCTATGCGCAGCGTGGAAGCTTTGCGGTAAAGCAGCAGGTACTCGCCGCAACGTTGGAAATGTTTCCCTCGTTCGGACGCTTGCGGTTGTTGCGTCAATGGGCCGGTATCGTGGACGTGGTGCAGGACTCCAGCCCTATTATTGGACCCACTCCTGTGCCCGGCCTTTTTATCAATTGCGGTTGGGGAACAGGCGGTTTCAAAGGTATTCCTGTGGGCGGCTGGACGCTGGCCCATGTACTTGCAACCGGGAAAAACCACCCGCTGGCCGAGCCCTTCCAGTTGAGTCGATTTCAGACTGGCCATTTAATTGATGAAGCCGCTGCGGCTGGTATTGCTCACTGAAGCCGACGGCGTTACTACCCATGATGCTAATTAAATGTCCCTTTTGCGGCGAACGACCAGAAACCGAATTCGATTGCGGTGGCACCTCACACATCCAGCGGCCCACTCTGGACTGCAGCGATGCCGAATGGGGCGACTACCTTTTTGGCCGTGCTAACCCCTGCGGTGTGCATGCCGAACGGTGGCGCCATACCTACGGCTGTAGCGAGTGGTTTAACCTAGCGCGCGATACGCGTACGCACTGCGTTTTGGCAGTCTATGGTATGTCCGAACCGATGCCAGCGCTAGCTGCTGCATACGGAGATGGCGCTTGAGCGGCTATCGCCTGCTAGCCCCTCAGGGCAGCTGGATTGACCGAACTCGCCCGCTGCAGATGCGTTTCAACGACCAAACCATCCCGGGTTTTGCCGGTGACACGCTGGCTTCTGCCCTACTATCCCAGGGCACTAGGCTGGTGGGGCGCAGTTTCAAGTTGCACCGCCCACGCGGTATATTTTCCTGTGGTGTCGAAGAACCCTCGGGTATTGTCGATATTGGCGACGGAGCGTTGCGTACCCCCAATACCCGAGCTACGGACATTCAAGCGAGAAATGGGTTGGTCGCTAACAGCAGCATTGGCTGGCCCAGCCTACGCTATGACGTAGGCACCGTAATCCAAAAATTTTCTGCTCTGATGTCAGCTGGTTTTTATTACAAAACCTTTATGTGGCCGCACTGGCATTTGTTTGAGCCAGCCATACGTCGCATGACGGGGTTGGGTTTTGCTGGAGACGGGTCCGATCCCGAGCGCTATGACGAGGTCTCAAGAAGTGTGGAAGTGCTGGTGGTCGGCGCCGGTGCCGCTGGCATGCACGCTGCCCTTGCAGCTGCCAAGTCTGGGCGCCAGGTTTTGTTGCTGGAGAGTGCGGCGCACACAGGCGGCTGGTTGGCGGCGCAATTCCTTCGCGATCCCCAGTCGGTCATTGAATTAGCCGCTTTGCGCAGCGCTTTGCAAGCGGCCGGGGTGCAATTGCGCACCCACACTACGGCCGTTGGGCTGTACGACCACAACCTGATGGTAGCCATAGAATCGGTGGCTGAAACATCAGAAGTAAATGAAAAAAACGTAGTGCGTGAGCGGCTTTGGAAGCTGCGTGCGCGCCGGATCATTTTGGCCACCGGTGCCTTTGAGCGTCCGATGCTATTTCCCGACAACGATCGCCCCGGAGTGATGCTTGCCGATGCGGTTGAGCGCTATGCCGCGCTTTACGGCGTGGCATGCGGGAGACGCGTGGTAATTGCCGCAGCCTGCGACAGTGCCTACGGTGTGGCCCATTCTTTGACAGCGGCAGGATTACAGGTAGCCGCTATTGTGGAGCGCCGTAGCACCGCCGATGTCAATCCGAAAATGACCGCCCCACATGGCGTGCCCGTGCTGCATAACAGCGCCATAGTTGCGGTGGACGGCCGCCATGGTGTGCGCAGCGTTCACGTAGCTGGCAATGGCGCAGATAGCAGGCTCATGGAGCTGGAAGCTGACCTCGTTGCGAGCGCCGGGGGATATACGCCTAACGTCAATCTGTTTTCTCAAGCGGGGGGCCATTTGCAGTGGCTAGAGTCCGCGTCCATGTTCGTACCCGCTGGCGCGGCCGGCTCCGTGGCGGTGGTCGGGGCATGCGCTGGTGTGTTTACGCTGCAGGCTTGCGTGGAGCATGCACAGGCGGTTGGCCGTAATGCCACCGGTGCAGTCCTACCAGATTTACCGCCTAGGGGCAACGGCCTAGTGCCGGCCGATACGCAACCATCTTGCGCCGCAATAGCCGCCCTTGGACGCAAGCCAGGACAACAGTTTGTCGATCTCCAAAACGATGTGGTGGTCAGCGATATCCAGCTGGCTGCGCGTGAAAGCTACAGCTCAGTAGAACTGCTCAAGCGCTACACCACTACTGGCATGGGCACGGACCAAGGTAAGACCAGCAATGTCAATGCTTTGGTGGTGCTGGGCACAGCAAGCGGGCGCAGCCCAGGGGCCGTAGGCACCACTCGGTTCCGCCCTCCGTTCAAGCCGGTCACCTTAAATGCGCTAGCGGGCGGTCGCTCGGGTGCACGCTATCGGCCGCTCAAGGAGTTGCACGCACAGTCCTTCCATAAAGAACGTCAGGCGCTGTTTGAGGAGTTTGGAGGGTGGTGGCGTCCGGCTGCATATCCGCAAGGGGGTGAAGACCTTCACCAAGCCGCTGCGCGCGAGGCACGTCTGGTGCGTCAGGCGGTCGGCCTGTTCGATGGCTCACCCCTTGGTAAGCTGGAAATTTACGGCCCTGATGCAGCGGCATTTCTAGATTTAATGTACGTGGGCACAATGTCCAGCTTGGCAGTAGGGCAGGCGCGTTACGGTTTGATATTGAATGAAAACGGGGTCATCGTTGACGACGGTATCGTGTCACGGTTAGCCGAAAACCATTTTTGGGTCAATACCACTTCAGGAGGCGCGGAGCGTACGCACCTGGCCTTCGATGAATGGCTGCAGTGCGAGTACGTGAACTTGCAGGTGCTGGTGGTAGGACAGACCTTACAGTGGGGCAATATCACCGTGTCAGGTCCCAATGCTTGGCAATTACTTCAACGCGTCGGTTTTGCCGAAATGCTGGCGCCGCACGCCATGCGCCATATGACCATACAGGACAGTACCTGGCAAGGGCAAAGCGTGCGTGTTTTGCGTGCTAGTTTCAACGGTGAATTAGGCTACGAAATCAATCTACCAGCCGATCAAAGTACGTTCCTGCTAGAGCAACTATGGCGTGCTGGCACCGATTTTGGGGCATGTATGGTGGGGGTAGAAGCGCTGATGACTCTGCGGCTGGAAAAAGGCTTTATCCATATTGGCGCCGACACCGATGGAACCACCTTGCCTGGCGATGTTGGGCTGGCCAGAGGCATTGAAAAAAAGAAGGCCAATTTTGTTGGACGTCGCTCACTGATTCGACCGGCTGCACTGGATCCCGCCCGGTTACAGCTCGTTGGACTGCAGTCATTGGACGGCCATACCCGCATTCCTGTAGGCGCCCACCTCGCAGTTCAGGCACCGCCGTCCAAGGCAATGGGCCATGTCACCAGCAGTTGCTTCAGCCCCACACTACAACAGCCTATAGCTCTGGCAATGCTGGAGTTCGGCTCAACACGCAATGGTGAAGCACTTACTGCCTGGCATATGGGAAAGTCCATACAAACGCGAGTTGTGCCCTTACCTTTTTATGACCCGGCAGGAGGGCGTCTGTATGGCCAATAGTGCCATTAACTCTGCCGTACAACTCAACGGGCTGCAGCTGTTGTCTATCAGTCATCTACCCGACGACCAAGGCGCTCGCAAAATCATAGCAGCCCTAGGCTTAGACTGGCCCACGCATCCGGGTCGCTTCACCGAGCGACTCTATGAATCTGAGGGGGATGGCGTGAAACTGGTCTGGCGCAGTCCGCGGGAACTGCTGGCGATAGCGCACAGTGACTCGGCCCTGCAATCCCTGCGCGATGCGATGGTGCCGGGTCGTCAGGCAACTGCCGCTGTATGGAACCAAAGCCAGGCCATGGCGCTGTTTGAACTGCAAGGTCCTGACCTAGATGCATGGCTTACAAGGCTGGTGGACGCCGAAGCCATTCCCCGAACCAAGGGACATTCCAGCCGCTGCAGACTGGCCGATATTGCCGTCCAAGTGCTGCGCCTTGACCACCATCGTGCGTGGTTACTGGCCGATAAGCCGATTACTGCCTACGTCCGCAACTGGTTGGACTTTACTCACGCCGCTTTGCCCCATCAGTCATTGGCTAAACCACAAAACAATTGATTTATGCCCAGGGGAAAAGATGCATCACACTCAAACCCTGATCCTTCGTACCGGTCTAACCCTCAGCCGGAATCTTGTGCTTGCGGCCTAGTTGCTTACGACTACAGCATAAAGGGTGTTCAAAATCAGCATGCCCTCACCCCATAGCGTCGGCGCCGAGGAATAGGGTAAAAATTTTCAATCGTCTGCAAAGCTAACGCTGAAAGATACCAACGCGGCCGGCTCTTGAACCAACCGCTGCTCTAGCATGTTCTTGATATGGTATCGCAACCGAGCTTTGTCTATTCTGGCTCATGTATCGTTGACGTCGGCGAGCCGATTCCAGTAACCACAAAGAAAGGTACCCAGAATCATGAACCAAAACCTATTACATCGCCACTCTGCGGCACCATTCATGTTGCGCGCCGTTGGTATTGCCTGTGCCTTTGCCGCGCTTGCTCCGACAGTGGCAGCCTTGGCGCAGACGACACCATTAGCAGCCGTCACACCCTCCATTTCTGTCGAAGACGGCACCGCTCTCGAATCCGTCACAGTGACTGTCCGAAAGCGGGAGGAACGAGGCCAGGATGTGCCCCAGTCCATGAACGTCTTCTCAGGCGCGGCGTTGGAAAATAGCGGCATTACGCAGGCGGAGGAACTGCAGTTCCGCACGCCAGGCCTCAAGGTGGTCAACGCGCTCGGTGCAGCCAGTGTGTCGATCCGCGGCATCAGCAACAATGCCAGTGCTCGAGGCGGCTCGGCGTCGACTGCGGTGCATCTCGATGGTGTCTACCTGCCGCGCCCAATCCTTGCGCTGGGAGAAGTGTTTGATCTGAATCGGGTCGAAGTGCTAAAAGGCCCTGAGGGCACGCTATATGGGCGCAACGCGACTGCTGGAGTCATCAATTACCTTACGCGCGATCCACGCGGCGAAAGCGGGTTCGATGGCTTTGTTGGTGGCGGGTCGTACGGTTTGCTGCGATCCCAGGCCGGTTTCGATGTAAACCTGGGCCCGACAGCCGGGCTGCGGGTGAGCGCGGTGCGCTCTAAGGATGAGGGTTACACGAAGAATATCGGCACAGGTGGCGGCAACATCGATGCCCGCGATTTTTCTGCCTTGCGCTTGAAGGGTATGTTCGACCTAACGAAAGACGTGCAACTTAAGCTTACGGTGCAAGGGGTAAATGATCAGGGCACGCAGGGAATGGGGGCCAGCCACAATCCGGCAACGACGAGCGCCTACGTTTTCCAATCTGGCGCCCCGCAACGCGAGTCAGAGCGGCGCATTCGTCTGGATACGCGGGCCGATTCGTCCCGGCAAGGCAACATCGTATCTGCCGAAGTCAGCGCAAATCTCGCTAATGACCTCGAATTCAAATCGATCACCGGATACGTGGAGTACCGCAGCCGGGGTGCGCTGGACGCCGACGGTGTTGGCGGTTTCATCGAAAATTCGTTAGCAATCGATAAGTCGACATTCGTTTCGCAGGAGTTTCAGCTCTCCGGTCGGTTCGGACCGGCTGTACGTTGGACTTCCGGCTTGTACGTTTCACGCGAGACAACTTCAGGGACATCGTTGATCGAGGACTCGAACTACTATCCCGTAGATCTGAGTCCTTTCACGCTTTTTGATATAGCGTATGACTCCACCGCGAGCAACACGGCGGTCTTTGGAGAAGTGACCTGGCAATTCGCCGACAAAACGATGCTATTGGTGGGCGCACGCCAAACGCGTGAAAGCCAAGAGGGTACGTCCAAAGGCAACCTGCTCGATTTCGACACATTTATGCCGATTCCATTTGCTGGCGCACCGACAGTGAGTGCCAGCAGTTTCACACCGAAAGCCCTGCTGCAGCATCGATTCGACAAGGACTCTATGGTCTACGCTAGTGCCACCTCGGGGTTCAAGAGTGGCGGAATAAACTTCAACCCACCGTTGTCAACCTACAGTCCGGAGGGGGTCAGGGCCTACGAACTGGGTACAAAGCTAATCGCGGCTGGCGGCAACTTCGAGTTTGACGCAGCAGTCTTCTACTACGATTACACGGACCTTCAGTTGCGCACCGTGGTCGGCAACCAGACGCCCATCTCTAATGCAGCTAAAGCGGAGATCAAGGGTCTGGAGTTCACTGCAGTCGGACGTCCATCTCGCCAGTTGCGACTCGACCTGAATGCGGCATATGTTGACAGTGCCTTGAAGAACTATATCTCGCCAGCCACCAAATCAGACTTGAGTGGCACACCGCTGCCTTTGACGCCAAAGACCTCAGCCACCGCTGGAGCAGAGTATCGATGGGCGCTGGACGGTGGTGCGCTAACGATGCGCGCTGAGGTGAACTATCAAAGCGAGGTCATCTTTCCGGCATTCCAAAACATCAATCTCGAGCGCCAAGATGCAGTGACCCTGGTCAACGCCAATCTGCGCTACTCGTTCGCAGGCGGCAAGACTTACATGGCCCTGATCGGCCGCAACCTGACTGACCAGACCTACCTTTCCAACCGCAACTACACCCGAGGCTTCTACGACTTGCAGACCTTTGCGCCGCCGCGTACCTTCGAAGTTCGCATAGGGACCAAGTTCTAGCTTTAACATATGGCATGCCCATTAGAGACCGCCAACCGTTTTACGCCGCGCTGCAAAGGTTCGGGTCCCTGCGTAAGGCATTAGCGCGCCACTTCGAATGGTCCAGAGATGGACGGGAGCTGACGTGGACACGCGGTGATGGCACAGCGTTTCAACAAGTTGTCTATACGATCGGCGATACCCAAACTCGTATTTTCGCCACCATGGAAAAGCAGCCGGCCGTTGCGCCAGCGGTTCGGCGGAGCTTCATGCGGGAGACCTATCTCGTTCCGGAGTTCCCCGCGCCCGAAGCACTGTCTCCCGATCGGAGCTGGCTTGCTTCGGTGCAGCATGGCGACCTGTACCTTCGCAGCGCCGCAGGCGGTGTGCCCAGACGCTTGACGACCGGCGCTACCGACGATGTGGCGTGGGATCTTGAAACGATGGGTGTCGATCCTTGGTCACCCGACGGGCAATGGCTGTTCGCCAACCAAATGGATCGCCACGCCGTCTGGCGAGGCGTGCGCACACGCTTTGACACCGATGGCAGCGTGCGAGTCGATCACCCGCGAACACAGCGTGCAGGCATGCCCATCGATATCGTACAACCACATTTGATTCCTACTAATGGCGGGCCGGTGCGCCGCATCCACTTGGGTGATACAGGCGACTGTTTTGTGCGACTGGTCGGTTGGCTGCCGGACGCCAGCGCCGTTGTATTCTTGCGTTTTTCCCGGTTGCTCAATCAGGCAGAACTTTTTGTCGTAAATGCGGCGGACTGCAGCGTACGCGCTGTGCTGCGCGAGCATTCCGCGACGTTCCTTCGTCTGGACTCCGTCATTTGGGGCGGCTCGACGGGTTGCAATCTGCTGCCGGATCGGAGCTTCTTGTGGCATTCCGAGCGCGATGGCTGGAAGCATCTCTATCTGGGTCACTTAGACGGTGACCCAAGCACCGCGCTAACGCAATTGACCCTCGGCGAAATGGTGGTTGATGACGTGGTCCGCTGCGACGCCAAATGGGTCTGGTTTCGCGCTCGCGTCGCCGGAGCCCGGCCCTATGACTTGCATCTGTATCGAGTGCCGCTGGCCGGTGGGGCCACCCAGCGACTGACGGAGGGCGAAGGCGAACATGATGTTCTTTTCTCAGCTGACGGCGCATACTTTGTGGATACCTTTTCAACCCCGTCGGTGCCACCATGCAGTGTGCTGCGCCAAGGCGACGGGGCGATGGTGATTGAGCTTGACCGTGTCGAGGTGAATGCACAGCTAGGTGCCCGCTGGACGGCCCCCGAGGAGATCGTCCTCACCGCGGCCGATGGCATTACTGCCCTACATGGCGTGCTGTTCAAACCACCCGGCTTCGACCCTTCGCACCGATACCCCTTGCTGCATTGGGTGTACGGCGGCCCGCAGATGCGCATCGCTGCATCTGCCTTTATGCCACGAGGCGACAATGACTTTTTGCACCATGCCCTGGCTGACGCCGGCTACCTCGTACTCGTGATTGACGCGCGCGGAACGCCGCAACGCTCAAAAGCCTTTCAAGATCTAGTCTGGCGTAGTTTTGTGGACCATGTCGTGGCTGATCAGGCCGGTGCACTACGCCAATTGCTCGCCCTGCACCCTTGGATCGACGGGCGGCGTATCGGCGTTCTAGGGCGGTCTTGGGGTGCAGCTTTTGCACTGCATCTTCTGGCAGCAGCACCTGGCCTCTATCGCGCAGCTGCCTGCACCGTGCCCGGCTTCGATCCGTATGGCGGCTTGATCTACGAGCCTTACCTGGGATTGCCGCAGGACGACCCGAGGCCCTACCAGGCCGCCGAACCCTGGGCGCTGCCACAACGCTTTGACAAACAGGCGCGCGTACTGCTGATGGCTGGCACGCTGGACTCGCCACAGCAATGGGATCTGCAGCGTATGTCGCGTTTATTGGTCGAGGCGGATATCTCGCATCAAACAATGGTCTTTGCCGAACAGGAGCATGTGTTCGAAGGCGATGCCTTGCGCTTTCATCAGCGCGCCCTGCGCGACTTCTTCGACGAGGCTTTAGCATGACGGCGGTGGCTCAACTGCTGGCGACGGCAGATGGCGTCCTTGCTCGGCGCGAAGCCGTCGAGCCGGCGCTGGCCTTGTGCCAGGGTCGGCCGGTGCAATGCCTGGGCACCTTGGATCCGGTAAATCAACAGGCCGATGCGGTATTTTTTCAAGACGCGTACACGCAACTGGCGGGTCTCGCTGCAACCGCGCTGACCCCGGCTCAGGATGGCTTCCGACGTGCCTTGATGGTCGATTTGACGCACCGCATTGATGGCGCCCCATTCCGCATTCTGGACTTCGTGGTGGCGCCCTATACAGGGGGTGATCTGCATGCTGAGGCACAGCAGGCGTTGGCTGAACAGCCGTTGGCTTGCATGGCCGACGCAGAAGCCTATGCCGCTCTGGTGCGCGACTATGCACGGCTAGCGCGCGAGATGCTGGCGCATACCACGCGACAGCAAGCCCAGGGTCTATACCTGGCGGCGCCAGCTTTGCCTGCAGCGCGCGCCACGCTCCGAGCCGTGATAGACGCACTACCTAATGCGGTGAGGCCGGCGGGTGCACGTTTGACTGCGCTTAGCCCTGCGTCACGCGAGGCCTTGCAAGGCACAGTGGAATCGCTGCTGTATCGCGAGTTGTTGCCGCCACTGCAACAACTCGCATCCCTTCTTGGCGATGACTACGCTGCACGTGCGCCGCGGGGCGTCGGGCTGTGCCAATACCCGGACGGCGATGCTTGCTACCGGTATCTGACTCGTCGCCACGCCGACTCTACGCTTGATCCTTCAGAGATTCACCGAATCGGCCTGGACACGCTCGATCGGCTGCGGGCTGTCAAGGACAGTTTGCGGGCCACACTGATGCCCGGCATGGGCACTGACGAATTCGACGGCTGGGTACAAAGCGACCCGCGCTGGAAAGCCACCACGGCGGCCGAGGTCGAAGCCTGTTTCACCGGCCACATGCAGCGCCTAGAGCCGATGCTGCCGAACTGGTTCGGTCGCCTTCCACACGCGCCCTGGGCAGTCAGGCGGGCAGACCCCGCGTTTGAGGGCGGCATGACTTTTGGCTACTTCCAGCGCGCTACGCCAACAGACCCGGTCGGACGTTATTGCTACAACGGCAGCGACCCGGGCGCCCGCTCGCTGATCGGTGCAGCGCACCTGATCTATCACGAGCTACTGCCGGGGCACCATCTGCAATTGTCGCTTCAGGGTCAGGCGCAGATGGTGCACCCGCTACAAAGCAATTTGTTTTCCACGGCAACCATCGAAGGTTGGGCGGTCTATTCGTCTGAGCTCGCCTGCGAGATGGGCGCCATCACCGGGTTTGACCTCTACGGCCATGCCCAGATGCAGAGCTTCATGGCCGCGCGACTGGTAGTCGATAGTGGGCTCAATGCCATGGGCTGGACGCTGGAACGGGCGCGTGCCTTCATGCGCGCCCACACAGTTGAGAGCCCCAGCGTGATCGACAGCGAACTGCTGCGCTACAGCACCGACATCCCGGCTCAGGCGCTGGCCTATGAGCTAGGGCACATTGCCATCAACAAGCTACGCCAGGATGCACAGCAGCGCTTGGGCACAACATTCGACGTCCGCAGTTTTCACGATGCCTTGCTGGTCAACGGTGGCTACCCCCTTCCAGTGCTGGCCGACCAGATCGATCATTGGGTAGTCGCGTCGAGCAATCACCGACCGTGAACTCTAAGCCGTCTCCTGAACAGCCCACCCCAACGTTTGGAACGCATACGTTCGGCGCACTCAACTGCGCCCGAATGGAACTGGCCGTGGATGCCAATGAAGTTTGGCCCTTGCTCTTCGACCGCGCGCAATGGATGCCCAGCTTTGTCGGCAAGGAAAGGCTCGACGGTCCGGCGGACGCAGTGGGCGAACGGGCGCTGTACACGAGCAGAGATTCCAGCGGGCAATTGCACACACGTGTCGACGAGATCATCTGCCTGGAGCCTCAGCGCCGCCTGGTATTCCGGCTGGCGCTTTTGGACGAGGACGCCACCACCGCCTTTGCAGATTGGCGCTTGGTCCCCACTGCCGCGGGTTGCACGCTGGAGTTGAGCGTGTTTTGGCTTGACCTGCCCGAACCGGGCATGAACTGGACGGACGTACAGACGCTCCGTCAAAGCTACGTTACGGCGACACAAACCGTCATTGAAGGGCACCTCGAGGGCATTCGTGATGCGATTGCCAAGTATTGAGCACTTACTGAGTCCAGAGGGCCTAAGTCAGCTAGTTTATAGTGTCCATCATAGATGCTCAAAACTCCGGCTATCGAAGACTCCTACGCACGCCCACTGGCCTGGGCGTCATCTTGGGCTGCGCGGCTGCTGCTCGCGCAACAAGAGCCTACATCCCTTAGCATTCTGTACCAGGCCCTGAACGCACTGGAGCCGCTGAGCAATTTCATTGTCTTCGAGTTCTCGCTCGATCATCAGCCCGAGCTCATCGAATGCAACTACGAGCGTGATTACATGCTGGCGCAAATGGCGCAGTACCAGCGCGGCTTGTATTTGCTGGACCCGTTCTGGCGGACTGTCGTCGAAGGCAGGTCGGGTCTGGTGCGATTGGAGGACATTGCCCCCGAGGACTTCAGCCAGTCGGAATATTTCCAACGCCATTACCAGGCGACCGGCGTGGTAGACGAGCTGCGCTACATCGTACCGTTGAAGCCAGGCCGCAGCGTGCATGTGTTAGTTGAACGCGAGACGCCAATGTTGGTTTTTGAAGGGAACGAGCTGCGACGGTTTGGTGATGTTGAGCCGCTGGTGCGCGCATTCGTCGAGGCCCACTTCCTCTGGCGCGATCGCCAGCGTCTGCAGGCGGCGCGCCCGGGCCTGGCGTTCGACCTGCGTATGCAGATCAACGCCATGCAGCCCGGCGAGATCACACCGCGCGAGACCGAGATTATCGAGCTGATGCTCAAAGGACATTCTGCTAAGTCGATGGCCAGAGCGCTGGATATCGAGGAAGGAACGGTCACAAACCATAAGCGCAACATTTACGCCAAGATCGGCATCCACTCGCAGGCTCAGTTGTTCGATCGGTTTCTTCGCACACTGACCAAATGAGCCGCGCAAACCCCTGGCTTTAGCCATGGGGATAGTTCAGGTCACACTGAAGGAGTTGCAACGCAGGCGGTCAATCAATGACCGGCAACTCGATGCAGGTTGCCATGTTTAGGCTTCGGAACACGCGCTGAGTCGCCTTGACATAGTCCTGAGGCTGCGCGAAAGCGATACGCGGCACGTAGCGCTGCGGGTTTCGGTCATAAAGCGGGAACCAGCTGCACTGCACCTGGATCATCAAGCGGTGGCCCGGCGCAATGCTGTGGCTCACCTGAGGCAACGCGATCCGGTAATACACCACTTCTCCGCTTGGTACGGGGCTGGGCTTGGACGGAGTGTCGCGGTAGCGGCCGCGCAGGATTTCCATGGCTAGAGGCAGTTGGTAGCCGCCCAGACCTTCATTGCCGGGCACTTCGTCGGGCTGAACGTCGATGAGTTTGATGATCCAGTCCACGTCGGTACCGGTGGTGGCGGCGAAGAGGTGGACGACGGGTTGCCCAGCCAGGCGTAAATGCACTGTCAGCATATCGGAGGTGTAGGTCAGCACATCCGGGCGGTCACTCGCAAATCGTTGATCACCCACCAGCCAGCCCTCCCAGGCATAACCTGGGGCGGACTTGGGGCGGATCGGGCGCGGTTGATAAGTCACCGGCTTGGCGGGGTTGGAGACAAACTCGTCGAAGGCGGGCGTTTGCGCCGCGGCTGTCGAATCCGGCGGGTCAAAGGTCAGCTTAAAACCGTTTTTCAGAAATAACTTTCGGTACGGCACTGTGGCCGTACCGGCTCTTGGCCAGGTGTCATATTCGTGCCAGGTATTGCTGCCGGTCTCAAAGGCCACTACGCTGGGGATGGATATACCGGGCTGACTTTTCTTAAGATGTGCGTTCAAAAACGGCAACAGCACGCGTTGTCGGAACCAGACGGCGGTGTCGCTGCTGAACTTTAGCGGACCGAGCTCGGCACCATCGAGGAAGAACGGTGCAGGGTGGCTCCAAGGGCCGATGACCAGGTGATTGTTTTTGCCCCTAGTCGCGCTGGATTGCATGGCCGCGTAGGCTGCGATGGCGCCATAGATGTCCTCAGCATCCCACAGGCTTTGCACGTGCAGGGTGGGTACGTCGGGAGCCCTGTCGCGTAGCAGTCGGTCCAACGCCTGGCCACTCCAATGGGCGTCGTAGTCAGGGTGCGCCAGCACGCGTTGCCAGAAGGGCAGACGATCTAGGCCAAGGGCCTGTCCCATCCCTGAGGCCGAACCGGCAAGCAGCCAGCTTTCGTACTCGTCGTAACGCTGACCGGGCCAGCTGCCGACAACCGACTTGCCACTAGTCTGCCGCACGGCGTACTCGGCTGTTGGAAGTTGCCTAAAGGCGCCATTATGGAAAAAGTCGTCGCCGATCCAGCAATCGACCATCGGGTTCATCGCTACGCAGGCCTTGAGCGCTGGATGAGGCTCCAGCAAGCTCATCAAGGCGGTGAAGCCGTCGTAGCTTAGGCCGAGTGTGGCTACACAGCCGTTAAATTCGGGCAGATTGTGCTGCAGCCACTCGATCGTGTCCCAGGCGTCGGTGGCATGGTCTGCCGGCCCGTCATTGAGCGGGCCGCGTAAAGGCAGGTTCATCACGTACTCACCTTCGGAGCCAAACTTGCCGCGCACGTCTTGTATAACCAAGATGTACTGGTTGCCCACGAGATCGGCATGCAGCGGGTGCAGCGCCGCGGCGGCGTCGGAGCTGCTGGTCACTTGTGCCAGTCCGGCCGCGCTGTAGGGCGTGCGCTCGAGCACCACCGGCGCCGTCGCAATGCCCTGAGGCACGATGATGAGACTGTAAAGTCGAACGCCGTCGCGCATGGGGATCATCACTTCGCGCTGTTCGTGGTCGCCAGCCCGGCGGTTGGCTGACCATTGCAGCCAAAACGGCGCAATATCAAGAAGCTGCCATCTTCAAGGATCCACTGAATGGGCAATACTCGAACTTAACAGGAGGTGTTTAACATGAAGCTATTGATACATGCCGGAGCCGGTAACTTAAGCCGCGACAGCGACTTGGGCCAACTTGAGCCGCAGATGATTGAAGGTCTGAAAATAGCGCTCGAAACTGGCTACGCCATACTGCGCGCGGGCGGTAGCAGCTTGGACGCCGTGATAGAGGTTGTTGCCGGTATGGAAGACTACCCGCTGTTTAATGCCGGCCGCGGCTCGGTGCTGACGCGCGATGGCAGCGTAGAGATGGATGCGGTAGTCATGGATGGCCGCGATCGTCAAGCTGGTGCCGTGGCGTGCGTGAGCACCGTCCGCAATCCGGTGCGGGCGGCCCGATGCGTAATGGAACGATCGCCGCATGTGCTTTTGGTCGGCTCGGGCGCTGAGGCCTTCGCTCGCGACAATGGCTGCGTCATCGTGTCGCCCGACTATTTTGTGACGCCTGAGATGTATGCCTACTGGTCATCGATGCCGGAGCGGAGCACGCCAGGGCTTGAAATTTCGGCCGGTGGAGTCGCCAGCAAACATGGTACGGTGGGTGCTGTGGCACTGGACTTGCACGGCAACGTGGCTGCAGCTACTTCGACTGGTGGCCTGCTCAACAAGATCTCTGGCCGGGTGGGCGACTCTCCAATTCCTGGGGCCGGCACCTATGCATGCAACCGCAGCGTAGCGGTTTCCTTCACAGGAACAGGCGAACACATTCTTCGCAGCTGCGCCGGGCACCGCCTAGCATCGTTGATTGAGCACAAGGGCCTGTCGGTGCCTGACGCGATGACGATCTTGTTGGCTGAGTTGACCGCGATCGGCGCAGAGGTCGGCATGATTGCCATCAGTCCTGATGGAGGGTGGTGTGTCGACTTCAACACAACCGGCATGTTGCGCGGCAGTGTCGATGCAAACGGTAGTATTGTGACCGCCATGTTCATTGATGGTGCGGTGCGACGAATGGCCGGTTGACCCCCGTTAGCCCGACTCGGCGGGCACAGTCGGCTAGAACAAACGCCGCCAGCACACTGCCCACTGCGCCGACAAGAGCGATCGAGTGTGGCAGTGCCATTGGACCGCTCAGCAGATGCTGGGAGGACAAGGCGACCAAGGTAGGGCCTGCCGACGCCACGATAGTCGTGGTTGCACTGATCATACCTGTGCCCAGACCTCGCCGATTCTCCGGCAACAACGCCTGGGCGTTGACATAGGTGAGCGAAAGTGCGGCGACGGTGCATACGCCATTGAGTGTGAGGGCGACCACTAGCCAGGCAGGGGCCGATACCAAGTAGACGGCCAAAAGCGGGACACAGCAAAGAGCTGATACGGCGGCCAGCCAGACCCTACCCGCAAGGCCATGGCGGCGATACAAGGTATCGCCGACCCAGCCTCCGAGCAGTGGTCCAGCGCTGCCAGCGATCAATGTAATGATGCCAAAGGTGAACCCAGCCTCCTGTACGTCATAGCCAAAGCTGCGCGTGAATACAGTGGGCATCCAGCTCAGGCTGGCGGCGTCTACCAAAGCGACGAGCGCGGCTGCGCTCACCAGGGTGACGATCAGTTTGATCGGCATCTCGGCCGCCTGTTGTGCCGACGGCGCAGTAGGTTTGCAGTCGGCCACGGGTTGAACGCGGCGGTCCCGAAGGCCGAAGACTAGCGGCACCATCAGAATACCCGGCAAGGCCAGTAAAAATGTAGTCGCGCGCCAAGGCTCAGAGCCAAGCGCTAACCCCAAGGACACGAATGCACCGCTTTCCGCCAAGCGCTGTACGGTACCAGCCAGCATGATCGCCAACGACGGGCCAGATCCCAGCACCACAAAGAAGGCGCCCACCGCGCGGCCGCGTTGCTCAGGCGGGAATGCATCGTTGATCCAAGTCATAACCACCGGCAGCTTCATACCGGCGCCGATGAAAAGAAGCAAACGCCCAGCCACCAGCAGTTCGAAGCTGCCTGCAAAAGCGCATGTCATAGCGCCCAAGGTCCAAATCACGATCGCGATTGACATCAGCAAGCGCCGTGAAAATCGGTCACTAAGCCACCCGCCGACTAGGCTCATGACTACAAACGGTACTGCGCCAACGGCGCCGAGCGCCAGGCTGATCTGCACGTCGCTGATCCCCAGTGTCTTGCGAATCGGATCGACCATTACGTGCATCGGAAGTTTAGCCAAATCCAAACTAACGGTGATCAGCACCATCATCGCAAGTACGGCATAGGCCTGAGCGCGGCTGTAGATGTTGCCATACATGGCATCCGGCTCAAATCCGCGATTCGCCTTTTGTGGTTCCATCAACTGACTACCGGTTTGAGCGCTGACAGGCCAGTGACCACATCGTCTAGTGACGCCAATACTCCAAAGATACCGTCCTCCATCGTGACCATGTGGAGTGCAGCTTCATGTGCATAGGCATCAGCGCTGGCGCAGGCATCTTGTACAAGCAGGCATTGGTACTTGCGATCCACCGCCTCACGCAAGGTGGTGTGTACGCAGACATCGGTAGTACAACCAGAAAAGATGAGGTGCGTGATGGAACGTGCGCGCAGCACCAACTCAAGGTCGGTCTGGTAGAACGCACCGTTAGCGGTCTTATCGACGATCACGTCCCCTGCAAACGGCGTCAGCTCAGGAACGATCTGGTACCCGGGGCTGCCACGCAACAACGAGCCAGCGTCGCCGCGTTTCATCTCAATACCCGCCCGCCTAGCCCGCCAATGGTCATAGGCATTGGCGTCGGCGAGGTCGGCCCGGTAACCCTGGCAGGTCCAGATCACCAAGCAACCTGCATTTCGAGCGGCGTCCGTCAGTCGCTTAATGGGAGCGATAACTGCGCGCAGCGGCGCAGGGTCATAGCCCTTCTTCGCGAAGTACCCATCGGTCGACAAAAAGTCAACCTGCAGGTCGATCGCCAGCACGGCAGTTCGTGCTGGGTCGAGTAGACCGTCATAGGGATAGTTGAAGGGATGTGCTTTGATCATCGTGTTGCTCTCCTTTGCGATGATTGCTTTATAGCCGGGAGCTAGCCAGAGGGCCATATCAAGAAGTCGATATGCTAAGTCGCGGTAGGTCACTACTTAGACCTTACAGCCAAGCTAAGGCTAAAGCACGCTAAGGCCTGCCTTTTATCGTCGCTGAAGATGAAATACTGCTCGGCCTTGTGTTCAGTGCCAGTGACAACTTTGTGTACCGCCAGTTATTGCACTTAAAAGGAGGGGGCCCCAAGAAGTGAGATTTCTAAGGATTCGATCTGAATGGTCGCTAGACCCATAGTGCTATGTTTTGCGGCTAACGCCCGCTTCAATACTTAAATGCGTCAAGGGTAGTTGGGTGCTGGCCTTGACGCAGCTAAGCACCACGTTCGAGCGGATACTACCTACGCCAACAATACGTGTAAGCCGCCGAAGGACGGTTTCAGACAAAGCCTGCAAGTCGGTTGCAACAATTTGTAAGACGTAATCAGACTCTCCGGCCACTGCATAGCAATCGAGCACTTCGGGAATATTTTTTATTTCTTGCTCAAAAATCTGCCCCTCATCACCCCCGTGACGGATCAGAGTGACATAACTTACGGCCCGCACCCCTAAACCTAAAGCTTGCGGGTTGAGCAAGGCCACGTAACGGGCGATCAGTCCTGCCTCTTTCAGGCGCTGCACTCGACGACTTACCTGTGATGCGGACAAATGAATATCCATTCCCAGAGTTTGATGCGTGGCAAGTGCATCTTGCTGCAACGCACCAAGAAGTCCTATATCGAATGAAAATTTCTATCATGAACTTGAACCTTAGCCAGGAGCTTATTGAGTAGCTGCTCCAGGTTTGGTTGTATGAATTCTTGAGGTTTACTCCCGCGGCGGTGGGGCTTGTGCAGACCTTCCCTGAGGGTAAGCAAATTAGTTTTGAGTTAGGCCGTCACTTTTTGCCGCTTAGCCAACACCTCGTCCAACCAATCAACGCGCATTTCGGGCACCGCGGTGATTAGCTTTTGGGTGTAGGGGTGCTCGGGGTTTTCGAAGATTTTGTCGGTGGTATCAAAGGCCACAAACTGGCCTTGCAACATCACCGCCGTGCGGTGGGCGATGCGATGCACCACGTCCAGGTCGTGGGTGATCAGGATGTAAGACAGGCCTAACTCGCGCTGCAATTTGCGCAGCAAAGTGAGAATTTCTTCGGCCACCAGCGGGTCGAGCGCCGAGGTGGGCTCGTCCAAGATGATGAGGTCGGGCTTGGCCGCCAGCGCACGGGCGATACAGACACGCTGCTTTTGTCCGCCGGACAACTGGCCCGGGCGGCGCTCCAGGTAGTCCTGCGGCAACTCCACCAAGGTCATGAGTTCTTGTGCACGTGCGTTGACTTCGGCGCGCCCGACATCGAAATAAAACTCCACCGGTCGGCCGATGATCTCGCGCAGCGTCTGGCGCGGATTGATCGCCACATCCGGGATTTGATAGACCAGTTGAATCGTGCGTTTGAGTTCTTTGCTGCGCGCCTTGAGCGTGGGAGGAAGCGCCTTTTCCTGGAACAAAATTTTCCCGCTGCGCGGGGGTAGCAGGCCGGTGATGATGCGCGCCAGCGTCGATTTGCCCGAGCCCGATTCGCCGACCACGGCTACGGTTTCGCCGCGCTGCACGTCCAAGGATACGCCGCGCACCACATGGAAATCGCCGTAAAAGGCGTGGCAGTCTTGTACTTTCAACACGGTTTCCGGCTGCACCGTGGCGCCCACGGCGCGCTCGCTGGCAGCTGCGCCGCGCACCGCTACCAGACGCGCGGTGTAGTCCTGCCGGGCCTCGTGCAGGATTTGCTGCGTCAGGCCTTCTTCGACTTCTTTGCCGTGGCGCAGCACCTTGATGCGGTCGGCCACTTGGGCTACGACGGCTAAATCGTGCGTGATGTACAAGGCCGCCGTGCCGTACTGGCGGATCAGGGACTTGAGCAAAATCAGCACTTCAATTTGGGTGGTCACATCCAGCGCCGTCGTGGGTTCGTCCAGCACCAGCACGTCCGGACGGCAAGACATGGCCATGGCCGCCATAGCGCGCTGCAATTGCCCGCCCGAGACCTGATGCGGGTAGCGGCTGCCAAAGTTCTGGGCGTCAGGCAGGTCCAGCGCCACAAACAATTCGCGTGCCCAAGCCTCGGCCTGGGGGCGGGTCATCAGTTTGTGCAGCACCGGCGCCTCGCAGACCTGGTCCATCAGGCTGTGTGCCGGGTTGAAGGCGGCCGCAGCGGATTGAGCAATATAGGCAATGCGCTTGCCACGCACCTGGCGCCGACCTTCGGCATCCAGCGCGCGTATGTTCACGCCATCGAGCACCACTTCGCCTGCCGCGATATGCAAGCCCGCGCGGGCGTAGCACATGCTCGATAAGCCAATCGTGGATTTGCCGGCACCGCTTTCGCCGATCAGGCCCAGCACCTCGCCGCGCTGCAATTGCAGATCAACATGGTCCACAATGACATTGCCTGTAACGCTGATCAGCCGCAAGCCGCTGATACGCAAAATAGTGGAATCACTCATACCCTTCGGTCTTTCTTAGAGTTCGGCCTGCGCGCCAGAGGGGCGCGCATCAATCGACAGCATCCAGTCCACCACCAGATTGACCGACACCGTCAATAGCGCAATCGCTGTCGCAGGGTAGATCGGCGCCATCATGCCGAAGTTAATCGCAGCGGCGTTCTCGCGCACCATGCC